>JANNXS010000305.1:0-38953 GCA_031409695.1 Hyphomicrobiaceae bacterium
GGTCAGAGATTTCCATGACGACGCTCATGTCATGCTCGATGAGCAGGATCGATGTCTTGTGATCGGTCTTGATGCGCTTCAACAGGATGTTCAAATCCGCGCTTTCGCGGGGGTTGAGACCCGCTGCAGGCTCATCGAGACAGAGCATCACGGGCCCGGTGCACATGGCGCGCGCGATTTCGAGCCGACGCTGGGCGCCATAGGGCAATTCGCCAGCCGGGTCGTCAGCCCGGTCTGTGAGACCGATCTGGTCGAGCCAGTACTTGGCTTTCTCCACCGCGGCCAGTTCGGCTGCACGGTAAGTCTTGAAACCGAACAAGCCCTTTAGCGTCCACCCCGAAGCGTCCATGAGTGCATTGTGCTGGGCGACGATCAGGTTTTCAAGC
Organism: Hyphomicrobiaceae bacterium; assembly: GCA_031409695.1. Taxonomy (GTDB): domain Bacteria; phylum Pseudomonadota; class Alphaproteobacteria; order Rhizobiales; family Hyphomicrobiaceae; genus JABFRJ01. Next base: position 387 of record JANNXS010000305.1, read on the forward strand.
ACGGTCATGCCGGAGAAAAGCCGAATATTCTGGAACGTGCGCGCGACCTTTGCCTGGGCCGCAATCTCGAAATCCGGCATGCGCTCAAGCAGATAAACACGCCCACTTGCAGTGCGGCTCCAGCGATTGCCGGTGGCCGTCACAGCTGCAACGCTGGCGTCGGTCGCACCGTCTGTCAGCAACGCCATTCGCCCGCGGGTCGGCTTGTAGAAGCCAGTGATGCAGTTGAACACGGTCGTCTTGCCCGCACCGTTGGGGCCGATAATGGCGGTGATCTCGCCCTGGCGTGCGATGAAAGACAAATCGTTGACAGCGATCAGGCCGCCGAACTGCATCGTCATGTGCTCGACTGTGAGCTGGGGAATACCGACCGCCATCAGCCGTGTCCTTCTTTGACGAGGCTGCCAGAAATCGCACGCGTTTCCTTAAGCGCGATCGTTGGCTGTCGTGTCGAAATGAGTCCACGCGGCTTAAGAATCATCAGCACCACCATGGCCAAGCCGAAGATCAGCATGCGGTATTGGGTCGGATCAAAGTCGTTGCCAAAGATGTTTTTCAGCCATTCGAGTTCACGCAGAATCTCGGTGCCGCCGACCATGGCGACGGCCGCAATGGCGACGCCGATTTGACTGCCCATGCCGCCAAGCACGACGATGGCGATGATGACAGCGCTCTCCGTGAAGGTGAAGCTTTCAGGCGAAATGAAGCCTTGGCGCGCGGCGAAGAACGAACCCGCAAAGCCGCCGAACATGGCGCCAATGGCGAACGCTGTCAGTTTGGTGTTGGTGGTGTTGATGCCGAGCGACCGGCAAGCGATCTCGTCCTCTCGCAGCGCTTCCCACGCGCGACCGACAGGCAGTTTGCGCAACCGCAACGTCACCCAGTTGGTCAATAGTGCGAGCGCCAGGATCACGTAGAAGAGAAAGATCGTCCGATAGAGCGGCTTGTGTTCCAGGCCGAAGAAGGCCGCGAAACCGTTTGGCGTGTCCGTAAACGGCAGGCCGAAAAAGCTCGGCCGCGGAATGCCTGAAATACCAGCATAGCCTTGGGTGACGTCGACCCAGTTGATCAGCACCAGACGTATGATCTCGCCAAAGGCAAGCGTCACAATGGCCAAGTAATCGCCACGCAGGCGCAGGACGGGGAAACCGAGCAGCACGCCCCAGAAGGCGGCCATCAGCCCCGCCACTGGCAAGCAAATCCAAAAAGCCCACGGGCCGAGCGTTGGATATGCCGGGATGACAACGGTGGCAAACAACGCATAGGCGTACGCGCCAACGGCATAAAACGCGACGTAGCCGAGATCCAGCAAGCCCGCGAGGCCGACGACGATGTTCAGGCCCCAGCCAAGCATGATGTAGATCATGATCTGAATGCCGAAGTTATCGATCCATTTGATCGACCCGGCTTGGCCGACGAGCGCTAGTGCGAGGAAGGGATAGACGGTCAGGAGCATAAGCCCGCCAATGGCGATTTTCTGGCTCAAGGCTGGATCCGTGAATAGCGCAAGCACACGTTTGCCGCCGTCCGATTTACGCGCCGGAATGAACCGCCCGACAAGGAATGCGCCGGTCACCAGTGCGAGCCCCGCGGCTATGAACAGGATCGCCTGTCCAATCGGCATTGATGGGCTGCCAAAGGTTCCAACGGACAACAGGCGGAAGGCGACACCAACGGCGATCACGATCAACAGGGCCAAAATCCGTCCGCCGCTTTCCAAGTGCCGGATGAGCGAAACAGCAAACCCGGCCAAAGTCACATAGGCGACCACACCCCATTTTGCCTCAAGGATCAGCCGGTTGGAAATGTCCTGCTCGGTGCGCAAGGCCACGATCGGGATGCACAAGACAAACGCCAACAGCGCCGCCTTCGCGGCATCGAGAAGTTGTTGCGGTACACTCTGCGGTCCCGCGCCGGAACCTGCGGACTCAAGGCCGCCTTTTGCCGTTGCCATGGGTCTCAGACCTTCTCGACTTCAGGTTTGCCGAGGATGCCCGACGGCATAAAAATCAGCGTGATGGCAAGAATCGAAAACGCGGCCACATCCTTGTAGTCGATCGAGAAATAGGCGGACCACAGCGACTCGATAAGACCGATAATCAAGCCACCGAGCACAGCACCCGGCAACGAACCGATGCCGCCAAGAACAGCCGCCGTGAACGCCTTGACGCCCGGAACGAAGCCGTCGGCAAAATTAATGACACCGTATTGAACGATGTACATAACGCCCGCAACAGCTGCCAGCGCCGCGCCGATGATAAATGTGATCGAAATCGTCCGATCAACGTTGATGCCAAGGAGCGACGCCATTTTACTGTCTTGCTCACACGCGCGCTGCGCGCGGCCGAGTGACGTCTTCTGCACGACATACCAGAACACAGCCAGCAGAAGTGCCGTAACGAGCATGATGACCACTTGCTTGTACGCGAGGTTGATGCCGAACGCCTGTGGCCCGGTCTCGATCCAGCAGCGCTTGGCAGCAGTCGAATGCCCGGAAATGCAGATGCTGCCGTCGATCAATGGCGCAACAGCCTTGTTGCGCGGACCCTGCACCAACTGGACAAAGTTGAGGATCACGATCGACACGCCGATGGCCGAAATCAGCGGTGCCAAGCGGAACGATCCGCGCAAAGGCCGGTAGGCGACCCTCTCAATCGCCCAGTTCCAGACGGAGGTCATCACCATGGCAGCAAGCAGCATTGCAATCAGCGCAAGGATCACGCCGAATGCACCTGCAGGCAGGAACGATGAAATCAGCAGCAGCACGATCATGGCGACGAAAGTGGAAATCATGAACACATCGCCGTGGGCGAAGTTCACCATGCCAATGATGCCGAACACCATCGTGTAGCCAATGGCGATGAGACCGTAGATTGATCCGAGAGTAATCCCGTTGATCAACTGCTGGATGAAGTACTCCATTGGCCCCCATGTCTCCCCAGTCGCCGGTTTGGCGGCGACCAATACCCCAGTCGCCGGTTTGGCGGCGACCTATGCCCCAACATCGCCGTCCACTGGCGACTTATGCATTCAAAGGATAGCAGGTCATACGAGAGTGGGAAGCCTACATTTGGACAAAATTAGCAAATGGCCACTCCTCGGGCAAGGTGTGTCCGCCCAACGTCGCCCATTGCTGCCAGACAAGATGTTGATACCAATCGTCGAACACTGGGGTGCGGTCATCCCAGCGGAGAAACACGCCGGTCTTCTTGGGTGGTTCTTTGAGCGTATTTTTGGCAGTCCGCGCGCGTACCGCTGCGTTCGACTTGAATTCTGCACGCTGAGCCTTCGGCTGCGCCGTGGGCGGTGGTAGCGCCGCCGGTGCATATGCTGGCTGTCGGTCAAACTGTTGTGTGGCAGCCTGCCCAGTGACGGTGGATCCAGTAACAGTGGACCCAGTAACAGTGGGGTCCGTGACAGTGGTCCCATTGACGACCGTTCCAATCGTGGTCGCGACGGTCAAAGCCGGGATTGTCTGCGCGGGATTAGTTTTTTGGGGTTGCAAGAAAGCTTCAATGTTTGGGGGGTGTGGCTCCAAGCCAAATGCCGCCGCGGGCAGATTAATCACTGGCAATTCCACTGGCAAATCAACGGGCAAGACAACAGACGCCAGGGCGCCAGCAATCGGCGCAGAATTGAGGGGTGCGGCGTACACCCGTGCACGAGGCTCAACCTCAGCCTCTTTGATCCAAGGCTTTACGATCGCGGGATCTCCGAGGCCACGGGCAAATGCAGTCCGAGGGACATCGACGTCGTCTTTGGCATGCAGCGGCGGGCTGAGTACCAACACGGGAGACCTGTCGATGGTCTGGACATCCACAGGCGTGGCCACCTCAGGCAGTGGTAGCAGTGGTCGCGTTGCGGAAAGTATGACGGGGGCGGATGCGGGAAGTCGGTAGGCGGACGGCGGCAGAGCGATCACTGGATTGGGCGACAACGGCGTGGACGGCTGGGCTTGCGGAGGATTCGCGCCTGTCACGATTTCCGACGGGGCGACCGGCGCCGCTGGCGCGTCAAACTCAGAGTTCAATCGCGAAACATCCTGGTGGTGGTGCACAATCAACCAGCGATCGTCGAAGCTTTCATAGGTGAACGAGAAGCGCGCGATCTGGGACACCGTCTCTCCCTGCATTGAGCGAAATGACAGCACCTCGATCCCGCTAACGGCGAGCCCGCCACATTCGGTGCGCACAACACGCTCAAGCGGCGCGACAGTCGGGACGCGCGACGCGAGCGCTGAATAGTATTCCGCGATCTCGGAGCGGCCAATGCGAACTGTCTGGGCACCCGGACCCATCAATATGGCATCGGGGGAATATAGTGCCGCTATGGCCTCCGCATCCCCATGACGCAGTAGATCGGCATAGCGCGCATACAACCCATACGCATCCTGGCTGGTTGCCGGCGCGCACCGACGATCCTCGGCATCGTTTGGCGTCGTGTGTGCCACGAGGCCAACCAACGCGACGGCCGCCATAAGCAGGTATTGAGTTGCACGCATAGAAGCCTCGGGCGGAGCAGCACCGGCAGGATTGAGACATGTGACGACCTGCCGAGGCGGCTACCATGAGTCGTACCGACCACGACATGTGACGTTGGCCGGCCGAGCCGGCCGGCATTGGAAAACGCCCAAGCCTGAGGCTCGATCCTATAATCCGACGGTCAGTTGTAGGATGCCGGCGGCGCCCAGCAACCCGAGGACAACCCGATCAAAGCCTTTGTCGTCGAGGCACGCATAAAGCCGTTGGCCAATGGCAACGCCAGCAAACGTGCCGGGCATTGCCACCAAAACGACTGCCAGAAAATTTGCTGGTATCAGGCCCAGCAGCGCGTGCAGGATCAAAACAGCCGAGAGCATGACGAAGTTGAACGCTTGAAAAACGCCGCGGCGGCGTTCCTTGCTCCAACCTTGTAGCGCCGCCCAAATTGTCGGCGCCGGTCCAGACATGCCCGCCAAGCCTCCCATGAAACCACCGATAAAACCGACCATCATTTCGGCCCAACGCCCGCGCGGGGACAGTCGAAACCGATCACCTGCACACAGCATGCACACGGCATAGACAATGAGCGTGACGCCAACGACCTGCTTGAACAAGCGCGGATCGATGATGGTAAGGCAGGCAACGCCAAAGGGGATACCAACGAGGCCCGCAATCAACATCGGCACGAGATTGCGCCAATTGATGGCGTGCCAGATGGCGCGGAACGTCACCACCTGGCCGGCAACCCCGCCCGCCGAGGCGAGTTGTGCGGCGATCGGCGGCGAGACGGCCTGGAGCCAAATCGGGAGCGCCGATACGGCTGTGCCAAAGCCGGTCAGGCCATTGACAATGCCGCCGGTAAAACCGCCCAGCGCGATCAAGCCGAGTGTCGCCCAGGACAGTGCCGAGAAATCCAACATCTCACGCGTTCGCCCCAAGCGCGCGGTCAAGATCCCGGATCAGATCACCGGCGTCTTCGAGCCCTACTGACAGCCGCAGCAGGTCCGTCGGGCAGGGACTGCCGGCGCCTTCAATTGAGGCCCGATGTTCAATCAAGCTCTCAACGCCGCCAAGCGAGGTCGCGCGCTTCCAGATCTGCACATTGGCCGCTGTACGGATGGCCGCAGCCTCGCCAGCCTTGACCCGGATCGACAGCATCCCGCCGAATCCGCCGTGCATCTGACTGGCAGCGATGTGATGGTTCTGATGGGTTGCGAGGCCGGGATAAAGGACGTGTGAGACACGCGGATCGGCTGCAAAGTGTTTTGCCACCGCCACCGCCGTTTGCGTCTGGCGGGCGACGCGGACATGCAACGTGCGCATGCCGCGCAGAAGCAGTGCAGCCTCAAATGGCCCGAGGATGCCGCCAAGCATTTTGCGCACGCGCACGGCGCGGTCGTAGGTGGCGTCCTTGCGCGCAAACGTGAGGGAGCCCGCCACCACATCGGAGTGTCCGTTCAAGTATTTCGTTGCCGCGTGCATGACGATGTCGCAGCCGTACTCAAGTGGTCGCGTCAGGACGGGTGTTGCAACCGTCGAGTCAACGGCGAGCAGAGCGCGGGCCTTCTGAGCAATCTTGGCAGCGCCCGCGATGTCGCTGATCGTCCACAGGGGATTGGCCGGCGTCTCAAGCCACAGCATCTTCGTCTCGCCTGGACGAACAGCGTTCGCAAAGGCCGCGAGATCGGCACCATCGACGAATGTCGTGGTGATCCCATGGGACGCCGCATCCTCTTTCAGCCAGAGCTTCAGCGCCCAATACATCACCTCCGGCGCAATCACGTGGCAGGGACGTTCGAGGGCCAGGAACGCCGTTGTCGCAGCCGTCATACCCGAACCCGTCACCAGCGAGGCCGCACCCCCTTCAAGCGCCGTCAGCACGTCTTCGCATTGGCGAACGGTTAGATTGTCCGGCCGACCATAAACATAGCCCTTGCTATACTGGTTGTCGGGATCGCGAATGTAGGTGGTCGTCAGGTGGATGGGCGGCACGATCGCGCCGGTCTCGCCATCGATCACGCCACCAGCCTGGGCAGCAAATGTTTCCGGCCGAACGGATTTTGGATCGAGCCACTTGTGATCAGACGGGTTTTGGTTGGACGGCTTTTGATCGGACGGCTTGTGATCGGACATGGCGGCATCTCAGTGAGGAATTGCAGGCAGGAATAATGGGCCAGCCAACATACACTGGAGCCGAACGGAATAAGGCATGTGGCAAATGGCACGGAGGCTGGTGCTAACAACTCTCATCTCAGGCCGCGCGGCGCGACACCACGCGCTCGCGATGCAGCATGTATAGCCCGGACCCGATGATCAAGGCGATTCCCAACCAGCTCAAGGTGTCCGGCCGCTCCTGGAAAATGATCAAGCTCGAGAGCGTCGCAAACAACATATAGGTGTAGCGAAATGGCGATGTCACCGCCGTCGGCCCATTGCGCATGGCCATGATGATAAACACGTAGCCGCCGAGAACCGTGGCGGCGGCTACGGCCATCACCACTATGTCGACGGCACTGGGTACAATCCAAGCGCGTTCAAACGGCGCCATGACCAGGCCGATCAACATGCCCGCAACAGCCGAGCCGGCCGTCAACAGTGACGTTGGCAAGTCCTTTGGCACGAGGCGTGTGATGAGATCGCGGGCCGCAACGCACGCCATTGAGGCAAGCAACACCAACGCCATAGGCTGAAACGCACCCGTGCCGGGCTTGATAATCAGCAGCACACCCGCAAATCCAACGGCTGCCGACGACCAGCGCCGCCAACCGACGGCTTCTCCCAGAAACAAGGCGGCACCGGCCATGACCATGAGCGGTGTAAACTGACCGATGGCCGCCGCATCGGCATAGGCGATGTTCATCAGACCGACAAAGAACAGCACCGAGCACAGAGCTTCCAAGGCGACACGCATGCCAATCAGTGGCGTGAACAACCGGGGCATCATGGGCAACACGCCCGTGTAAGCGCACACTGCCAAGACCATCAGACTGGCGAAGATACCACGGATAAAAAGCATCTCGCCGACCGGCATCGTCGTGCCCATCAGCTTGAAGATGGTGTCGCCGACATTGAAGCACAGCATAGATGCAGTCATGGCGGCGATGCCGAGCAGCACCTCCCCAACAACGGGACGCTTCACCGCTATGTCTGACGCTGTCTCAAGTCTCGACATCGATAAGCGTCCTTGCTGGTCCAGCACACCGCGTGTTTCTACCACAATCATGTGAACGGTCACGATGCGTCGCAAACGCTACAGTACTTTGTCGCGGCGCAGCCTTACGTGGGTCGTTGCGTTGTCTCGGCCGAAACGCTGCGCATGACAGCCTCGCGCCGCCGCACCTGCTCGCGATGGAAGGTGTAGAGGCCCGCGCTGCAGACGATGCCAATGCCGACGAACGTGAGCATATCGGGCACTTCGCGCCAGATCAGAAAACTGTAGGTCAGCGACCACAACATGGCTGCGTACCGGAACGGCACCACGGCTGATACGTCACCGGCCCGAATCGAAATAACGACCAGCACCTGACCAGCCATCATCAGCACGGCGGGAAATGTCAGCCAGAAGACATCCAAGGGCTTCGGCCAGATCCACGTCTCAAATGGCAGGAACAGCAAGCTGGATAGGCCAATCGCCAGGGCCGAGAAGGCCGCGAGCACGAACGGTGAAAAGCCCGGCGCCATCTTGCGTGTGATCATGTCACGCGAGACCGAAAACAACACCGCACCCAGGATCAGGAGGCTCGCCCATTGGAATGCGGCCCCACCCGGGCGGATGATCAGCAGCGCGCCGGCAAGGCCGACGGCCGTCGCGGTCCAGCGCCGCCAGCCGACCTTTTCGCCAAGGAAAAATGCCGCCGCGGCCGTCACGACGAGCGGGTTGATCTGCCCGATCGCGCCAACGTCGGCGAAGGGAAGGCGCGTCAAGCCCGTTTGGAAACTGCAGGACGCGCCGACTTCGGCCGCCGTACGCCAACCGATAACCGCGCGCAGATGCCGACTGACCTCACCGAGCATTCCCGCTCTCCACAGCAACGCCCAGGCCAGCATCGTGCCGATAATACCGCGGATAAACATCGTCTCGCCCGTTGGCATCCGGGTGCCCATGATTTTCATGATCACGTCGCCGGTGACGAAAACGGCCGTTGCGGCCAACATGGCGAAAATGCCCACCAAGTTGTTTGGCGCGCGATCACCCGTACCGCGCAAAGCCTGAGCGATCGGTCCGCTCAGTTGTCTGAACAGTGCTGTCACGATCCCGCCCTTGCCAACACGCACGCACAGGTACTCGAATGCCCCGCGCCCATTTTAACACGACGTGCGTGGCATGATCCGACGCGCCCGAGCAAGGCGTCCTGCACATGGCTGTTGTTTCTGTGCTGATGTCACACATCCGTTCAACAATCGCAGTTGAGCGCTTAATCTGACAAGCGATTGCCCAATTCGGCCCCGAACCGTCGTCAGTCGTTGCGGGCTGGAAGGCTTCACGGGGCTGCTGCCCCGTCGTTGCACATCTGTCCTTGCGCCGGTGAGGGCGACGGTTGAACCGTCGCGCAGGTTTCAGCGCTTCAACACCTCAGTCATGCGCGCAAGCAGCAATTGCGCGATGGCGTTATGGCCGGCGGCGTTGGGATGCATTGTACCTGACGTGCCTTTGGCATCCTGGCCGCTGTTGAAAAAGCGCTCGGTCGAACAGAAACCGTTGCGCTTGGTCAGATCAACTGCCCCCCTGATGACCTGCCATCCGGGCGCTGCGCCTGCAATCTCAACAATTTTTTTGTTCAGCGGCTCCAGCACATTCTCGTAGGCCCATTTGTTTTCGCTCGCATCGACGCGACCGACGCCGAGCTTGCTCAGCACCGGGAACAACACGTTGCCAGCGCAGAACTTGCCGTTTTGATCGCGTGTCGGATCGGGATATTCAATTGCAAATGCCGTTTTCGGTGCGAGGCCAGTTGCGACAGTCTCGTAGGCGGTTTTCAGCGCCTCGGCACCATCACCCGTCAAGTCCGTGAACTTCGTGGCTAAGTCCGCGCGCAACCGCTGCAAGCACTTGTTATCACAGGTGGGCTTTGAAAGCTCCGTGATAACGGTCGAGAACCCCAGCATATTGATGCCGATGCTGAGAAACACAACATCTGGCGCAATGCATTGGCCTTTGGCGCACAGAGCCTCACGCGCCTGATCGATTTGCGACGGCATGGTCTTGCCGCGAAAATGCACGGCCTCTTCGCCCTCGCCGCGCAGGTTGTCGAGGTAGCGCGATGAGATGATGCCCTCGTATTGGCCGAGCAATCCGATCTGGGCCGTGGAGCCGGAGCAGGCAAAGTTGAAATAGGCGACATAGGCCTGGGGATTGGCATCCGCCCAACGGAAGGCGGCCAGGGCAGACGAGGTCAACAGCGAGCGGTGGCAACGTGGCTCCAACCAGCCTTCAGACTTCACCGGCTGCACTTTCGAGCGCGTATGCGGGTTTCCCTCGCCCGACATGAAGCTGTCGCCGAGGGTCGCGATCACCACACGACGCACACGCACGGTCGTCACTTCTTCGCGCGAGGTTTTTCCAAGCACCTCGACTTTTACAGCAATGTCCTGCTCCAACGGCACCGATGCACGCGCCTGCTGACAGGAGGCATTGCGCACGGACTTGTCACCGATGGTCCAATCGCAGCGCGACCGCGCTACAGCACCAGCAAGCGACAGCGAAATCGACACGTGATCGGCCGCTCCATCGTTGTCGGATTGGATGGGATGCAGCAGAGCGGCGTCATACTTAAGCGTGCGGCTTTCAAAACGGACCGGATACGGCTGGCGTGTCAGGCCAAAGGTTTCGCGTCCGTTGTCGCACTGGCCAGGGCTGAAACGCTTAGCCATGCAGGCGATGTAGGCGTCGCTTTCAAGCTTGAAACGGCGCTGTGCGTCGGCACCTGATAGCAGGCCGAAGTTGTTGACGACGCTCCAGCGGATCGGCTCAGCGGCCCGGGGGTGTGGCGCTAAACCGACCGCCACGATGCTCGTTACGACGGCCCACAGGGCTGCACGCGGGGTCGAAAAGCGGTTCGGCCAAAGTACGTGTTTTTTCATGTTGGACGCCTCGTTGACGAACGGGAGCTTGACGAACAGAAGCGGCCCGCTAGCGGATTTTTTGCCAGGGCTCAACCTCAGGCTCAATACTGGGCACAAACTGGGCAAAAACTGCCGTCTCGCAAGGTCTCTGCTCAAGGTGATGGGGATGTCGATTGCCGCCCCGGTGCGGGCGTTCAGATGCATTGATATCGGAATCCTATGGGGCTCGGATCATCGATCCGCCGATGTCGTTGTCCCCATGTAGAAATGCAAGACGCGGCTTTCAGTGCTGCAGTGCTAGCACTTTACTCTACGGTTTCAGGTTTGCATTCGCTGCAGGAACTCGCTAATGAATTGCTACGTTCCGCAATGCTTGAACCCAAAAATTGGTGCTAGCATTGCGCGCATGAAAGCCACGGCTTGATCTCTTTGTAGGTGCGTCCATGTCCGTCGTCGCGTTGATTGCTTCCAAGGGCGGCGCCGGCAAATCGACCGTCGCCGTGCATCTCGCCGTCGCGGCCGCCTTGCGCAAACGCCGCCCGCTCCTGATCGATTTCGACACCAAGCAGCTCTCCATATTGACGTGGAGCAAGGGCTTCCGCAGCAAGGCGAAAAGCCCAGCTGTCATAAGGGGCGTGATCGAAACACTGTTAAGCGATATCGCCGACGCCAAACGCAAGCACGATCTGATCATCATCGACGTGGCAGCGGGCGGTGGCGACGACGTGTGCACCATCGCCACCATCGCTGACCATATCCTCGTGCCCGTCAGGCCCTCGACGTTCGACATGTCAGCAACCCGCAACACTGTCGATCTCTTGCGCAAGGCAGCCGACAACACGGAGCCTGAAGAGATCGCCTTTAGAAACGCACTCGGCAAAGCCGCCATCGTGTTGAACGGGGCGCCAAAGAAGCAGACCGCAAAGTGGCGCCGGGATATTGAGGCCTCGCTTGAGGCCAGCGGTGCTGGCGCCTTACGCGTGCTCGGGGCGCTCGCCGACAGAGCGGCCTACAAGACCGCCATCGAGAACGGTCAAGGTGTCACCGAGGACGGCGACGATGATGCGGCAATCGACGAGATTTTTACGGTCTACGACGGATTGGTCAGCCTCGAAGAGGAACGTCGCAAGAAACTCGCTAGCGTGAGGCGTGGACGATGAGCAAAGCGGTGGCGAAAGCCAAAACACAGGCGAACATCAAAACACCTGCGGGACCCAAGGGCGGTCTTGCGCAGGCGGCCCTCCGGATGGCCGCCGCTGGTCGCGAGGAGGAACAACGTGCGCGCGATCGAAACCCGCGACCGGCTGCAAAACCCAAGCCGCGCACGCGCCAAGGCAAAAAGGGCCTCGTGCTGTACGTCGAGCCGGAGATGACAGTCGCCATCCGTCAACTCGCTCTCGCCAACGGAACCGATGTGCAGGCGTTGGGGCGGCGGGCTCTTGAATTGCTGTTTGCGGATTATCGCACGCCATTGCCTGGAACGCTGCCCACCTGAAGAGAGTCAGGTGGCGCGTTCTAGGATCATTGGTTGTCGCATTTTCTGCACCAAACCGTCGCCCACTTTGGTGGAAAAATGCTCTGGCTTCGCTTGTCGCATTTTTTTGCACCAAACCGGCGCCCACTTTGGTGGAAAATGCTCTGGCCCGGCGACGCACTGGCCTGACAAAGTCGAACAATTCCCGAGTTACGGAGACTTGTAATGTCACTCGCTCAGGCAGCCCGCAGCATGGAACTCGGGCGCCAGTCACTCCTGACCAGCACTTACGGCTCGGTCTTCATCTCGTACACGCGAGTGGACCGTCCACGTGTCGAGCGGCTCGTTGAGGTGTTGTCATCGCAGGGCATCACGGCCTGGTGGGATGCCCACATTTCGGTTGGCACACATTTCCCGGATCGGATCGCGGCCGCCATCGATGCGGCACCGACGGTCGTCGTTGTGTGGTCGCCAAGCTCACGAGCGTCAGATTGGGTGATCTGGGAAGCCAATCGCGGCTTCAAGCAAAACAAGCTCGTGCCTCTTGCGACCGACGATCTCGACACGCGAGATCTGTTGCCACCCTTCAACCAACTCAACACACTGCGCTATGGCGACGACGAACGGCTGCTGGCTGCCATCCGCCAACACGCCGCCCAGCATGCGCGCGGTTAGACGGCTCATCGGGCGTGATGCCCGTTAGCAGATTGGGCGTGACGCCCGTTAGCAGATTGGGCGTGACGCCCGTTAGCATCAAACGCGCGACGCGGTAGTGCCGAGCATGGCGGCCAACGCCACGGCCTCATCAACGGTTGCGGCACGTACGGCTGAGCGTCCGAGATCGCCGAAACGGTGTTCGCGGTGGAGCGTTGCGTGACCGCGGCGGGCGGCGGCGATGTGCACCAGACCGACCGGCTTGGTCGTCGTGCCGCCGGCTGGACCGGCGACGCCTGTGACGGCCACCGCGATGTCGGCATGCGATGCACGAAGTGCGCCTTCAGCCATGGCGCGCGCGACCGGTTCGCTGACGGCACCGTGCGCGACAATGAGAGCCGCGGGAACGTCCAGAAGCTCCGTCTTTGCCGCATTGGAATAGACGACGAAGCCACGTTCCACGACGTCAGACGACCCGGCGATCTCGGTCAGTAGCCCGGCTATGAGACCACCGGTACAGCTTTCGGCGGTTGCGATTTTCAGGCGTGCCGCGCGAAACTGCGCGAGGAGTGCCGTTGCGGCGGCGATTTGGGACGTCGAGAACATGGGCCTCAATCCGTCGGCGTTACATCCAGGCGGGTCACATCCAGGCGGGTCACATCCAAGCGGGCCACATCCAGGCGGTGCACCATGCCAGCCGAGGCAGCCGTCAGCGCTGGATAGCGCTTCAACACCAACGGATCATGACCGGGCACGACGCGCTTTGCGTCACCTCCGGCGAGGCTCTGCAGGGTTGCGTAGCCCTTGATCATGTCCTCGAGGTCTGCGAGCAGTGGAAACGGCTTTTTCTTCTCAAACGTCTCGTAGTAGTGCGCGGCATCGGAGGCGAGCACAACGGGTCCGCTCGGCGTTGTCACGCGCACGACCTGCAGGCCGCGGCTGTGGCCGCCGAGCTTGTGCACCGTAATGCCCGGCGCAATTTCGGCGTCGCCATCGTGAAACATCACGCGGCCGGAGTAGACGTTCTTGACCATCTGGCAGACGTGATCGGCCGTGAACGGAAAGCGCATGGCGTCATGGCACATGCAGGGTCCCGTCGCGTAGGCCATTTCGGCCGCCTGCAGATGAAAGCGGGCTGCCGGAAAGGCACCAAGGGTACCGGCGTGGTCGTAATGCAGATGCGTGATGACGACTTCGGTGACCTTGGTTGCATCGATGCCCAGTGTGCCAAGCGCCTCGGCCGGATGGCGCAACACCGCGCGCCCGCGTCTCTTGGCTTCGACATCATCGAAACCGGTGTCGACCACGATCGTGCGTTCGCCGTTGCGGATCACCCAGACAAAGTAATCCATGGGATGGGGGCTTGCATGATCGTCAGCAAGGATGAAGCTTTCCGTGCGCGTACGATTGTTGCGCTCGGCATATTTGACGGCGAGGATTTCGTAGGGTGCGGTCATGATTTCTGCTCCATTCCGCGCAGCATACTGATGATGCTGGAGAAGTCGGCATCACCAGCGCCCCAAGCGGCGTTGAGCGCGTAAAGTTGTGCGGCGGCGGCGCCGAGGGGCGTGTTGGCACCGGCGGCGGCGGCGGCCTCTTGCGATAGCTTCATGTCCTTGACCATCAACGCTGTAGCAAAACCGGGTTTGTAGGCGTTGTTGGCGGGCGAGGTCGGCACGGGGCCGGGCACCGGGCAATAGGTCGTCAGCGACCAGCATTGGCCTGACGACGTCGAGGCGACGTCAAACAGGGCCTGATGTGAGAGGCCGAGTTTTTCAGCCAGCACGAAAGCCTCGGCAACAGCGATCATGGACACGCCGAGGATCATGTTGTTGCAGATCTTGGCGGCCTGACCAGCACCGGCAGCGCCGCAATGGACAAGCTTTTTTGAGACCGCCCCTAGCACTGGTTTGGCCCTGTCGAAGGCGGTTTCGCTGCCACCAGCCATGAGAGTGAGCGTGCCAGCTTCCGCGCCGCCGACGCCGCCTGAGACGGGGCAATCAAGCGATAGCATGCCTTTGGACGCGGCCATCTCGTGGGCCTTGCGCGCGCTTGCGACATCGATGGTCGAACAATCGACGAACACGCAGCCCTTCGCCGCGGCATCGAGCACTTGCGCGTAAACATCGACCACATGACGGCCGGCGGGCAACATCGTGATGACGACGTCCGCGCTCTTGACGGCGGCAGCTGCCGATGTGGCGGCTGTTGCGCCGCGCTTGACGCCAGCGTCAAGGTTTGCGGCCATAATGTCGAAGCCGAGGACGGTGTGGCCACCCTTGACGAGGTTTCCGGCCATGGGCGCGCCCATGTTGCCAAGGCCAATCAGTGCGACGGTGCTCATTGCGTGTCTTCCGAGATGGCGGGCTTTGAGAAGCTGGGGGTTAAAACTGTGAGCACACTCGATCACGGGCGGGCGCAAAAAAGCAAGGGCTTAACAGCTGACAAGGACTTCGGTGGCGCTCAATGGATGTTAACTGCGGCACCATCAGAGGGCGCGATCCACTGGTTCACAAAGCAACTGGCTCACCAAAACTGGCTCATCAAAACGGGCACACCAATAAGCGGTGCATCTCTGGCCATAGCCAATTGCCCCACGATATGGTTTCCGCTACATCGCTGTCCAGACGGCACACAGACGCGAGATGCACAGACACGAGGGCGTATCCTTTGGCAGGTGGACGGTCAGCGAACGGCGCCCAGGGCGCGGAACCCGAAGCAGGGGGCGCGCTGGATCCGAATGCGCGGCCTGGTGCCAGTGCCCTGCCTGGTGCCCAGCCAAAACCGGAAGTGCGCGGTAAATTGACGGTCCAGTTTGAGGACAACAGGCACGTGGCGACTGTCCTTGGCAGCCACGATGGACATCTGGCGTTGATTGAACAGAAGCTTGGTGTTGATGCCGTTGCCCACTCCAACGTCGTGACGATCACGGGGCCGCACGCGGCCTGTGTTCAGGCGCGGACAGTGCTCGTTGGGTTGTACGATCGTGCGGCCAAAGGTGCGCCGATCGCACTCGGCGACGTTGACGGCCTGATCCGCCACACCCTGTCAGCGCCTGCCAAAGAGGGCATGGCACAAATCCAGACGCGCAAAAAAGTCGTCACCGCACGGACAACGACGCAAAGCGCCTATATCCGCGCACTCGAGAAAACCGACCTTGTGTTCGGGCTTGGACCGGCCGGCACGGGCAAGACCTACATCGCCGTCGCCTATGCCGCGCAGATGCTGGAACGCAAACAAGTTGAACGCATTATTCTGTCGCGTCCGGCGGTGGAGGCAGGCGAGCGACTCGGTTTCCTGCCCGGTGACATGAAGGAAAAGGTCGACCCCTATCTGCGGCCCCTCTATGATGCACTCTATGATGTGTTGCCGGCGGAAAAAGTCGAGCGGGACATTATTTCGGGCGTGATCGAAATCGCGCCGCTCGCCTTCATGCGTGGACGGACCTTGCTGAACGCAGCCGTCATTCTCGATGAGGCACAGAACACCACATCGATGCAGATGAAGATGTTCCTGACGCGCCTCGGTGAGGGATCAAAGATGATCGTCAATGGCGATCCAACACAGATCGATTTGCCGCTCGGGCAAGTGTCCGGGCTTGAGGAGGCGGTAAACCTGCTGACCGGCGTCAAGGGCATCGAGGCGGTGCATTTCAAGTCCGGAGATGTCGTGCGCCGCGACATCGTTGGCCGCATCGTCGAGGCATATGATGCCGCAGGGATCGGCTCTCAACGCATGGCTGGCAAAGGCCCGCCACGGCGATGAGTGCCAAGCGTACAACTCCAGGCAAGGGCGCGGGTCAGTCCAAGGGGGCGGGCCAAGGGAAAAGTGCGGGCAAATCCAGCGGCCTTGGCCGGTCCGACGACGAGACGTCAGGGCCCAATCTACCGGGGCCCATTCTACCGGGACCCAGTCTCAGCGTGGATATCGTCCAAGAGGCCGGTGATTGGTCGGTGCTCGGAACAACCCTTGAGGCGGCCATCGAGGCCGCAGCCGATGCTGTTGCGAGAGCCGAAGCGGCTGGCGTTATGGGTTCAATGGAGGCCGTCATCGCTTTGGCAGATGATGCGACCGTGAAGCGGTTGAACACCCAGTTCCGCGGACAGGGCAAACCGACCAACGTGCTGTCGTTTCCCTCGGGCAAACCCAGCAGTGCAGCCCTTGGCGATGTGGTGTTTGCGCTCCAAACCGTGCAAACCGAGGCAGCAGAGCTTGAGATTTCGCCCCTTCACCACGTCCAACACCTGACGGTACATGGGCTGCTCCATTTGCTAGGGTTCGACCATATCGAGGCAACCGATGCCGACGTCATGGAGCGCCTCGAAGTCGAAATACTCGCAAAGCTTGGTATTGCTGACCCCTACGCGGGCCGAGACCTAGTCCGCGGCCCCTGATGATTGCAAACGCGCTCACATCCCCTAACGAAGACAATGGGTCCCCATAAGAAAACACCGGGTCCCCCAAAGAAGACAATGGCCACCTCAGATAAACCTGCCGACCCGTCTCCCGATCCCCAGCCAACCAACGGATCGTGGTTACATGCCGTGAAGAGCCGCTTGCGACGTGGCGGCGCAAACGCGCGGACGACGCTGGAAGACGCCCTCAAGCGCGATGATGGCGACAAGGGCCTTTCGGCCGAAGAGCGCACCATGATGTTGCGCATCATGCGGTTCGGGGCTCTGCGCGTCGACGACATCATGGTGCCGCGCGCCGATATCATCGCCATCGACGAGCGCGAACCGATCGCTGAACTGTTACATATGTTTGACGCAGCCGGCGTGTCACGCATTCCGCTGTTTCGCGAGACGCTCGATGACCCGCGCGGCATGGTGCACATCAAAGACTTCGTGCGCTGGATGATGGGCGACAGTCAGGGCCGCCCGCCGAATGAAGGCCGCATAGCCCCGCAACCAAAGGCCCAGCAACCCATGGCCGATGAAGGGCCGTCGGCTGCAGAAAAGATCGCGGCCGCCTTGGCGAAAGTTGACATGTCACGGGCGATTGCGACGACGAAGCTGCGTCGGGACGTGCTGTATGTGCCGCCGTCTATGCCGGCCATGAGCCTGCTCGTGCGGATGCAGTCGCAGAAAATGCACATGGCCATCGTCGTCGATGAGTATGGCGGCACGGATGGCGTTGTCACCATTGAGGATCTCGTTGAGCAGATCGTCGGGGATATCGAGGACGAGCACGACGAAGAAGAGGCCTCCAATATCATTGACGACCCCAAGCTCGGACTGCTCGCCGTCGCGCGCACACCGGTTGCTGAGTTGGAAACACGGCTCGGCGTGCGCCTGCTTGAGAGCGAAGATGTCAGCGAAATCGACACGCTCGGCGGGTTGGTGTTTTCGCTCGTAGGCCGCGTGCCCGCCCGCAGTGAGGTGGTGCGGCACCCAAGTGGCGTTGAGTTTGAAATCCTGGATGCTGATCCGCGCCGCGTAAAAAAGGTGCGCGTGCATCGGCCGCGGACGACGGTCCCGCATGTCGTACCTAAGTAAAGCCCGCTGAATTGAAGACGACTGAACGGACGATGCCTGACGTGAAGACTGGCTGGAACAAAGACTGGCTGATGAGGTTTTAGCCAATGAAGTCCGACGCACTGGCGTCTCGCATGGCGCGTCTGGACTTGAAGGGATGGCGGGGGCGCGTTGCGGCGCTTGCCGCTGGCGGGCTTTCAATCCTGTCGATGGCACCTTTTTTCCTGTGGCCTATTCTGTGGCTGACGCTGCCAGCGCTGCTGGTGCTGATGACGCGGGCTCAAGTCGAAACGCCACTCGATCGCGTGCGCGTCGCGCGGTGGCGACTGTCGGCGCTGGGGCGAGTGGCCGAAACAGGTTGGTGGTTTGGTTTTGGCTATCACGTCTTTGGACTGTTCTGGATTGTCGAAGCATTCCTGGTTGAGGCGTCGATTTTTGCCTGGTTGATCCCGTTTACATTGTTGTTGCCAGCTGGCTTGGCTCTGTTTACGGCCTCAGCGGTAACCTTTGCGGGCTGGGCTGCGCCTGCGCAATCTTTTGAGCGCGTGGCGGCGCTCGCGGTTGGCTTTGGTATCACGGAATGGCTGCGCGGGCATATCTTCACGGGACTGCCGTGGAATGTGCTCGGCTATGCCCTGACACAGCCCGGCATGATGCAGGGCGCGGCCTATGTCGGAATCTACGGACTGACTGTATTAGCGGTTGTGGTCTTTGTGGGTCCAGCGGTGCTCTGGCAACAGGCTTGGCGCAAGACTGCGATCGCGTTAGCGGTTATGCCCGTGACGGTTCTCGCCTCGGCCTCATGGTTGGCCACGCAGAACTACAAGATGTCGACGACGCGTTCTAACGGTGCAGGCAGCAGCGCCCCGCGCATCCGCATCGTGCAGCCGAGCATTGTCCAGCGCGAGAAATGGTTGCCGGAAAACCAGCGCCGCATCTTCGACGCTCACTTGGAACTGTCGACGACGAACGCGGCCGGCAAGAGCGACGGCGCGGCCGGCATTACACTGATCGTGTGGCCGGAAGCGGCAATGCCGTTTGTGCCCCTATCGCAGCCCATCGCCCTTGAAGAAATCGGCCGCATGTTACCCGTGGGTGCGACCTTGCTCGCGGGCGCGATCCGAGTTGAACCCGAGACAGCCCAACGGTCACGCCGCGTCTACAACACGCTGCTCGGTTTCCAGCGGGGCGATTCGGCGAACCACATCGCGACCTATGACAAGACGCACCTAGTCCCGTTCGGCGAATATCTGCCGTTCCAGCATGTGCTCGGCGCCATTGGTCTGCGCGGCCTTGCATCTGAGCGGGGTGGGTTTGCCAGTGGACCCGAACCGCGAGGGGTAATCGACATTCCAGGTCTCGGCAAAGTCGCACCGCTGATCTGCTACGAAGCCATTTTTCCAACCCGTGTTGTTCAGTCACTAGACCGTCCGCGCGCGTTGGTCATGGTCACAAACGACGGCTGGTTTGGCGACACCACTGGCCCGCGGCAACATTTTCACATGGCGCGTGTACGCGCTGTGGAAGAGGGAATTCCCGTCATCCGCTCCGCCAACAACGGAATCTCGGCAATGATTGACCCCGTTGGCCGGTTGATCGAAAAACTCGACCTTGACGTGCGTGGCACGATTGATGCTTCTTTGCCGCCAAGCGTGTCGTCGCCGCCGCTGTATGCGCGCGTCGGTGATGCGCCGTTTGCCGTCCTGGCGCTGTTTATGGCCACGTGGGTGGGGTTGCGGCGTCGCGTGCGACACCCTACTGAATCCACTTAGTGGATCAGTCTAGAACGTGCCTTAGTCCGCATTTTACCGTCGTGCTAAAAGGGTGCTCGTCCGGAGGCTACTTTTCTCATCCTCGGGTTGACGACGGTACGGACTACACCTAGGTCAGAAGCGATGCAGCGTCAACAACTTACGGGTGGGTCAAGTGAAGCTTCCCAAAGCAGTCCATGAAGAAGAAGAACGCGAGTACGAGAAGGGCTCGCGAAAACCCAATCCGGTCGATATTCACGTCGGTGGCCGTGTTCGCTTTCGGCGCATGCTGCTTGGCATGAGCCAGGAAAAGCTGGGTGAGCGCCTTGGCCTTACCTTCCAGCAAGTACAGAAATACGAAAAGGGCATCAACCGTATAGGCGCTAGCCGGTTGTTTGATCTCTCACACGTACTCGGCGTGCCCGTGCAGTTCTTCTATGATGAAGCGCCGGCCGCTTACGAGAACACGCCGTCACGCGATGTCGGCTTTGCCGAGCGCCAGACCGAAAGCTACATCACCGAGTTCCTGAACACACGCGATGGTCTCGAACTCAACAAAGCGTTCGTGAAGATCTCCGACAGCCGCCAACGTCGGGCCATCGTTGATCTCGTTCGCTCGCTCGCGGGCGACGACCAGAAATAAGCGCGCCGACATTTTGTCCTGCACCATAAAACCGCGGCTCATCTCTGATTGAGCCGCGGTTTTGTTTGCAGCTGGCCCCCCCTTCCCTTTGCCGCCCCCTTCACAGCAGGCTGTTGATCGCCTCGGCGGTCGTGGCCCGCTCACGCTCGTTTTGATGGGTAAGCATGTGCAACCCAAGCTTCGAGCGGCGCCAGAGGACATCCTCGGCGGAACGGGCCCACTCGTTTGTCTTCATCCAAAGCACCTCGCGCTCGGTCAGGCCCTCGCCGAAGTGCTGGCCCAGACCGCCGAGATCGCGGGCATCACCCAGCAGGTCGGCCGTGCGCGACCCGTGGCGATGCGCGAGCCGTTCGAGGTAATGGCGGTCGATGGATGGATAGCGCGTGATAATTTGCGCCAGAAACGTCTCGAAATCACCGCCCGGGATGTCACCGCCTGGGAGGGCCGCGGTTCTGGTCCAGGGTTTGCCCATGTGCGGCAGAAACGGCTGCAATTTTTCGAGCGCATCCTCGGCAAGGCAGCGATAAGTCGTGACCTTCCCGCCATAGACTGACAGCCGCGCGGGATCGTTATGACTGGCGTGCAGATCCAGGCGGTAGTCACGGGTCACGGCCGAAGGATCGTCATCGCCGTCATCGTACAGCGGGCGCACACCCGAATAGCGCCAAACGATATCGGCGGCTTTCAACGGCACTTTGAAGGATTTCTGCGCGAGGTCGAGCAGATAGTTTTCCTCGTCCAGCGTGATGGCGACGTTGCCGGGATCGCCTTCGTAGGGGACGTCGGTGGTGCCGATGATCGTAAACCGCTCCTCGAAGGGGAGCACAAACACGACGCGCTTATCGGCATTTTGGAGGAGGTAGGCATCTTTGCCAGTGCCGGGAATGCGGGGCAGCACGATATGGCTGCCTTTGACGAGGCGGACGTGGCCGAGGGGTTTGCTGTCGGCCACGGTTGCGATCGAGAGGCCATCAATTTTATCCGCCCACGGACCAGCAGCGTTGACGAGGGCGCGTGCGGTGATCACACGTTCGGTGTTGCCGGTCAGGAGCGTGACGCGCCAGATGCGGCCGTCTTTGACGATGCCGGTGACGCGGGTGCGGGTGAGGATTTCAGCGCCATTGGCCGCGGCAGCTTGGGCGTTGAGCACCACGAGGCGGGCATCGTCGACCCAGCAATCATAGTAGGAAAAGCCCTGTCTCAGGGACGGCTGTAAGGGTTGGCCCGCGGGGTCCCGCGTGAGGTCGACGCTGCGCGAACCCGGAATAACATTTCGGCGGTAGAGGTTGTCGTACATGGCAAGACCGGCGCGGATCATCCAGCGCGGGCGCAGACCCTGCACGTGCGGCAAGACAAAGCGCATTGGCCAGATGATGTGCGGCGCCTTGGCCATCAGCACCTCGCGCTCGGCGAGTGCATGGCGAACGAGACGGAATTCGTAGTGCTCGAGATAGCGCAGGCCACCGTGGATGAGTTTGGAACTCGCCGACGACGTGGCACTGGCAAGATCGTTCATTTCGGCGAGGATCACCTTCAATCCGCGCCCAGCGGCATCACAGGCAATGCCACAGCCATTGATGCCGCCGCCGACAACGACCAGATCATAGCTTTGGGGCTCAGGCATTGGCAGCTCCAGGAATGAGGCTGCCCGGTAGCACAGTTCGGGCCACTGAGCCCGAGCGAAAGGCCGCTCCAGTGCCAGCCCGCACAGGTTTCAGCGCGCCCCGCCGGAGTCGGCTTCATGGCAATGCTCGGTGCACGACCACGGGCTCCGCTGCGATCCGCAAGGACAGAGCATCATCTCGATCACTCTGGCCCGGTTTCGGAGCGGAGTACCCGTCAGAAAAATGATGCGTGTCGAGAATGACCCGGAGCCGAAGTGCGGCGAGGCGCGGTTCCCGCTCTCCCCGGGAGAGGGTTGGGTTGAGGTACGGCCGCTTGCCCGGTGCCGTCGAGCCACTTCCGCTTAGCCCCCGACCTCGCACGAAAAAGAACAAACGGGGCACGGCGTCGTGATAGGGCAGCTGCTGGCGTCCCGCGGCACGGATCATCAGACGGTATGTGGTTTGGGTTTGCGCAAACTGACTTTGTCACAGGCCGGATTTCGCTGCAACGCAACTGTATTTGTGCCTTTGCGTCGGTGGACGGTCGGTTTTGGGTGAACACCGACCATCGCCCCGTATAATGACATCTGGCCGTTACTGGTCGAACCTGTGAAGGTTTCTTGGGCGCCGGCCCGAGCCCGGTCATTCGCGCGGCGTTGCCGGCGTCGGAGAAGCCTGCACGTCAGAGGATCTGCGTTCAAATCACGGAGATTTCGTTTTCAACGGCCGTTGTACCGGGTGCAGCCCAAGCCGTTGAGCCGGCGAGTAGCCGATCGTGCCCGGATATGACTGAACCGATGAGTGTTACCGTGCCAATTTATGCGATGACATTGACCGCCTTGATCTGTGGACATTTCGTTAATCGCGGCAGGCTTAGGTGAAAAACGCGCGCCGCCTCATTCCATCTCACAGTGTGTTGTTGCCGTGTTGACGGGTGGCTGTTGGTTCCTGTTCTGCGGATGCCCACGCGTGTATCGGCAGCTTGTACCAGAACCTCTACAGAGCGGTGGCTGCACAAAATATCTTAAGAAATTTTCGGCAACCCGGTTGGCTTCGGCGTCTGATCAGCCATTTCCAGGGCCGCGCCGCGCCGCGCTGGCTGGGCACGGTGTCACCGGCGCAATCGAAGAATGGGTTGCGCCGACGAGGTTTGGATGGCGCAGGACTTGAGACAGTCTCCGAGGCCACTGGCTTTAGAGCACGAAGAACTACCGTCGGCGCCAGGGTTCTGGATCATTGGGACGCCGAGCTTTGGATGTTGTCAGTGCAGACTTCCGATTCGTCGATGGCGGTCCTTCCACCGCCGCGCCTGGTACGTGCGGCGGGCAGATGTTGCGGCGTCCGAATTAAAATTTTTCGTCGACCAACGGCCCAATCGTGGGCTTCGCTCCCTACTACCTGAAGCAGTCGATGCAGCTGCAGCGTACGTGCGCCCAGCAGGTCACTGCAGTGAAACGCGGAGGGCCGACAGCACCGCCGCAGATCTCATTCAGCGTGCCTAATCCGGCATAACCGTCTGCATGCAACCGGCCGACGAAGCATGCGCGTTCCGAGCGGCAACGCTGGCCTCCGCGATTGGGCGCATATCGATAGAGGGCCGACGGGGCAATTCCGGTGTGAAGCCGCTCTCGCGCAGATCATCCATTTGGTGATCGGTCTTCGAAAGGCCAACAAACATGGTCTTTCATTACCAGTGCATTGGCGATCAAGGGTGCTTTTTCTAACCCCTTGAAAAAATTGGTCGGAGCGAGAGGATTCGAACCTCCGACCCCTTGCTCCCGAAGCAGGTCGCCCTGCCTGCGAAGGCCGCGGAATGGCGGTGTCCATGAGCGACTGAATGTAAATGTTCACCCCGTGTTCATGGCAATCTGGGGATATCTGGGGACGGGCAGACAATCAGCGAATGAGTGAGCTTGCGGGTGATTGTGCTGGTGTTCGTTGCTGCTGTGATCGTCGCCGATGTGGCCACTACTGCCACCACGTTCTCGACTTTGAGCGTGATCTGGTCGGGCCCAAAATGCGAACTCCTCCAACTGCGAGCCCGTCACCGGTCCCAGCGCTGGATAGGCCAAGCGCCATAAACTGGTCACGGAGGGCGATCGCGATGTCGCAATGAGGCCGCAGACCATTTACATGACAGTGTTCACGGTATGCCGCTGCGATGTCTTTGACCGTCACATGGCCAGTCGGATCGATCTGCAGTCGCTCGCGCGTAAACGTCTCGACGTGGTCCGCAACGTCGCTGCCTGCCATCGCCGCACCGTGTGATGCCCTCGGTTGCGCTGGCGGCCTCTTGCCGTGAGCGCCATACGCTATCAGGCATGCACCAGTCCCGTTCAGCGCAACAGATCCAAGGATCGCCGCGATCAAGTCGAATGTCGTCTCACTCAATCCAAGTCGTGCAGCAAGGCTCCCGCCACCCACGGCGGCACTGCGAACAGACTCGAGTTGGGTCCTGGCCGTTGCCACCTCTCGCTCTGCCGCCCCACGATCGTCGCGCCGGACTCGTCGGCAGTCGTCGTCGCACTTCGACGGATTTGACGGCGGCTTGGCCGAGGCATCCAACCGAGCCTCGGCCACCTCAACGCGCTTCAAAGCGTCAGCCGTTCGGCTTTGGTGTACATCCGAAGGTGCGCGCTGGGCATCGCGCGCTGAAACGATCCGTTCGCCGGTTGCGATGAGGCTTGCTGCCTCGCCAGCGAGTAGTGCAGTGAAAAGCACAACGCACAAAGCATACCGACGCTCGCCCCAAGCCCAACCAACGGCAGGCGCTCCGATAATCAGGCCCAGGCAAATCGCGACCACGACAAGCGCGGTCGGCGACCAGAGCCCTCCTATGGCCCACAGAGTGGCGACCGTGCTCCCAACAAGGATCGCCACACCGGCCGTGCACGAGATAAATCGCTTCATGACGCCGGCCTCCCTTTGGCGCGAGAGCGACCGCGAACTGTGCGGATCTCAGCGACCAAGGCCGCGACGTTATCCTCGGTCGCGACGGGGGCGAGGTAGAATGCCCGAACCGCCCGCAAGATGACATCTGCAAGCGCTTCACCGGCCGGAGCGCCGAATCGCGCCAACACATCGGCAATCTCAGCATCCTCGCCTGGCGTCAGCTTGATACTGCGCTGCTTTTCGCGTCGCATTTCTGCAGGCTTCCGACGCTTGGCATGGGGGGACATCACCGCGCGCCGGTCTTCGGCTTTCCGCTCGTCAGGTGTTGGAGCACGTAAGATCTGCGGCATGGCATGAGGCATAGCGGTAAGTGCCGCCGATAGCTGCGCTGCAACGTCGTCATCGTCATGACGTCGACCGAACAAGGATCGGAATTTCATTTCTGGCCCCCCTTCGTCCGCTTCGGGGTCAGGATCGCCAAGATTTCTTCGACGAGGGCTCTGATTTCTGCCTCCGCTTCGGTGCCGGATTTGAGTTCAGGTCCGGTCAGTCCCGTAGCAGGCGCCGTCCGGTAGCAAACGCGCGTGGCGATGGTCGTTGCCGCGAGGTTCGTGCCTTCCGCGAGCAGCGCCTTTCGAGCGGCTATCGTTACAGACCAATTCGGCGGGCTCTCATTCACCACACACAGGTGAGGCTTGCCCAACTGTGCGATGGACTGCATCGCCGTCGCTTTTGACACCATATCAAAGGCGCCGCCCTTCAAAGGCACAAGAACAAGATCGGCCGCACCGATTGCCGCCTCGATCGCCTCAAGGTAGCCCGGCGGCGTATCGATGACGACGAAATCGAGCCCCTGATCTCGAAGGCGGTCTATCGCCTCGTCAACGCCTTCGACGCCGCGCATAACATCAATCGCCGGGTCGGCCTTCGATTGAGCGCGGCGTCCACCCCACAAACTCAAGTCGCACTGCGGATCAAGATCGACCAAGGCGCATCGCTTGCCCATTGCTGCGAGGTAAACACCTACACAGGAGGCGAGCGTGGTTTTCCCTACGCCCCCTTTCGTGTTCGCTACAGCGATAACCTTCATGCCCAAATCTCCGGCGCCTCAGTACCTCTCTCATGATTTGCGGTTTTCATAAATCGATACCGAGCACCGAAGTCGGTACCGTCTACCTATCCCAGCGCTCCGTGGCAAAAGGGTATCTGCGCCATCACGCTGCTGCAGTCGGATGATGAATACACAAGTGCCGGACAAGGGTTGAGGTCAACAAACGCAGCATCCAACGGATTAGATTGTGGGCGTTGATTCCCAAGGGCGGTTCACCCAGATCGATCGCGGCACAATCAAGCGCGACCCAATAAAGGCGGCGGACGTCCACGGTGCTGGCCAGAGAGAGCAATGCGGAAACCATCTGTTGCTGCGCGAGATGCAGGGGGGTGACGTACTCCAGGGCGTGCCGAATGAAACGGCTCGGTCACTGGCCACCGCACGATCGGCTGCTATCTACTCACAGATTGCGGGCATATCGACCTGATGTCGTGGAGGAGTATTTGCGGATCGAGCGCGAGCGATCAATGATTGCTGCGAAGAGGGTTGCCGAACGAGCAGGTTGATCGCCGGCAGATGTTGCCCATGAGCATCAGATCGGCGCAGTAACGCAATAAGTCTCTTGACTTATTGCTTAAAATGAAATCCCGCAACAACGTTGATTCAGAAGAAAACTTTCGTTTTCTCAATTTTCGCAAATCATTAAAATGTCCGGCAAGCCGATTTTTGCAGCATTATGCAACTTCCTGGAAAATGCTGCGCCACGGCCGTTTTGAGTTGCCACAGGCGCGAGCATGAATACCCTATGGCAACGATCGAGGAGGTAGCCATGCGCGAATTTCTGAGTATTGCGGAGACGATGGACCTCCTGCGCTCGTCGCGGGCCACTGTGATGCGCCGAATCGATGATGGCACGTTGACCGCCGTCAAAATCGGTCGGCGCCGTCTCGTTGTCGTGGCATCGGTAAAGCGTGCGCTGGGCACCGACAATACAGAGAAGTAAAAAATCGGCCCAGTTCGCGCCGGGCCGATGGCTATCGTGCGTGAGCCGCGCTGGGTAGGCGCAAACTCTAAATCAACGTGACGTTTTTGTAGCAAATTTTGACGATTTGCGCAACCGCGTACGGCTGGAATTGTCCAAATGCTAGGTGATAAATTTGCGTCTTCGGCAATGGCCGGGGCGATAGAGGACGCACGCTCGTTCAAGCTCAATCTTGCCCATCACATCGTCCGCCAACTCGGCGGCGACGTGTCGGCCAGGGGCGGCAACGTGCCGGCTCTCGGCCACGGCCCGCACAACAGAGCCGTCTCGATATCGCAGCACCCACGCGATCCAGGCGACGTGCTCGTCTACTGCCACAACGGCGACGACGCCCTGCAGTTCAAGCGGCATCTGCGAGCCGCTGGTCTCATGGATGGTCGACGACCCGTCGACCGCACATCGCTCGTGGCGCTGCATGATGGACACCGCACAGCTATCGTCCGGGAGCGCCGCGAACGCATCCAGCGTGCCCGCGCCATCTGGAAGGCGGCAGGCCCGGCAGAAGGGACGCCAGCCGCCAACTACATTGCCAGGGCGCGCGGCATTGAATTGCCGTTGTCACCATGGGCGGGGTTCCATTCGGCCTGTCCGCGCGGGCGCGGTGAGTGTTCGTTGCCCGCGCTTGTTGCCGCCGTTTCCGTGCCAACCACCGGCGAGTTCCGCGCGGTGCATCGCATCTACCTGAGCGCCGATGGCACCGGCAAAGCTGACCTATCACGCGAACAGGTGAAACGCTCGCTCGGCCCAACGTCTGGCGCGGCCGTCGTGCTAGGCAACCTCGCGACCACGGATCGTGCGATCCTCGAAGGCGAGGGCATCGAAACGGTGCTGTCCGCCTGCATGGCGCTAGGTCGGCCCGGCATAGCCACATTGTCCGCCTCGACGCTCGGCCGTCCGCCGCTGCCGTCAGGACGCGCCGTCGTCATTCTCGCCGATCGAGGGGCAGAAACGGCAGCCCAGCGCGCGGCCGACATGCGCCGCCGCGAGGGCCGTCGCGTGTGGATCGCCACACCTCCCGCCGCGTTCAACGACTGGAATAATTATCTTTGCGCCGAAGGGGCCGACGCCGTGCGTGCTGTGTTGGTCAACGCGCGTGAGGTGCTGTGATGATTGAACACGTTGCCAAAACTACCGGAACGTCACGCAAGGGCGACGGGGCGACGACGTTGACCGAAGACGAAGTGGCACGCCTGTTCGAACAGGCAAATGCAAATCGCTTCCGCTTCAACGCCACACGCGGGCGCTGGCACGTGTGCCGGGACGGCATCTGGTGCTCCGATGAAACCGGCGCGGCATTTGACGCGATCAGGCTGCACGTGCGCGAACACGCACCTGCCACGATGCATCGCGCCACGGCGGTGGCCGGGGTCGAAAAGCTCTGCCGGGTGTCGTCGACATTCGCCGTGACCTGGCGCAACTTCGACCGCAACCCGTTCGTGCTCGGCACGCCAACCGGCATCGTCGACCTGCAAACGGGCAAGCTGGGCAATGCCGATCCGGGGTCCATGATATCAAAAACAACGACAGTTGCGCCGGGGAAGGCAGCGCCAACTGCATGGTTGCAGTTCCTCGCCGAAGCCACGGGTGGCGACGCCGATCTGATCGCCTTCCTACAGAAGATCGCGGGATATGCTCTGACCGGCGACACGCGCGAGCACGCGTTGTTTTTCGTCTACGGCGACGGCGGCACCGGCAAGAGTACGTTCGTGAACACGCTGCAGAACATCATGGGAGGTTACGCGAAGACCGCGCCCATGGACACCTTCGTGGCGTCGTCTTTCGATAAGCACCCGACCGACCTCGCGATGCTCGCCGGAATGCGCTTGGTGGCCGCGAACGAAACCGAGCAAGGACGGAGGTGGGCAGCGGCTCGCATCACGAGCCTTACAGGCGGCGATCCGATCGCGGCGCGCTTCATGCGGCAGGATTTCTTTGAGTTCGTGCCGACCTTCAAGCTGCTCTTTGTCGGCAACCACGCGCCGTCATTCGAGACAGTCGACGAAGCGATGCGCAGACGGTTTTTTGTCATTCCGTTCGATCGCAAGCCGAGGGTTAAGGACGAACGCCTCATGGCGAAGCTTGCTGCAGAGGCTGCTGGGATTCTCCAATGGGCGATCGAGGGCTGTCTCGCATGGCAGTCAAGCGGCTTCGTTGCGCCGACACGCGTGCGCGAAGCAACCGACGAGTACTTCTCGACGCAGGACCTATTCACCCAGTGGCTGGCCGAGCGCGTGAACGGATCAGACCAGAAGGCCACGACGACGAAGGCGGATGCACTCGGATCGTGGAACACGTTCCGTCAGGCCAGCGGCGAGCGTCCCGAAACGCACCGCGACATCACACAGCGGCTCAAACGTGCAGGTTTTGTTGAGGGACGCGCGCCGCTTGGTGGCGAAACGCGCTCACGTGTCTGGCTTGGGATGGAGCTTGGCTATGCTTGAGCAGATCCCCATCCCCAGACCGGCAGACCGGATAGACCGGATTTTTGTAACTATACCCCATGCACGCGCACACACACACACACACGATGAGCGAACATAGGATTTGCTGGTCTATCCGGTCTGCCGGTCTGGGGATGGGGCGTGAAGGGCAAAGCCTCCCCTTTCCTTCGCGCCAATCTTTCTTTTGGGAGGGCTCGTCGCCAAGCCACGCCGCCAAGCCCGGCATTTGACCGCTGGCGGCTGTTTCGCGACTTTGCCTGGCCAAGGTAGCCGAAAACTAGAAACGGCCCAGCGCTCAAATGCTGGCCAGATCGCCACGGCACACAGGGAGCCCGCAAATGCAGAACCTGGGAATCTCCGGCCTCCACACCGATGACGACCGCGTCACAGCAATCCGCGCCGCTAGGTCGTCATCGGTGAATTCACAAGTGGGCAAATAGTTGGACGATGAATGCACAAGCGGTCCAAAAGCTGGACGGTGAATGCACAAGTGGGCCGCTGTTGCTCCAAAGCAACGCATCTGTATGAACCGTTCGCGATGCTCAGAATAGCCTTGCTGTCAAGAGGCATTGCGGGTATCTGACCGATATAGGATGGAGATTCGCGCGTTCGAACACGGCGCCTGATTCCAACCAGACCACCAACATCAGTCCGCACACCCGCTCGGCTTTGTCCGCAGCGGGTTTTTTCGCGTTCTCAGAGGGAGAAGCCACGTGCCTAGCATCCAGCACCTACTACCGGCTCGTGGGCAACGCGCCAAACATCTCAATGAACGTCAGCTCCGGGAAATGCTCGGCGTCAGCTACGCAGTCGCCTGCAACATCAAGCGGGCCGGGCGCTGGCCTCCGCACTGCTCACTGCTGTCCACGTCAACCCGGCTTGTGTACCGACCTGAAGTTGTTGAGGAAATGCTGCGGATGGAACGATCGCGGGCGATCCTTGCAGCCGCCAGGGTTGTTGGTCGAGGCTGAACGCAAAAAAACGCACCCGGAGCTGAACCCGAGCGCGCCAATCAGTCTGTGCGTCCACCATCCAACAGGTCGACACGTTGCGTGAGGTTTATACCTCAGCGCATGGGTCGGCGCAACCACAAAATGGCTCACAATGTTGAATCATAACGATAATCCGCCCCATGCGGGAGCCATCCAATGAGTGCCGAGGCCCTAGCCTGGGCATTCAACCAGAATGCTGGAACGCCCATCGATCGGCTGATCCTCCTCCACCTTGCGGATTTCGCCGACGAGTTCGGCGTCGCTCGTGTCGGCCAGTCCACGATTGCAGATCGCTGCGGATGCTCGCTGGATACGGTCCAACGCGCCATGAAACGTCTCGCCGCCGCTGCCTTCGTCGAGCGCACTCAATGCAGGACCGCAAACGGGTTCAAAATCAGCAATACATACCGACTGTCATGCCCCCTAAGCCGCAAATTGCGGCTACCGCGTCAGCACACAGATAATCTGTATCCTAAACCGCACCTAGGCGCGGCACGGGCTGCCGTAGCCGCAATGGTGCGGCCTACAAGGAACGCGCGCGCGCCCCTTAAGGGAGCCCAGTCGCACGAAGAAAAGGCTGCCATGCCGAGCGCAGCAAATCAGAATTTGAAAACGACCGGTGCCACAACAACAACATTCGAACCACCCACTAACCCTAAAAGGCAAACAAGGGGTGGTCAGAAGATTTTAGTGGGTGGTCGTTTTTCAATCATGCTCGCTCGCCTCTCGACCGCAGACGCTTTGCGCGAGATCGCAAGTATGCGTGATGAGTTCGATGACGCGATTGGCGATCGGGACGAGGCGATCACGATCGCGATCGAAGCTTACGCATCAGCCGCGTCTGCAGGCGAGCGCGGGGACATTCGCACCGAGCTTGGCATGGTCAGATCATGGCGACCGATCCGATCGCCCACGTTGTACATGCGGCGCATGATTGCTCGGCTGACGGGGCAACGATCAGCCGAGGCAGTCGAGGTGCCGCGAGACGTGTGTGACCAGATCGCCAGTGCACTCGATGCGATGGACGAAAAATCCGCATCAGGCCCGCTCGCCAAGTTCGCCGAGACGACAGGCACCAAGATCTGAATAGCCCCGACGTCCGCCAGATGCCCGCCAACGCTCCACACGGATCGCGCTGTCGTGCTTTTCACGTTTCTGGCTACCCGCGGACCTAAAAACCCAAGAACGCCGCCAGTGAGCTTAGCGAACCACGGCAAACACCCATCCACCCACACACCAAGGACCATTTCAGATGATCGAACTCATCCTCCATGCCGTTGGTCGAAGCCGATACAACGCGACCGTCAACGACAACATCACAGCTAAGGCCGATACAACGCCCATCCTGACGTCCTGCCGGTTCCTTTCCTCTCAGGGAGAGAGCGGACCCATGATCGTTCGATATGCCGGATCTAAAATGATCGCCATGCGCATCCCGGATATCCAGGCAGCAGCACTCGTCGCCGTCACCGAGACCGATCGTGCTGGGCCGAGATTCGTTAAGCACAGGCCGTTCTATCACCCTTCGGCAGACGCACCAGAAGAACATCCTTCCAGTTTGTTGCGCGCTCAACGCGGCCAGATACCGGCCAGCAACCAGGATTCGCCATCATGCGACGCGCTCGTGACTCAGGCCTGACGAAATCACAGGATTCGTTCTGCCGGGCGTACGTTCTGCTTAAGGGCAACGGGACCTAGGCATACCGCGATTCTTTTCCGAACGCTGGCCACTCAACACGAACCACGCTCGGGCGCCATGCAACCAAGCTGCTGGCATTTCCGAAGATCCAGCATCAGATTTCTCGATACCGGGAGGTTATGCGGGAGGAGATGCAGGCAGAGTTTCGCGTTGATGCCAACGCCGTGCTCCAGGAACTGGCGGCGATCGCCTTCCTTGATCCACGAAAGCTGATGTCCTGGGGCCATCGGCAGGTCCAAGCCAAGACATCCAGCGGCAAGCCGATATTCGATGCAGGCGGCGCCGCTGTCATGATCCGTGTCCCCTATGTCGACCTGGTTCCATCCGACCAGCTCGATGCAGACGCCGTCCGCGCGATCCAAGCCGTCGAGAAGCGGACAGGTGCCGACGGGACGGAGCTTGTGTCGATCATTCTGGCCTCGAAGTTCGATGCTTTGGCATCTCTTGCAACGCACCTCGGTCTGATCGGCAAGAGGATTGAACATTCGGGAGCCATCGCTGGTCGAGCGATCGAAATGGTTATCGAAACCGAAAAAGGAGGGCAGCCGCGATGAAGAAGGCAAAACAACAAAAGCGGACAGCGATCGCTGCCGAGCCAACCAGCAAGAAATGCAGCAAGTGCAACATCGTCCATCCCATAGCGGCCTATGGCTTCTGCAAGGGCAAGCGGATTGCTAGATGCCGGACCTGTTCATCGGCCACCCGAAGCGCACGGCGGGCCTTGCTGCGATCGCAGGGCCTGTCCGCTTATTCGCCTTCACAGTCTCAATCGCGCCGAGGTTGGGAGGCCCGCAACAAACAAGCCGTGCAAGCTAAAAATGTCGTTGCAACGAAGAAGCGGAAAGGCGAGCTAGCCCCGGAGAGTTGCCATCGTTGCAGCCAGCGGGAAGGCGAATGTCATCACCCGGATTACTCGAAACCAGGTGAGTGCGTCTGGCTTTGCAGGCGATGCCACCGCCTGGAACACCGCTCACTGGCGATCACTGGCGACAACCCAACAGTGACCATCAGGCCAACCCCGCGTGCGCGCCCAGTCGATATTGTGATGGCAGTGCCAATCAACAGCATGCGAAATGGAGATGCCCCGTGGCCAACTACCTAAAGGACGAAAATCTCGGCCGCTTTTGCAATTTGCTACGGCGGGACATCGAATCTGACGCACTCGCCTATTTGCATCGAGAGGCTACGGCGAGGGACAACATGACCGTAGACAGAGCATGGAAGAATGTCGATGCGATCGAGGATGTACTTGAGGGCCTGCGTGAACGTTTGCGCCTCACGATCAATCGGCGGCGTGGTGCGATGCTGATCAAATCCCTCCGCAACGAGATTACCGCGCGAGAGGCCGAAATGGCCGTCGCCATGAAGAGAGTTCGTGACGCGCAAGCAGATGCAAATCTGCTGAAATCTATTCGCTCCATTACTACATTTTCAGGGGCAAGGGGGCGCAGCCGATGAAATGGCGCCCAAGCAAGACAGCTTTGAAAATGCTCAACCATCCGCTTCCAATCAACCGGGACCAACCCCCAATGACAGACCAGCACCACGA
The DNA here is from genome assembly GCA_031409695.1 of Hyphomicrobiaceae bacterium. GTDB lineage: Bacteria > Pseudomonadota > Alphaproteobacteria > Rhizobiales > Hyphomicrobiaceae > JABFRJ01. The sequence continues at coordinate 34,200 of JANNXS010000305.1, forward strand.
AAACGTATCTGCCGCCATTCTTGTGCTGGCCAAGGAGATAGAGAAGCTATGCGCGCGCCTCGACAACCCCGATCAACGCGCCGCGCTTTCGAAGTGTGCAGCCGACATCCGATCGGCGGACCAGCCTAGAATGCACCTCGCTGGCTTTTCGCGTCACGCCCCGCCCTCACAGCCGGACGGTGATGCCTCAGCGGATGCAGCCGAGCTTGCTTACCTGAAGCAAAAAAGGATCGCCGCGCGTTGGGGCACCACTCAGACCGATCGCAACGCTGCGGTAACTCTGCGGCGCGAAATCGATGATCTGCGCAAGCGCGCGAAAATCATTTGACGTTGGCTTGACAATATTTCCGCACGTAAATAATAGTGTAAGAATGACCCGCAAGCCAAAGAAGCACCCCGGTCCAGGCCGGCCGCCCAAGCGGCCTGCGGGAACATGGGCGCCGATCACGATTTCCATATCGAACAAGGCGCGATCAGCGTTGCGCGATCTGGCCAACAAGAACGGCACCTCGATGGGGGAAGTCGTCAACGATTTGGTTTTGAAGGCTGCAGAAAAGGTCGCAGAAAAATGACCCGAAAGGAAAAGTGCTCCACTACCGTCCCGCCACTTCGAATTCCGAAGGGCTTGAAGCTGACCATCGATACCGTCAACGTCTCGATGGAAAAGGCCGCGATCTTCCGATCTGCGATCACGAAAGCGATCGAAGAAGATGGTCAGATCGCATGGGGAGGGCGCACGTTCAAACTGGTCGACACTGAGACTGGCCTGCCATCCCAACTGCAGTTGCTTGCCAATGCCAAGAACAATTCTGACGCCTGAGCGCCTGAACGCGCCAGCAAAAGTTCCCCGCGCCCGATAGCCACAGGATCAAAAAAATGGCTCACATTTCAAACCAAAAGCACCCCGCGCAAGACCCAACCGAAGCTGATGATCGGTTTGTGGTCCAAAATCAGCATCAGCTAGCAATCCTCACTGACAGTTCAGACGGCGTGTGGAGGGCTGGTGATGTCGCCATCTGCGTTCCGGTTGTGCCGGGTGACGCTGGTTGGTTCGTCGGTGTCCACATGCGTCGAGGCGTGGAAGAATACAGTCTGTGGAGCGGCGATGAAATGGTGCTTGGGGAAGCCGAGACGCCACCCATTGGCAAAGGCACTGCGAAGCAAAGCCTCGTGATTTCTCGACAGCGCCCGAGGACGGGCAGACCCAGCGCCTAGCAATCTGACTGAAGTTCCAAACGACCGGTAACGGTGTGACCCTGCGGCTTCGGCCGTGGGTCGCATGGCTTTGCGCACGCAACACCCCGTTGCGCATTCACCTTCCAATTCGAGGCGCTTATTGACATGACAACGCTGACAGAACGGGCGATTTTACGCGTCGAAGATGAGGCGACCAAGCCGATCAAATTGATTGATGCTGCCCTGAAGCGTTTGCAGACAACTGCGGCCGGATTCAAGGGGCAGTCGATCTCTATCCAGGCCAACGCTGGATCGCTCGCGGGGATTGAGCGGCGCTTGTCCAGCATGCAGCGCATGATGGCGACGATTGGATCGAACGCAGGTGCCGGGAATTTCTCAGGACTGACGTCGAGCCTCAATCGCGTGACCGCCGCCGCGAATGCCGCAAGCAATGCCGTCAATGGTATTGGATCTCGTGGTCTCGGACGGTCTGTCAACAACGGCATGTTTGGGCGCTTCCCGGAGAACATCCCTGGTCTCGCTGCACGGCAAGCGGGCCTGCACGCCGTGCATTCCGGTGCAAATGCCATCAGATCAAGCGGCAAAGGCATCCTAGATGCCGCAAGCGAGCGTACGTTGCTCGACTTGACGGGCATCGCAATGCCAAAAAACGCCGACGGGTCGAACAAGTTCACCGCTGCTGAGAAGATCGCTTTCGATGAAGAGGTGAAGGCCGCCGTTGCGCTCGCATCGAATGCAACCGCCTCAAAGTTCAAGACCCTGACTGCTGCTGGCATGATGGATATCGGACGCACAGCGCTTCCAAACCTTGGTGACCCCACGAAAGTCGCGGGCATTGTCGATTCGCTCGGCCAGGGCGCCGCGACGCTCTCTCTCGTCTACCGAGACGCGGAAAAGGGCATGGAAGGCGCCCGGCAAGGCTACCGCGCACTCGATCAGATGGGCCTGGCTGATGATCCAAAGAAGCTCGATTCCTACATGCGCGCGTGGACAACTGGCATCTTTGCGTCCGGCCGCGATGTGTCCGCTATTCAGATGGCCCAAACCGTGTCGCGCCTTGGCGGCGCGAAAATGGGCCTCAACGAGAATGCATTCTCGCGACTGATCATGCTCCAGGACGAAGCGCGCGGGCAGACGGCCAACTTGGTTCGCACGTTCCAGAACGACATGGTGCGCCCCGACAAGCTGAAGCAGATGCAAGAACGCATGATCAGCGCGGGCGTGCGCGACAAAGATGGCAACGCCATTTTTGGCGACGAGCTTCAGGCGGACCCGCAGATGTACATCCTCAATCGGATCAAGCCGATTGCGGAGAAGCTTGGCTACCTAGCCAAAAACGCTGATGGCAGCGACAAGTCGGACGCCGACAAGGCTGGCCAGCTTAACAAAATTTTGACGGCGGGCATGGGGTACTCTTCCTCTGCGAAAACTATGGTGTTGGACACCATCCTGAAGGAAAAGGAAATTCGGCGCAACGACGACACCATCAAGGCGCAGAAGGAAAAGCTCACGCCTGAGGCGCTGCAGAAGCTCATTCGCACCGACATCAAAAGCTCCATGGTCGCGGTCGAGAGCCAGTGGCAACGGGCTATGGATCGACTGACGTTGGCCGGTCAGCCGCTTGTTGCCGGTGCGTTGGGTGGTATCGCCGCCCCCTTGTTAGCGCGGATAGCCGATTCAACTGCAACGCCGACGATCGGCACGGTCGCCATGGGCGCGATCGTTGGTGGCGTTGCGTATCAGGGGATCAAAAATATGCTCGACAATCCGTCGAGTGGAGCGATGACTGTCGCCGCCGCAGCTCACCTTGGCGCAGCAAGAGCACTCTCTGCAGCCGCGGCGCGCTTGGGGATGGCTGGCCTAGCCAGTCGAGCCGGCATGCCAATGATGATGCCGGGTGGCGTTCCCATGACGGCAACACAGATCGCGCGCGCCAAAGCCGCGGCCTTGGGTTTCCCAACAGCGGCAGCGGCAGCAGCAGCGGGCGCGGGCGTAAGCAGGTTCGGACTGGCCAACGTTCGGGGCCAGTGGGGCTCCGGCAGCATGGGGAAGGCTAATGTCGCGCTGGGTGCCCTTGGCCTTGGGGGTGGATTGCTGAGCCTGGCTAGCGGAGACATCGGCAATGGCCTGATCCTGACAGCGCTGAGCGCTGTTGGTCTTTTCGCTTCTGGTACAGTGGCCGCGGCGGCTAGCGTCGCGGGAATAGGTGTAGCGATCGATCAGGCGTTCAACGGCGGGCGCATCACGAGTGTGCTCGCGACGGCGATTGATAAGATGTTCAGCACGGCCACAGCACGAGCGAGCGCGGCGCTGACGAAAGAGGACAAGAAGGCGGAAGAGAAGGCTGCATCTTTTGCAGAAGCAAGAGATGCCGTTGCCCTGCAAGCGATCAGGGTGGCCGCGCTGCCCGACGGCGCGGAACGAAAAAAAGAAGAGGCCACTCTGTCCGGCCTTGTCGCCAAGCGCGAAGCCGCCGCCAAAGAACTTGAGCAGGCCCAAGCCCAGAAGATGCTGAAGGAACTCAGGGCGGCCGATAACGTCAAAGTGCAGCAAGCCGTTACAGGCGAGACGATTCGCTTCGCTGAGATGGCGAACAAGGCGACCGATGCAGCAGCAGCGAAGCGAGCGTTAGAGGTTGAAGAAGAGAAAGCCGATCGCGCGCATCGCGGCAAAGGTCACGTCCAAGACTTGAAGAGCATGAAGCGGGAAATCAATCATTCAGGCGAGAGCGAGCCGATGTTCGCCATCCCGACATCTGATTACGGTAGCCCGGACGGCGCAGCGTTCACCGACCGCAGGTTTCAGTCTCAAGCATTCGCAATGGAGAATGCGCTCAGTATGGCAGGCCAATCGACTGGAACTGCGATCACCACGTCCGGTCAATCGTTCTACGGCTCTGTGCTTGATGCGGCGGCAAATTTTGCTGCCATGGTATCCAACCTGCAGATCAATGTTGGTAGCCCTAACGCTGCAGGCTCGCCAGGACGCACGCCAAACGTCGGGCGCAATGGTGGCGGGTCTGGTGGCGGATCTGGTGGCGCAATGTGATGGGGTGCCTGGTTTTTACTTCCGAGGCTTTGATGATGAGCCCGTTACAAAGTGCTTCAGGATGGCGTCGTCCAAGAACACGGACCGGTTGAAGCGGCAGAACTCAGCCGGGTCATTGTCTGCAATTGCCTCGACGCGCAGGCGAAGCAAAAGCCTTTCGCGCTCGCAACCTGGATCAAATATGCTCACGGTCGTTTGGGCCGCTTTGATCATGGCAATGCGGACGCTGGCCGGCAGGACAACAAAGTTGGTGCATCGGTTCGGCGACACGAGCGCCGCTTCGTAAAGCATCAGCACATCGTTCGGGGAACCGCATGCGCCCTGAGCAGAGGCCGATCCCGAAGCAAGACCGCATGCAAGAGCCGAGACAATCAGTTGAGCGCGCATCGCGTCAGATCCCGAGAAAGAGAAAGAGGGGCACATGGCCGGTTACAAAACGAAGGCTGCAGGGCACAGTTAAAGTGGGCACGGTTGTCCCAACTGAATTTGCCCAAAACGTCAAACACATT
>JANNXS010000306.1:0-21335 GCA_031409695.1 Hyphomicrobiaceae bacterium
GTGTCCTCGTTTTGATTTGCGTCCAGGTGATTGGACCAAGCTTGAGTTGAACCAGCTTGAGTTGAACCAGCGTCAGCTAAACCCTTGCCGTTCAAGCCCGATGCATGCGACATGCCGGAGCGCGTTAACCATGGAGCCGCAGCGCTTGACGACCACGCCGCAGCATCAGAATTACACCGAGATCCGCTACACCGCGCGTGACGGCCTGAGCCTCTACGCCCGGCATTATCCAGCGCCAGGTTCAAGGCGTCGCCCTGTCGTATGCTTGGCGGGCCTCACGCGCAACAGCCGTGACTTTCACGATCTTGCCGGCGTCCTATCCGATCCGAGGGGGCATCGCCGGGACGTTTACTGCCTCGATTATCGGGGTCGTGGCCTGTCCGAGCACGACGCCGACGGCAAAAGCTACACAATCTTGACGGAGCTTGGCGACACACTCGACTTCATGGCGTTGAAGGGCATCACCGATGCGGCTGTCATCGGCACCTCACGCGGGGGCGTCATTGCTATGGCGATGGCGGCCATGCGGCCGACGGCGATCGGTGCGGTTGTCCTCAACGACGTCGGGCCTGTGATTGAGCGTGAGGGGCTTGCGCGCCAGATCGCCTATGTCGGCCGGGTGCCGCTGCCCGGCACCTGGGTCGAGGCGGGCAAACTCGTGCGCATGTTGAACGAACGCGCGTTTCCAGCTGAAACGGACGCCTCCTGGCTGCTCTATGCGCGTCAGATGTTCAACGAGAAGGACGGACGCCCTGCCTTCGGTTACGACGCGAAACTTGGTAAAGCCTTGTCGCTGACCGATGGGCCGGCACCCGCGCTCTGGCCCCAATTCGAGGCGCTGCGCCGCGTCCCCATGTTGGCCATCCGGGGGGCGAACTCGGACATTCTGTCAGCCGCTACTTTTGCCGAGATGGCGCGGCGCCATCCCGATATTCAGACCTTGACGGTTCCAGACCAAGGGCATGCGCCACTGTTGCGCGACCATCCAACGATCAGCGCGATCTACCAATTTATGCTGACCCACGATCCGCTGATAGCCCTTGAGGAGGCCCCCCGCACCGAACGGCCCTTGCCGCTCTGACTGGGCACAACTCGGCTGCTATTGGGCCAAACGCAGACGCATGATCATCGTGAGCAGCTGACGGCCAACGCACCTCCCCACTCTGCGGTTCACGCCGATCGTGCCTCGTCCATGGTCGGTCATGGCTGGTGTAGACACATGGGATGTCTGACTGCAGGACTTGTTTGGCAACAGCGCTTCGGCCGAAATACAACCTTAAGATGAGTTTAAATTTTTCAACCTAGGATGGGCGAAAAATTGGAGGAACGCCCGTGTCAGAGGAAACGTCGACGTCTGTCTCACGCGCCATCTTTGAGCGCATGCTGGGGCGTTTGCCAGCCAACATCCGTGACGACCTCACGCCCCAACAACTTGCCGCCCTGCGCGTGGCGCTGCAGCAGCCTGAAGCGCGCCATCTGGTCGACAACCGCGTTAGCGTGCGCTGGTTGCGGCGGCACTATTACGTGCGCCTGTTGATCGGTCATGAGCGTAGGTCACTGAGCCGCGTCATGCGCGAAAGGCAAATCAAGCTCGGGCCGACCGCTGCATTGTTTGCCCTCTTCATTTGGCTGGCTGTGTCGGTCGCGCTGATGGCATTGATCGTTGTTCTTTACGTCGTTAAATCGGCCTATGGCTTCGACATCCTGGACGGCCATTCATTTCTGCACGGATGTTTCTTCAACTGACCGTCGGCCCTTAATCCAACTGGCCTCAACCCGCCTTCGCCAAGATATTGTGCATGCTGCCTGTGCCTTGACCGAGGAACCTCTTGATGCCGCGGGCGGCTTGCCGGATTCGGTGTTCGTTCTCGACCATGGCAATGCGCACATACGCATCGCCATGCTCGCCAAAGCCGATCCCGGGGGCGACGGCAACGTCAGCCTTCTCGATCAGCAGTTTGGCAAACTCGACGCTGCCCAAAGCCTTGTAGGGCTCGGGGATTGGCACCCAGGCGAACATTGATGCTGACGGCGGTGGCACGACGAAGCCGGCTTGCCCAAAGCTTTCAACCAGCACGTCACGGCGACGACGGTAGGTGGCGCGCATGTCAGCGATACATTCGGTCGGGCCATTGAGAGCGGCTGCGGCGGCCACCTGAATGGGCGTATAGGCGCCGTAGTCGAGATACGATTTCACACGTGCCAATGCGCTCAACAGCCGTTCGTTGCCGACGGCAAAGCCCATGCGCCAGCCAGCCATGGAGAACGTTTTCGACATGGACGTGAACTCGACTGTGCAGTCCATGGCGCCGGGAATCTGCAGCACCGATGGCGGCGGGTCCTTGTCGTCGAAATACACCTCAGCGTAGGCGAGGTCTGAAAGAATATAGATCCCGTGTTTCTTCGCGAACTGGACGAGATCGCGATAAAAATCGAGGCCCGCGACATAAGCGGTCGGGTTCGATGGATAGCAAACGACCACGGCGATTGGCTTTGGAATCGAATGCAGGACGGCACGTTCCAGCGCCGGGAAGAAGGCGGGCGTCGGCTCGGCTGGAACCGAGCGGATCACGCCGCCCGCCATCAGGAAACCGAACGCGTGAATGGGGTAGCTCGGGTTTGGCACCAGCACGACGTCCCCTGGCGCGGTGATGGCCTGCGCCATGTTGGCAAAGCCCTCCTTGGAGCCAAGCGTCGCCACCACCTGCGTATCGGGCTTGAGTTTCACGCCGAAACGACGGTCATAGTAGGCGGCTTGCGCGCGCAACAATCCCGGGATGCCCTTTGAGGCTGAATACCGATCGGTGCGCGGCTTACCCAACGTCTCTGCAAGCTTGTCGATGACATGTTTCGGCGCCGCGAGATCGGGATTGCCCATGCCTAGGTCAACGATATCGGCGCCGCGCGCGCGGGCCTGCCCCTTGAGCCGGTTCACTTCCGCGAAAACGTACGGAGGAAGGCGTTTGATGCGATAAAATTCATCCATGTCCATGGCGCCAGCCCGGGTCTTGTTTGAGGTCGCAAAACGGCGATGCGTCAAGCCCATAGGCTGAACCGCTTGCGGCGTCAAAAGCACGTTTTGGCGAGCCGGTTCGCCGCTGTTCTCAAGTTTGCCGGGCTAGGCGGCGGTGACATCTAAAGGGCGAATGAATTGCGCGTGAGTTACGAGATTTCGCGCACCAGTTTGCGGCGAATGGCGTCGGCAAACGAGTCATACGTTTCGGCGGCGATCATGAATGCGCCGGGGCCGCCAATGACAAAGTTACGATAATGCCGATCGAGCCCCGATTCGACGGCAAGGATCGGCAGGCCGTTGATGGTGATGCTGCGCGCAACCGTGGCGTCTCGCTCCTCGTTGGGATAGCGCCCCTCGTTGTGTGGACCAACACGTGAGATGACGATCACCCGGGGTGGCGGGCGCCCGCCAACGCCGCCGAAAGGGCACCGATCATATTGGGCGCTTGCAAAGCGCATGGCGCCAGAAATAGACGTCTGCCCGTCATCCAACAGGCGTGTGCCCGATGCGATATCGGCCGCAAAAGCTTTGCAGCTCGCCGTGTCCGACAAGCGCCGCCAATCATGCGCGACGATATTGTCCCGATGCCCCATCCAGTGGGTCATGCAGACGGCAATGCCGCCGTTTCGACCGCCGACAATCGCCTGCTGGATGATTGGGTCAAGGAAGGCCGCAGCATAGCCATCGCGCTGCAGCTCGAAGCGATCCAAATCGACACTTGCGGACGAATCGACGGCCAGCACCAATTGTAGATGAACGACGTTGTCAGGGCCGTTGGTGGCCGCGGATGTGGTGACAGGGGCCGCGGCAATGCCACCCGCCACGATCGCGCCCATGGCGACGCGCCGCGATACGTCTTGCATTTCCGAGCCTCCTGGTCGCCGACCACACCTGCGACAGTAGCGCCCGCAATCAGCGCCCCGCAACTGTCCATGATTAACGGTTTGCGCGGATGGCTGTTGAGGACAGCGGCGAGAGCGGTCCCGTCAACATGACCCAGGCCGGTGCAGCACGGACCGGCAATGTCGCCGCATCTGCCATGGCAATCCGCCCCGGCGCGAACGTTCGTGCCGCCGGTGATGCCAGCGCCTTCAAGTGCCATCCGGGCCGGTCGACGACGGCCATGGGAAACACGGCGGCGATCTCGCGCCAGGCGCGCCAGCGATGCATCGTCGCGAGGTTATCGGCCCCCATCAGCCAGACGAAATACGCGCGCCGATGTCGGTTGCTCAGAAAGCGCAATGTGTCGATCGTGTAGGGGCTGCCGAGGCCAGCTTCAAACGCCGTCACTTTGATCCAAGGTGCAGCCGCCACGTGGCGTGCCTCCTCGACGCGCCGCGAGAGCGGCAGCAACATGCGTTTGTCCTTCAGCGGGTTGCCCGGCGACACCATCCACCAGATGGCATCGAGGTCCAGTCGTCGGCGCGCAATCTCGCTCATCAGGCGGTGACCTGCGTGGGCTGGGTTGAACGATCCGCCTAGTAGCCCGACGCGTGCACCCGCAGGCGCCGGTGGCGTCGGTACGGCAAAAATGCTCGGGCGTGGTTGCATGCGTGTCGCTGTCCAAGACGGTCTGACGCATGGTAGCACATGGCCCACTCGCACGCAGGCCCGCCCATGCTCCCGATCCTCAAAGGCATTCGCATCATTGATATCACGGCGGTGATCCTTGGGCCCTTTGCCGCCCAGATCCTCGGCGACCTCGGCGCCGACGTGATCAAGATCGAGCCACCGGAAGGCGACAGCATGCGGCCCATAGCCCCGCTGTCTGAGACTGGCCTCTCGCACATCTTTGCCAACAACAACCGCAACAAGCGGTCAGTCTGCCTGGATCTCAAAAGCGAAGGCGGCAAAGCCGCGTTGCGCAAATTGATCCCGACCGGCGACGTGCTGATCCACAACATGCGCCAGGACGCCCTCGACAAGCTCGGCTTCAGCTTCGAGGTGGTTCGCAAATTGCATCCGGGTATCATCTATTGCGCGGCCAACGGCTATGGGCGCGACGGCCCTTATGCCGGCCGACCCGCCTACGACGATGTTATCCAGGCCGCGTCCGGTATCGCAGGCTTGTTCCAGCTGCGCGATGGCGAGGCTCACTATATTCCCTCGATCGTTGCTGACAAAGTGACCGGGTTGCATCTCGCCTACGCCGTACTGGCCGCGCTGTTGCACAAGTCGCGCACGGGGGACGTGCCTGGGTACGTCGAAATCCCCATGTTTGAGACTATGGCTGCCTTTACGCTCAATGAGCATATGGGGGCCGCCGCTTTTGGTGCGACCGAGACCGAGGGCTACGCACGTGTTGTGTCGCCAGACCGCAGGCCCTATCGCACCAAAGACGGCTTCATTGGCGTGCTGCCCTACACGGAGGACAAGTGGGTCAAGGTGCTGACCGAGATCGGGCGTGCTGACGTGACGACGCAGGCTTGGTTCCGCAACCCGACCGAGCGGTCAAGCCGTGTCGGCGAACTCTATGGGATGCTGACCAAAGCCCTGCCGGCCCGCACGACGGCTGAGTGGTGCACCACTTTCATGCGCCTGGATGTGCCGCACTCGCCGGTCAACACGCCGTCGCAGCTGCTGCATGATCCGCATTTGCAGGCCGTCAACTTCTATGAGCCGAACTTCAGCGCCGAGACGTCGATGCAGCGCAGCCTGCGCGCGCCGATCCTGTTTGGCGGGCTTGAGGTAACACCTGATTTGGCGCCGCCGGCGCTGGGGGCCGACACAGATCAGATCCTGAGCGATATCGGCATGACTGACATTGAGATCGCCGCGACAAAACCAAAGCCGCGCCGCACATGATGTCGAGCCGCATGGCCCTCAGCCGTTGCCCTCAGCCGTTAATCGTCTCAGCGAACATGGCCGGGTCGACATTCCCGCCTGAGAGCATGGCGGCGATGACGCGCCCCTTGCTCATGACCTTGCCCGACAGGATCGCCGCAAGCGCCGCTGCACCGCCCGGCTCAAGCACGAGCTTGAGTTCTTCAAAGGCAAAGCGCATGGCCGCACGCGCTTCATCGTCGGTGACGGCGTAGCCGCCGGCGACATTTTGCTTGGCGACGGCAAAGGTAAACTTGCCCGCCGTCTTGGACATCAGCGCATCACAGATGGAGCCCGAAAGTTTCTCGTTCACTTGGGGGCTGCCCGCCCGCACCGATCGCCCCATGCGATCAAATCCGACCGGCTCGACGGCAAACACGTTGGTTGCAGCGTTGGCGGCCTTCACGGCAATCGAAACACCTGACAGAAAGCCCCCGCCCGAGCAGCAAACGAGCACTTCGTCCGGGATTGCACCTTTCGCCTTTGCTTGCTCCATCAACTCGAGCCCGGCCGTGCCCTGGCCCGCCATGACACGGGGATCGTCAAAGGGGTGCACGAACGCCATTTTGCGTTCGGCTGCGATCTCGGCGGCGATGGCATCGCGGTCTTCGGTAGTGCGGTTGTAGGTAACCACGTCGGCGCCAAAGGCTTTCGTGCGTGCAATTTTGAGCTTTGGGGCGTCGGCGGGCATGACGATGACGGCGGGCATGTCACACAGCGCGGCGGCGGCCGCAACGCCTTGTGCATGGTTTCCCGATGAGCATGCGACGACACCGCCCGGGTACATGGTCCGGTCGATCTGCGCCACGGCATTGTACGCGCCGCGAAACTTGAAAGCACCGACCCGTTGCAGGCTTTCAGCCTTCAACAAAATGCGTCCACCGACACGAGCGTTGAGCGCCGGATGTTCAAGCAGCGGGGTCAAAACCGCATAGGGCTTGATGCGCTCGGCGGCCGCGCGGATGTCGGCGATGTCAGGCAGGCTAATATCAGGTTGGGCAGTGGCGGGCATGATCGACCTCAAAAGGGGTCAATCGGTGTTTCACACCGTGAGGGCAAAGCCAAGAGTGCGGCTTCGGCTGCCACGCGTCGTCTTGCGCTGTGCTGGGCGAAGTTTGCAACGCCTCAGCTCGGTTACGAGAAAAAACTGTGCGCCTTGGCAAGTGCCTCGGCCAGCACATCGACCTCGGCCCGCGTGTTGTACATTGCGAACGACGCCCGGCAGGTGGCGGTAACGCCGAGACGCTCCATCAACGGCTGCGCGCAGTGGTGGCCGGCCCGCACCGCGATGCCGGAACGGTCGATGATGGTCGAGATGTCGTGGGGGTGCAGCCCGGCCACCGAAAACGTCACGATCGCACCCTTGCCGGGCGCGCGGCCGTGGATCTTGATGTAGTTCAGCGCCGACAGCCGCTCATGGGCGTAGGCGCTCACATCCGCCTCGTGCGCCGCGATCCGATCGCGACCCACCTGCATCATGTAGTTAAGCCCGGCGCCCAATCCGACGATGCCGATGATGTCGGGCGTGCCAGCCTCGAATTTGTGCGGCGTCTTGGCATAGGTGACCCCGTCCACATGGACGCTTTCAATCATCTCCCCGCCACCGTGGTAGGGCTGCATGGCATCAAGATGCTTTTTCTTCGCGTAGAGTACGCCGGTGCCCGATGGGCCGTAGGTCTTGTGGCCCGTGAAGACATAAAAATCGGCATCGAGATCGCGCACGTCGATGGTCATGTGCACGGCTGACTGGGAGCCGTCGACGAGCACGGGAATGCCTCTCGCGTGTGCGATGCGGCAGACCTCTTTGATCGGCACGACGGTGCCGAGCACGTTCGACATATGCGTGAGCGCGACAAGTTTAGTCTTGGGCGTCAAAAGTCGCTCGAATTCGTCGAGTAGAAACTCGCCGTCATCGCTGATCGGCGCCCACTTGAGGACCGCGCCGTTGCGCTCCCTGTGGAAGTGCCAGGGCACGATGTTGGAGTGGTGCTCCATGATCGAGAGTACAATTTCATCGCCGGGTTTAAAGGCCGTAGCCCCATAGGACGCTGCCACAAGATTGATGGCCTCGGTCGCGCCGCGCGTGAAAATGATCTCGTCGGTCGAGCCCGCGTTGAGGAAGCGGCGCACCGTTTCACGCGCCTCTTCGAACTTTGCCGTCGCCGTGTTCGAGAGGTAGTGCAGCCCACGATGCACGTTGGCGTATTCCATGCGGTAGCCGTAGTCGATCGCCTCCAGCACGGAGCGCGGTTTTTGTGCGCTCGCGCCGTTGTCCAAGTAGACGAGAGGTTTGCCGTAGACCTCGCGGAACAGGATCGGGAAATCGGCGCGGATGGCGTCGACGTCGTAAGGGGCGTTGCGTGGTGTTGTGGTCATGGTCATGTTCGTCAGCCGTCTTGCGGGTCAGTTTTTGTGCGATCGTCCTACGACGAAGCATCCTCGCACAGCAGGGAATCCAATAAGGTGGAAATCACTCTGGGCTTGCGTAGGTTCCCAGTTGCGCGGTCGGCAGGTGATCCGGCCGACATTCACCCAGCCAGCCACCCCGTCGCCATCTCGCCGAGCGCCGCCCGGAGCGCCTCGTCCTGCACTTTGTCCAGCGCTTCGCCGATGAAGCTTTCGATCAGCATCGCGCGTGCCTCATCGCGAGGGATGCCGCGCGAGAGCAGATAAAACATCAGGTTCTTGTCGATATCGGCAACCGTCGCGCCGTGGCCGCAGACGACATCATCGGCATAGATTTCGAGTTCAGGTTTGCTGTCAAATTCGGCGCGCTCGGACAACATCAACGCGTTGGCCATCTGCTTGCCGTCCGTCTGCTGGGCGTCGGGACGCACGATAACTTTGCCTTGGAACACGGATCGTGCGGTGTCGTCGAGCACGGTCTTGAACAACTCGCGGCTTTCGCAACCGGGGACCGCGTGATCGATCACAAGTGTCGTGTCGCAGTGCTCCTTCGCGCGGGCCAGCATGGCACCTGATATATCCAGTTTCGCGCCCTCGCCAGTGAACAACGGGAACACTTGATTGCGCACCAGCTCTGACGACGCCGTATAGTGGAACAGGCGATACTCAGCCGCAGCCTCAAGGGTCGGCGCGCACGATGATATGTGCGTCCCCGCGCCGACCGTTACTTTCAAATGGGAGACCTTGGCGCCTTTCCCAAGACCGATCTCGGTGGCTGAGTTGACGCAGCCAGCGTGCGCGCCGGCAAGCGTGACAAACACCTCAACGATGGTCGCCTCCGAGCCCGGTAACACGCCGATAGTACTGCGCATGACGGTATGACCGGGCTTCTGGCCAGCTTCAGCGTGGATAATAAAGATCGGCTTTGTGAGCCGCCCAGCCACGCTGATGACAGCGCCGTCGCTTGCAAAAGCAGTGTTCAAAGCAACGACACTCTCGCTTTCTGGCCCGGCCCCGCGCAACATGCGTGTTGCGGCTTCATCCGGCATGACCCTGAGGGCGTTTGACAGCGGGCGCACATCGGCGTCTGCGATGGTGTCGTGCTTCGATAATTCGCGGCGATAGTGGCCGTTGATCAGTACGATGCGGTGTGCGTCAAGGGTCGCGAGGGCCCCAAGCGCGGCGTTCAATTCCTTGGCCGAGACATTCGTATCGTCAACCACACGCGTTTGGAGCGGCGTCTTCAGGCGCGCGCGCAGGTCAGTGTATTTCCATTCTTCGACGCGCCGATGCGGCAATCCGTGCTCGCGAAAAACAGCCATGGCCTGCCGACGCAAGGCGCTGACTGCGCGGCCACCCGGAAGTTTGGTGGAAAGCCGGTCAAACTCTTCGGCGAGCGCCAGTTCAACGTCGGTTTTTTTCAAAGTCACGTTCATCGATCTTGCTCTGAATGTCCCTCTCCCCTGCGGTCGACGGGCCAGGGCCGGGCGACAGGAGAGGGCCGGGGTGAGGGGCAGCACTCTCTCCGCCTCGGACCTGAGGCAGAGTGACGCTAAGCAGCCTTGCCCTTGAATTCCGCATAGCCGGTTTTCTCAAGCTCAAGTGCCAATTCTTTGCCACCTGTCTTTTGGATACGGCCGTGGGCGAGCACATGGACTTTGTCGGGGACGATGAAATTCAGGAGCCGCTGATAGTGCGTGATGACCAGCATCGCGCGATCCGGCGAACGCATGCGCGTCGCGCCTTCCGAGACGATCTTGATGGCATCGATGTCGAGGCCTGAGTCCGTCTCATCGAGCACGCACAAGGTCGGCTCCAGCAGGCTCATCTGGAGAATTTCCATGCGCTTCTTTTCGCCGCCGGAGAAACCCGTATTAAGTGGGCGCTTGAGCATGTCGTCGGTGACGCCAAGTTCAGCTGCCTTCGCCTTCGCAAATTTCATGAACTCCGGCGTGGTCAGTTCTTTGGTGCCGCGCTTTTTGCGCGTCGCATTCACACAGGCACGGAGAAACGTCATGGTAGCGACGCCGGGAATTTCCATCGGGTATTGGAAAGCGAGGAACACGCCCTTGGCGGCGCGCTCATCCGGCGACATCTCAATAATGCTCTCGCCGTTCCAGAGGATATCACCGCTGGTCACCTCATAGTCGCTGCGGCCGGCCAGCACGTAGGCAAGCGTCGACTTGCCCGAGCCGTTCGGCCCCATGATCGCGTGCACTTCGCCCTTGGGGACCGTCAACGAGATCCCTTTCAGGATCTCTTTGTCCTCATCAGCGATTTTCACGTGCAGGTTTTTGATTTCGAGCATTTAAGTTCGCTTTCACAGTTCAAACCAAAGCGCGCGATCACACGGAACGCGGCACTCTTTCCCCATGAACGACGGGGAGACGCAGCAGGGCGATCACGTCTTCGACACTTCTACCACTTCGATTTCGTTCACCGAGACGACGCCCATCCAGTCGCAGCTGTCTTTCTTGGGCTTGCCGCCCTTGGTGAACTCGACCAGGAACGACGAGCCACTGTCAAAGGTTTCGACCACGGTGACGACGTCGCCGGTCTGCAGCTTCAAGCCAGGCTTGGTTGCCGAGAGCGCATTACGCTCACGGGCCTCATGTTCGCTTAGCGGGCGCAAAAGCCGCGCTGTCATCACTTTGCCGGTCTCAAATGCTGCGTCACGCATAGCAGTCCTCCTTGGGGTTATGTTCCGGCCACGTCCCCTTACCGCGCGGCAGGCTTATGTCTCAGTCCAGTCCTTGGTCGTCGCGGCCGGATTTGGCTCCGGCTCTTGTGTGATCATCCAGCCGCCTGTTGCACTGGCCGAAGATGAAACGAATTTGTTTCTTCAACCCACGCTTCCCTCAAGCGAGATGCCAATCAGCTTCTGGGTCTCGGCCATGAACTCCATGGGCAGTTGCTGCAACACATCGCGCACGAAGCCGTTGACGATGAGCGCGATCGCTTCCTCGCTAGAAAGGCCGCGGCTCTGGCAATAGAACAGCTTGTCATCGGAGATCTTTGACGTCGTCGCCTCGTGCTCGAAGTGCGAACTGGAGTTCTTGGCCTCGATATAGGGCACGGTGTGCGCGCCGCACTTGTCGCCAATCAGGAGGCTATCGCAATTGGTGAAGTTGCGCGCGTTCGTGGCCTTGGCATGCGTCGACACCAAGCCTCGATAGGTGTTCTGCGAACGTCCGGCAGCGATGCCTTTTGAGATGATCCGGCTCGATGTGTTCTTGCCGAGGTGGATCATCTTTGTGCCGCTATCGACCTGCTGGCGACCATTCGAGATGGCGATCGAATAGAATTCGCCGCGGGAACCGTCGCCACGCAGAATGCAGCTCGGGTATTTCCAGGTGATGGCCGAGCCGGTTTCGACCTGCGTCCAGCTGATCTTGCTGTTTTTACCGCGACAATCGCCACGCTTCGTCACGAAGTTATAGATACCGCCTTTGCCGTCCTTGTCGCCGGGATACCAATTCTGGACAGTCGAATATTTGATCTCGGCATCATCAAGCGCAATCAATTCGACGCAGGCCGCGTGCAGCTGATGCTCGTCGCGCATGGGCGCAGTGCAGCCTTCGAGGTAAGACACGTAACTGCCCTTGTCGGCGATGATCAGTGTGCGCTCGAACTGGCCGGTGTTCTTTTCGTTGATGCGGAAATACGTCGACAGCTCCATTGGGCAGCGCACGCCCGGCGGAATGTAAACGAACGAACCGTCTGAAAATACGGCAGCGTTCAGTGACGCGTAATAGTTATCGGATTGCGGTATCACCGACCCGAGATACTTCTTCACCAACTCTGGATGCTCGCGCAGGGCTTCCGAAATGGCGCAGAAAATCACACCAGCTTTTGCCAGTTCCTTCTTGAACGTGGTTGCCACTGAGACGCTGTCGAACACGGCGTCGACGGCGACGCGGCCCTTCATCTGCTCGAAGCCGTCGCGCTCATCGTCGTCGGAGGCAGCAGCAGCGGCAGGCGCGTCTTTCCGAACGCCAGCCAGGATTTCCTGCTCGCGCAGGGGAATGCCTAGCTTGGCGTATGTCTTCAGGATTTCCGGATCGACTTCGTCGAGCGACTTCGGGCCACTCATGCTCTTGGGCTGCGCGTAATAGTGCAGCTTCTGGAAGTCGATTTTGGGATAATCGACCTTGGCCCAGGTTGGCTCACTCATGGTCAGCCAGCGGCGATAGGCCTCCAGCCGCCATTCCAGCATCCAGGCTGGCTCGTTCTTCTTGTCGGAGATGTATTTGACGATATTCTCGTCGAGACCCATCGGCGCGAGTTCGCTCTCGATAATGGTTTCGAAGCCATACTTGTACTGGTCGACGTCGAGCGCCTTGACCTGATCGATTGTCTGCTGAACGGCTGCCATGTGTTTTTTGCTCTGTTGATCTTGTTTCGCGCTCTCATGCGGCTTTCGCCACGGTGCGCGTGAGTTCGGTCCAGGTAGATAAGAAGCGCGCGATGTCGTCGTCCGTTGTCGACGACCCGATACTGATACGGACGGCCGCGCGTGCAAGATCGGGGCGCACACCGATGGCCCGCAAAACGTGGCTCGAGCCGACCTTTCCAGAGGAGCAGGCAGAGCCAGCGCTGACCGCAAAGCCGGCAAGGTCGAGTTTGATCACCAACGTTTCAGCGGAGCAGCCGGGCAACGCCAGACAGGTCGTGTTCGGCAGTCGCTCCACGTCGCGGCCGATGATAGTGGCAGTCGAGGTCATCGTTCGTATTTGGTGTTCCAAGTGGTCGCGCAGGCGACGCTGGCGATCGATTGTTGCGATCTCAGCTTTTGCAGCGACAGCTGCGGCGGCAAAGCCCGCTATGCCCGGTATGTTCTCTGTACCCGCGCGTCGGCGACGTTCTTGCCCGCCGCCGATCAACAAGTTCGGCAAGGGCGCACCGTTGCGTAAAATCAGGGCACCGATGCCTTTGGGGCCACCGAGTTTATGGGCTGACAGCGAGAGATAGTCGATCCCGAGAGTATCGACATCGACCGCGATTCGACCACAAGTCTGAACCGCGTCGGTGTGCGTGGCGATCCCGTGCGCACGCGCGAACGCTGCCACGTTGGCGACGGGTTGAACGATCCCGGTCTCGTTGTTGGCATGCTGCAGCGTAATGAGCGCGCGGCCGAGCGGTTGATGTCCGCACATAACTTCATCAGCGATCGTGCCGGGGTCGATGACGCCGTCCGATCCGACCGCAATCTCCACAATTCGGGCGTGCGATGCCTTGGCGGCATGCAAAACGCTCTCATGCTCCATCTCCGAGGTGAAAATCGTATCCCACCCCCCGGCCATGACGGTAGCGTTAGCCTCCGTGGCGCCAGACATGAACACGACATCGGCCGACGCGGCGCCGACCAAGGCTGCAACGGCCTCGCGGGCCTCATTCACGAGCGCGCGCGCTTTGCGTCCCTCGGCGTGCACCGACGATGGATTGCCGACGAGATCCAGCGCCGCAATCATGGCAGCCTTGGCCACGGGGCGGAGAGGTGCCGTCGCGTTCCAATCGAAGTATGTTCGGGCGAAGGATGTTGGGGCCAGTGTCATCGCGGCAAGACTCCGCCACTGAACAACACAGCTGGCGCCGGTGTGCCGCGCGTCGGACCACCATCGATCACCTGCTGGAGCGTCACAGACGACAGGAACAAGCTGATGTGAGCCCCGAGCGCGTCCCACAATCCATGTGTGATGCAGCGTTCGCCAGGCAGGCATGGCGTCGCGTGATCGCCCCCACAACGGGTCATTTTGACGTCTTCTTCAACGGCATCCATAACCTCGGCAATGGAGATATCAGTGGCAGCCCGCGCCAATCGGTACCCGCCGGCGCGCCCGCGCGCGCTCTCAACAAGCCCGGCTCGGCGCAGCTTGGCAAACAGTTGCTCAAGGTATGCGAGAGACAGGTGCTGGCGTTCTGCAATGGCTGACAGGGGAGTTGTGCCATCGACAGCATCAACACGAGAGGCATCGCTGGCTTGGAAGGCGAGATCCGCCATTGCCATGACCGCATACCGACCTTTGGTGTTCAACTCCACGCAACGAACTCCTGTCAGCCCACCCAGAACAACCAACCCCCGACACCTCTTGCTGTGCCGCTACCTCTTGAGGTGCCCCCACCGCCGCCCGAGATGCATATTTCGATGCTTCTCGACGGCTATGGAGGGTTCACCGCCGCACCCAACAATGCTATCTCTCGGCGATGCCGTTTGGGGCTATCTCTCGGCAATGCGTTTTGGATACGCACTTTCGAATGGTTCTAAAGTTGATGTGGTATGAAAATTCCGAGCCTTCGAGTCAAGTTTATTCGTTAGCAGTCAGCGCACGCTGCGCATCACTTGAGTTAGCCCGGGGTGACCGCCACGCGGTTTGACACGCACAGGCACAAAAAAATCCGCAGTGCGGCGGGATAGACACATGGTTACGCCATCGTGGCGTGCCATCGTCTCAGGCCTGGGGTCAGAGACGCGGTAAACGCACCATCCCCAGTGCCGTGTTGGGGGGACACTGCCTTGGAAGAACTCTCGGCGCTGTTTGGCGGGTTCAAGGTCGCCTTGTCCTGGTATAACCTTGCCTTGATGCTGGTTGGCATCTTGCTCGGCGTGATCATTGGCGTTCTTCCGGGCCTTGGCGGCGCCAACGGCGTCGCAATTCTGCTCCCGCTAACCTTCACGATGCCGCCAACGTCGGCGATTATCATGCTATCCTGCATCTACTGGGGAGCCTTGTTTGGTGGCGCTATCACTTCGATATTGTTCAATATTCCGGGTGAGCCGTGGTCGGTCGCAACCACATTCGACGGCCACCCCATGGCCCAGCAGGGCCGCGCCGATGAAGCCCTAACCGCGGCCTTCACATCGTCCTTTGTCGGCGCCTTCGTGGCCGTCGTTATGATCACATTTCTGGCGCCCGTGATCGCCAAATTCGCGCTTAAATTTGGCCCGCCGGCCTATTTCGCCGTCTATTTCCTGACCTTCGCGTCTTTCATCGGCATGAGCAAAGGCTCGCCCGCCAAGGTTGTGGCGGCCATGTGCCTTGGCTTTGCGCTGTCCTCGGTCGGCATGAACAAGGTGACGGGCGATTTGCGACTGACATTTGGCTTTTCCGAGCTGCTGGGCGGGTTTGATTTTCTGATTGCCGTCATCGGCTTGTTTGGTATCGCTGAAATTCTGGCGTCGATGGAAGCTGGGCTCAAATTTCAGGGTTCAGCCGCCAAAATTCGCCTCGGTGCCGTGTTGTCGACTTGGAAAACGCTGCTGCGGTATTGGGCAACATCGGTTCGCTCGTGCGTGGTTGGCTGTTGGATGGGCATCACCCCGGGTGGGGCAACACCCGCGTCGTTTATGGCCTATGGCATCGCCAAGAGGTTTTCACCGCGCGGCGCTCACTTCGGCAAGGGCGAGATCGAGGGCGTGATCGCACCTGAAACAGCGGCCCATGCCGCGGGTACAAGCGCACTTTTGCCCATGCTGACGCTCGGCATTCCTGGATCTCCAACGGCGGCCGTGTTGCTCGGAGGCCTTATGATCTGGGGGCTGCAACCCGGACCAATGCTTTTTGTCGAAAAGCCGGATTTTGTTTGGGGGCTGATTGCCTCCATGTATCTCGGCAACATCGTCGGCCTAGTTGTGGTGCTGACCTGCGTACCGCTGTTTGCGTCCATCCTACGCGTGCCGTTCTCGATCATCGCACCGATCATCTTGGTGGTCTGTGCCATCGGCGCGTTTACGGTCAACAACTCCATCTTCGATGTCTGGATGATGATGGTGTTTGGCCTGGTCGGCTACGTGTTTCAAAAGCTCAACTATCCCTTGCCGCCGTTGGTGCTTGCGATCGTTCTTGGCAAGTCGGCTGAGGAGGCGTTTCAGCAGTCCTTGCGCGGCAGCCAGGGGAGTTTCGCGGTGTTTTTTCAGACGCCGCTGGAGGCAACCATCATGGGCCTCGGCATCGCTTTGTTGATCTGGCCGCTCTGGTCCGCGTTCCAAGAGCGCCGCGCAAAGCCAGCCGGGGCTCGTCAAGTTTAAGCCAGATACGTCGTATAGACAGTTGCCACGCATCCCGGAGACAGCAGATGACCAAACCTCTCGTTCTTGCCGCGACGTTGGCTTCGATCGCCATCAGTTTTGCGCCGTCGCGCGCGACAGCCCAAGCCTGGGAACCTTCGAAGCCCGTGACGTTTGTCATTCCCGCAGGGACCGGCGGTGGCGCAGATCAGATGGCGCGCTTCATTCAGGGTGTTGTTGCCAAAAATAACCTGATGAAACAGCCGTTGATCATTGTTAATAAAGGCGGTGGTGCGGGCGCCGAAGGCTTCCTTGAGGTGAAAAAGAACAAGGGCGATGCACACACCATTATTATTTCGTTATCGAACCTGTTCACGACGCCGCTCGGCACAGGCATCCCCGTCTCGCACAAGGACATGACACCGGTCGCGATGCTGGCCCTCGACCAGTTCATTCTTTGGGTAAACAGCGAAGCGCCCTACAAGACCGCGAAGGACTACCTGGAAGCGGTAAAGGCTGGCGAGGACAAGAAATTCAAAATGGGCGGGACCGGCTCAAAGCAGGAAGACCAGATCATCACGGCAGCCCTCGACCGCCTGACGGCACCGAAAAAATTCACCTATATCCCCTATGGCGGCGGCGGACAGGTGGCGACACAACTCGTCGGTAAACATGTCGAATCGACCGTCAACAATCCGATCGAGGCCGTGTCACAATGGAAGGCGGGGCAGGTGCGAGCCCTATGCCTGTTTGACGCTCAGCGCTCGACCTATACTGGCAAAGTCACCGCGGAACAGGCGTGGTCGGACATTCCGACCTGCAAGGAATCCGGCGTCGACGTGACCTACCAGATGCTGCGCGGCATCTTCATGCCGGGTGATGTCAAGCCTGAGCAGGTCGCCTACTACGTCGATCTCTTCAAGAAGGTGCTGGCGACCGACGACTGGAAGCTGTTCATGGAGCAGGGGGCCTTCAATCAGACCTTCATGACCGGCGACGCATTCAAGGCATGGGTCGATACCGCCGATAAGGCGCACTATGAGTTGATGAAGGAAGCTGGCTTCCTCGCCCCCGGCAAATAACGTCAGCTCCGTTGGACAAGGAAACGGCGATGCACGGCACCAATGGCGGCGAAGACAGTCCCTCTCTGACCACCAACCGGACGATGGAAATTGTGACAGCGCTGCTGTTGCTCGTGGTGTCGGCCGTGATCATGTACGGCTCGCGCGAGATTGGCGCCGGGTGGCGGGAAGACGGACCTGCGCCCGGGTTCTTTCCGTTCTATGTCGGGCTTATTCTCGGCATCGCAAGCCTTGTGAACCTGATGGCGGCGCTGCGCTCCGGTGACGTCGATAGCTTCGTTTCAAGGAATGCTTTCGGCCGCGTGCTTGCGGTGCTGTTGCCAGCAACCCTCTACGTCGCCTTAATCGGTGGGGTTGGCCATGGCGATGTCGGTATCAAAGGCCTCGGGATATACGTCGCATCGTTCCTGTTTATAGTAGGCTTCATGACGACAATCGGCCGAGAGCCCGTCTGGAAAGCGCTGCTCATTGCACTCGTCGTGCCGGTCTCGGTGTTCGTCTTGTTTGAGAAATGGTTCAAAGTCGCACTGCCGAAAGGACCACTGGAAGCTTGGCTCGGTCTGGCATAATTTCGATGTCTCAAAAGTTGCGTCAGATACAAATGCATCCGCTCACTTGTGCGGGTTTTTACCCTGGATCGGTGCGTAGATGGCCATGATCTTAGCCAAGTCGGCCTCGTAGTCGCCGGTGGTATGCATCATGCCCTTGATGCCGACGGACTTGTTTTTGTAGTCCATGAAGCCAAACACGATCGGTACCTTGGCCTGATGCGCCATGTGGTAAAACCCGGACTTCCATTGCATTGCTTGCGTGCGTGTTCCCGCCGGGGCGATGGTCAGGTATAGTGTCTCGCGCTTGTTGAATTCCTCAACCATCTGGTTGACGACATTGTTGGATTTGCTGCGGTCGATGGCAATACCCCCGAGCCAACGCATAAATCCGCCAAACGGCCATTTAAAGATTGAGGTCTTGCCGATCCAGTGGATCCGCAGGCCAAAATGCAGGCCGGCTGCGAGCACGTTCGGCAAATCCCAGTTCGATGTGTGCGGCGCTGCCATCAGGACGAACTTCGGCAGGTCCGGCATCTCACCCTCAAGCCGCCAGCCCGTTGCCCAGAGCCAGAAATAGGCGAGCGGACGAAACAACCGCACCACCAACGACGGGTTGGCGATGCCCTTGCTTTTCGGCGGGGGGGCGGATGACTGAGAGCGAGACGGCTGATCTTGCATCGCGTGTGACTTTCTTTGGCCCATCTGGCCGTTGATGGGCGCAATACCCCGGATGCGCTACGCTAGAGCATTTTTCGCCGAAGTGGCTTTCCGGTTCGGCGAAGAAAATGCGACCAATCAACGACCTAGAGTAAAAATCTGATTCCGAAGGATCGGATTTTGCTCTAGCGGCCATGCGGCCAGCGGTCATGCCGATTTACCAACGCGCGATTACCTTAGGTTGCCGGCCAGTATGTCATCGTCAGCTAAGGCCGCAAGCCGTGCCGTCAGCGCCATGGCATGTTCGGCAAGCGGTTCAATGTCGGCATTGGGTGATGCACCGCGGCTAACCAACTGCAAGTGCAGCGCATGGCGCCACGCCGATACTGCGTCGTCAGCACTTGCCAGCGCCGGCCCAAAATCGCGATGTGAGTCATACAGCGCTCCCGCGGCCTTCTTCACCTTCCTCGGGACCGCAAGATCACCGACGCCGATGTGTCGCAACGTGTCGTCCATGTGCTCCACATAGGCCTCCGTAACGCCGGTCGCCAACTGTTGGCCTTGCGGACCCATGCGGCCGAGGCGATTAATCAATATTGTCACGTGCAACAATAGCATGGCAACGCGCCCATCGACCGTGTCAGCCACGTGTAAGTCGGCGTACAGATGCGGCGCGCGCGCCCATCCCGACGCCATCGCATAGAGCTTTCCGGCTTTCGCTGCGGCCTCGCGCTTGCCGCGCCACCACTTGAACATGAGATCTCCGTGCGACTTCGTTCTGCTGCAAAGACAGGAGTGAAGATTGTTAAAAGACTGGGGGACAGATCGCGCTCTAGCCTTGATCCGTTGCCGAGACCGTGGCTAGCCCGTCCAGGTCGTTTGGTCACCCCGTTGAGTCGCACGTTTACCCAGCCGACCAATAGCGCGCTTGCCTAAGTAATACGCGCGTTGAAGCGCCGCACAGATGCCACGATGTCGGCGCACGCGAGTATTTGGCGGGGCGCTCGACCTAAGGGTGGCTATCATGAACAGGGGATCGCCGACGTGAACGGGGGAACAGAGCACCGCAGGTTAGGCCTGATGGCGACCGCCACGGGTCTGACGATTGCTGCATTGATATCGGCCTGTGCGCCGACCATCACAAAGCACGGCCACCAGTTTCAAGACAACGACGTGTCTCAGATCAGCCCAGGCCTCAGCCAGGACCAAGTGAAGGGTGTGCTCGGCTCACCGACCACGACCGCAACGGTTGGTGGGGGCGCCGCTTACTATTACATTGCATCAACCCAGAAACAGACGGCATTCTTCAAGCCTGATGAAGTCGATCGCAAGGTCCTCGCGGTTTACTTTTCCCCGCTTGGCTCGGTTGAACGCGTCTCAAACTATGGTCTCAAGGACGGCAAGGTCATCAACTACGCCTCCGATACAACCAAACACAGCGCCAAGGACGAAAGCGTCATCAAGGCGCTGTTCCGCAACCTCGGCACCAAGCAACTCGGGCTAGAGTGAACTGTCGTTTTGCGACCTCATGCCGACAAGTCTCAGGCAGGCTGGGCAAACGGAACGCCATCGTAAATATCAGCAAGCGACAATTTAGCCGTTGTTCCGGGTAGCGAAAATTCATCCTCGGGCGCCCGCAAACGAACGCCTTCCCAGTCTCCGGCGTCGTCCCGCTGGTACACGCTAAACCTGCAACACCAGGATGACACCGTTCGCGTTCGCGGGCGGTACGGTCACCCGATTACCGTGCCAGACAGCGCCCGCCCGCCGCGTTGCGGCCTTGGCCGCCGAAAGATCCGCTACCTCGATGACAAGCGACATCGCCCCCTCTTGCGGCAACTTGCCGAAGGTCACGCCGTAGTGGCGGGCAAACAGCGCCGGCCTGTCGACGAACTCGAACACGCCGCGATTGCCTCCGCTTTGTACCCGCCAACCATCGCGGATCGGCTCGGGCGTCTCGCCGGTGAGGCGGCACATGTGTTCAGCCGCGGCCTTCGGATCGGGGCTCAGCATTTCCAGCCGAATGATCTTGTGCGCAGTGTTGGCGTGCGACTGCAGATGCGGCAGCCACACCGTCTCGCGGGTAAAGTGCTGGCAGGCAAACAGGCGCACGCCGCCCGGCCGCTCATCCCGCGGCCATAGGAACGTTTCGAAGCGGGCTTCGCTTATCGTGCCATCTGGCATGTCCACCGGGCGGCTGAAGGCGATCGGCCCCTCACCGGCGATTCCGCGAGCCTGCAAGGTGGCCACGCCCTTCGCCGCGTCTGTGGTCGTAAATGCCAGGCGCTCGATGCCCTCGCGCTGTTCGAGCAAAGCTCGCGTAGGTGCGTTGCGCTCGGTCGGTGTCAGAACGCCAAGCAGCTCGAGATAATCATCCCCAAGCATAAGCGTGTGATTGCCGGTGCCCATGTGTGCACTGTGCCGGCCCTGGTCGGACACGGTGAAACCAAGGCCGCGCCATGTTTCGGCCGCCGCCGCCAGGTCGCGCACCACCACAACGACGTGATCGAGACCGACGATGCTGTCGAGTGGCATGGTATGGTTCCAAGTGGTGACAATGGATCAGACGTTGAGGTCGAAATACACGGTCTCCAGCGATATGCGAAACGCCACCGCTGAAAACTCAAGCACCTCTTGCGGCTTGCTCAGAACATCGAGATCCCAACCCGTATCTGTCCGGCGATAGTGCTCCGTGCGCATCTGGTCCTGGTAAACGAGAACGATGTGGCACATCGTCTGGAGCGACATGTAGAAATCGAGCTTCGGCCCGCGATCGATGCTCATAGTCGAGGGTG
>JANNXS010000307.1:0-2770 GCA_031409695.1 Hyphomicrobiaceae bacterium
GTTTGAACTCGCGCGCTCGATCACGCTCAAGGCTTCCGGAACGGTGATACATCAGGCGGCCGGTCCCAAGCGTTGTTGGTCGGAACGATGGCGGCAGATCTGCATTTATCAAGCGGCAAATCTGCATTGATAGAGTGGCAGATTTGCATCGCGGGGTGGGATTAAGGGGTGGCTATCGGGTTTGGCGTGGCGCGACTAACTTGCCAATACGCTCCCCTGATCCCGCCGCTGGCTGCTCTGCCTCACTCGGACCACCGGCGCATCGCGCACTGGTCCGCGTGAGCCAACACTTTTCAGCGCTGTGGTGTGGGGCTGGCGGTCGAGCCCCACAGCAGTCCATCATGAATCTAGCCTTGTGGGGGCATTGCAAGTCTCTTCGCGTCGCAACAAGACGTTATAATTGATTGCTTTAAAACATTATTAGACCGGACAGCGGGAACGCGCAAAGTCGTCAAAAGACATGTTAGCGACCTGCTGGACTGGTGGTCGGTCGGGCATGGAGTTCGGCGGCTGTCCAGTGATCTGGAGCACGAGTTGCGGAACTGCTTTCCGTCGTCTCGCACAAAAGCACCGCGGACAAAGCTGCTTCCCATTTCGTCAGAGCTGCCAGCTTCTCGGCAACATGATCACCAGGGTCATAGTTCCAAGACGTGACTTTACTTTTGGCTTCGTCGACGTGGTTCAGAACGTAAGCGCGGTGGTCAACGGGGACACCGGCGATCCGCATGCGTTGGCCAACGGTGCGCCGCAAATTGTGCGCGCCAAGTTCAAGGATCTTTAACCGCGTCCCAAGCCGATCGAGAAATTGTGTAATCGAGTCGCCGCGTAGCGCAGAGTGCGTCTTATGGCTGGGAAATACGAACGGGGAGCGACCGGCGCTGGCAATTGCCAGCGTGAAGACGTCAAAGGCCATCGGTGAAAGGCAGACAGTGTGCCGCAATCCATTCTTCGAAGTACCTTCGCGATCCCGGCCAACACGCTCAGCAGGTATTGTCCAGACTCGGCGAGCCAGATCGACGTTGGCTACGCGTGCGGCAGCGACCTCGCTGCGACGCTGACCTGTGAGCAGCAGCAGTGTCACAGCGCAGCGCGTGGCCATCAAACCTTCGGCATCGAACGCAGTCAGCCCGTTCTCGCCTATGGCAAGCGGTTCATACAGCGCCGCCCAAAGCGCCCTGATTTCATTATCCGTGAAGACGCGTTCTCGTCGCTTCTCTGCAACGACTTTTGGCAAGCCGTGCGCGCGGTTCATTTCGATCACGCCGTTCAAACGTGCCCAGTTCACAATCCGCTGGAACAGCGCAACGACCCGGTTCGACTCGATCGGCGTCTTGGCGGCGAGATCATCTCGAACTTTCGCAAGGACCTTCAGTGTGATCTCCTCAGCCGGTTGGCTGCCAAGTGTTGGATCGAGATGCAGCAAGTAGCGCCGCTCTTCCAGTTTCCATGCTTCGCAGGTTTTTCTTGGCGTGCCGCGCAAGCCAAAGGTCGAAGCATTCGCGGAGCGTTGGAGACGTAGTCTCGACTTTCGGATCGATACCGGTGCGTTCCAAGGCCGTGAGCTTTTCGAGCGCCCAAGCCTTGGCAGCGTCGTAGTCGTGCATGTCAGCGCCGCCGAGCGTGTGCCAGCGCTGCGTGCCATCGTGGCGATAGCGGATACGCCACACTGCTTGACCGTCGCCGGTTGCGCATAGATGAAGCCCGGCGACGCCGTTGATTTGGCAAGCGGCTCGTGGGCCCTTGATGGCCTTCGTCAGGAGCAAGGCATTGGGCTTAAGAGACGGCAGCTGCAAAACTCGTGTTTTGGGGCCCTCGATGCAAAAGATAGCCTAACTCTTAGAGCATGTCCGGAATTTTCTTGAATCATCGGAATCGCTTGTGATTCAAGGTGTCCGTGCGCGTGATTCGCGAGAACGGGCATGTGGACCCAGGAAAACCGGGCGCGGTACGAACGCAAAGGGCGTTATCCGAGTGACGTGACGGACGAAGAGTGGGTGCTGGTCGAGTCGCACCTGCCGCCGCAAAAGAAGGTGCCGCTGCGCCCGATTCTCGATGCCGTGCTGTACGTGCTGACCACTGGCTGCCAGTGGCGGCAGTTGCCAAAGGACCTGCCGCCGAAAAGCACCGTGCACGATTATCTGGTCGACTGGCAGAGCGACGGCACGCTCGCGCGGCTGCACTTGGCCCTCTACACGCAGGTGCGTGAACGGGCCGATAAAAAGCCGACACCCAGCCTTGCCATCACCGATAGCCAGAGCGTCAAGAGCGCAGAAAAAGGGGGGCCAAAATCGACCCTCCCGGCTATGATGCGGGCAAGAAAATCAAGTGCAAGAAGCGTCATATCGTGGTCGACACGCTCGGCCTGATCACGGCTCTCGTTGTGACGCCGGCTGACGTGCAGGATCGCGACGTCATCGCATCGCTGACCAAGGCTGCGCAGCAGATGTTCCCGACCATCGAGAAGGTCGTCGCTGACGGTGGCTATCAGGGGCCAGCTACCGCTGCCGACGTTCTCGCGGAGGCCGGCATCCCCCTCGAAATCGTCAAGCGCTCGGATAGCGAGAAAGGCTTCGTGGTGCTGCCGAAGCGCTGGATCGTCGAACGCACGTTCGGTTGGCTCGGCCGTTGCCGGCGGCTCGCCAAGGATTTCGAAAACCTGACGCGCACGCACATGGCGTTCGTCGTGCTCGCCATGATCCGTCTCATGCTACGGCGCATCATGCGGCTGGCCGAGGATTGATTTTCATGGCGAAAATGCCGGACGGACTCT
>JANNXS010000308.1:0-2215 GCA_031409695.1 Hyphomicrobiaceae bacterium
ATTGAGGAAATATGCCGATGGCCGCATACGCGCGAGACGCTCCGCATTGATCAAATGTCGCGTTTGTGGGGACATTGATGCGGTCACGACAATGAAGTCCGCGATACCCATGAGATCATCGAGCGGCACCATCTGCGCGCCGAGATCCCGAACCACGGCCGGAGCGACAAACGGATCGGCTGCGATCATGGCGCCAAAAAAAGGCCGCGCGAGGCGCAGCAGCTCCAAGCCAATACCGCCAGCGCCAACGACACCGAGCGTGCGCGTGGTCAAACCCTGCCCCATGAAGTCCGTGCGCTCATTCCAGCGCATCGTGCGCGACAGTTCGTTTTTCTTCAGCAAGTGTCCCGACAGAGCAAAGATCAAGGTGAGCGCCGCAACGGCAACCGGCCGACGCACCGCAAGCGGCGTATTTGTAACGACAATACCTTGTGCAGCGCACGCTGCGACGTCGACCGAATCATAACCGACACCGTTCCGCGCAATAATCTTCACGCGCACATCTGGTCCAGCCAAGGACGCCGCGGTTACTTTTGGCAGGTTCAGGTGCAAGGCGTCGTAGCGCGCCATGATTTCAGGGGTGATTTCGGTGACGTCTTCGGGCACCCACTCCCACGTGATCGCTGGGTTGGCCGCGAGCACATCGAGCGCGCGCGCATCAAAGCAGGACGTGCCGGCAGCCGTCAGCAGATCGCGGGAAATACCGACGTTAAAGGTCATACGTGTTCCCGCCACAAAGATACCGCTAGCACGTTCGCGCGGGTGTCCGCCGAGGTCAATGCGGCACTGCACATCCGACACAACGCGCTCAATGCTGGCTGTTTAAGATCCGGTAGACCCCGAGGCGCGAGGTCAGCATGCAGAGAGCCGCGATGACAAAAACAACACCGAGTAAAATGAGGTAGCCAGCCAAATCGAGCGTGCCGGCTCCAATCAGACGGCGCAACTCGGCCATGGTCACAGCGCCGCCGCCAAGCGCTTCCATGCCAAACGGTAGCAAGAAAAACAGCGCCATGGCGGCGCCTGCACCCACTGTCCCGGCGCGGATACCGAGGCTCAGAAAATGGCCGGCAAACTCACGGGCAATGAATTTGTCGGTTGCGCCGACGAAATGCAGCACTTCTACAATTTCACGGTTGGCGGCCAGCGCGCTGCGTGTGGCCGACACAATGATCGCCGTTGTGGCCGCACCAACCAGCAACAGGATCGCAAGACCACCGAGCGCGAAAGACCGCGTGACTGTGCGGATCTGGCGTTGCCAGTGCCGATGATCATCAAGAGATACACCCTTGAAATCCTTGGCCAATGCCGCGCTTAACACTTCAAAGTTCGGTGGATTGTTGCGGTCCACCTCAATAGCAATAAGGCGCGGCACGGGCAGCTCCTTGAGCACGTCAGCGCCACCACCAAGCCAGGGTTCGAGCAACTGCGCGTTCTCGGCTTCCGTGAGTGGCTTTACGGCGCGGACCCCCGGCTGCTTCTGGAGAAACTGGCTGACGGCTAAGACCGTGCGGTCGATGCTACTCTTGTCGCGCGCCTCGACTTGCACCGTCACTTCGGTTGCGATGTCGCGCAGCCACGCGTTGGCCGATTGGTTGATCAGGTAAACGGCACCAGCCGTCAGGCAGGCCAAAAAGCTCATGATCACAATGACGAGCGTCAGTGAACGGCCCGTCACGGTGCCAGCCTGGACGATAGCCGTCAGTCCATTGCCTTTTTCAACCTTGCCGCTGGTGGCATGCACCGTTAGTTCGGCATCGAGTGATGGGGCTGGAACGGGCGCACGCGCCACAGGTGGTGCCGCACGCGGTGGCTCCGAGACGCGCGGTTCAGGCGTCCGCGCCTCGGGCACCCCTCGGGGTTCTTGGGGCGGTGGCTGGCGATAGGACTGCGCGGGCGGCTGCGACATCACCTGACGCCAGGCATCCTCAAGCGGCGGTTCGTCGAGCGGAGGTTCAATATCCCGGGACGTCGGCCTTGCCGCCCGCAGCGGAGAGGGCTCGAACTCAAGCGAGTAGCCAGCGTTCGGATCTTCGGGGTGAATTCGGCGAGCCGGGGGCCCAGTATTTTCGGGATATCCAGTATTTTCGGGATATCCAGTATTTTCTGGGTATCCGGTGTTCGGATTATAGCTAGGTCTCGGCGTGTAATTGGGGTCATAGCCCGCGTCGCTGTTTACATCGTCCCAGTCGAGCGGACGCGCCCGCGGCGGCAG
>JANNXS010000309.1:0-7580 GCA_031409695.1 Hyphomicrobiaceae bacterium
GCCGTCATGCATGAGGCCATCGTCCAGTCAGCTTTGATGTCCGCCGAGCGGGCAGAAGAGATCGGCCTGACGACTGATCGGATCATCATCTCTGCCAAGGTTTCGGCCGTGCAGGATCTGATTGCTGTTTATACGCTGCTAGCGCAGCGTTGCCGCTACGCCCTGCATTTGGGGCTCACGGAAGCTGGCATGGGCTCTAAGGGCATCGTCGCCTCAGCGGTCGGGATGGGTGTCCTCCTGCAACAGGGCATCGGCGACACGATCCGCACCTCGCTCACGCCAGAACCCGGTGGCGACCGTACCTTGGAGGTCAAGGTTTCGCAGGAATTGCTGCAAACGATGGGGTTGCGCGCGTTTGCACCTATCGTCGCCGCGTGTCCCGGTTGCGGACGTACGACATCGACCGTGTTCCAAGAACTCGCCCGCGACGTGCAAAACATGATCCGCGACCGCATGCCGGATTGGAAGGCACAGTATCCCGGCGTCGAAGCGCTCAACTTCGCTGTCATGGGCTGCATTGTGAACGGCCCCGGCGAGAGCAAACATGCCGACGTCGGCATATCACTTCCTGGCACTGGCGAAACGCCGTCCGCTCCGGTCTTTATCGATGGCAAAAAGGCCATGACCTTGCGCGGGCCGAACATCTCAGCCGACTTCAAAGTCATCGTCGAGGACTATATCGAGAAGCGGTTTGGGGTGAAGGGATGACGGACATCCTGGCTCAAATCACCGCCACGAAAGAACGCGAAGTGGCCGCCGCCAAGTCGGCGCGTCCGCTTGTCACAGTCGAAGCGGCCGCACGCAAGGCGTTGCCCGTGCGCCCGTTCGCTGACGCGTTGGCGGCACGCCATAGGTCGGGGTCGCCAGCCCTGATTGCAGAGATCAAAAAGGCCTCACCGTCGAAGGGCCTCATCCGGCCGGATTTCGATCCGTCGTCGCTGGCGCAGGCCTATGCGGCCGGCGGCGCCACCTGCCTCTCGGTGCTAACGGACCGCGAGTATTTTCAAGGTGCGCCCGAATATTTGGTGTCCGCCCGTGCGGCCTGCGTGCTGCCTGCCCTGCGTAAAGATTTTATGATCGACCCCTATCAGGTGGTCGAGGCGCGTGCCTGGGGTGCCGATTGTATTTTGATCATCCTCGCCGAAGTCGATGACGCGACGGCTTTGGCACTGGCTGTGACTGCAAATGCCTGGGGCATGGACGCCATTGCCGAAGTACACGACGCACCGGAGTTGGAGCGCGCTTTGCGCTTACCCGTGCGCCTGATCGGCATCAACAACCGGAACCTCAAGACGTTCGAAGTCACTCTCGCGACGACCGAACGACTTGCCCCCTTCGTGCCAAAGGATCGCATTGTCATCGGCGAGAGTGGCATATTTACGCCGGCGGACATTGCGCGTTTGTCGAAGGTCGGCGTCGACACATTCCTGGTCGGCGAAAGCCTCATGCGGCAGGCCGACGTTATGGCGGCAACCCAGGCGTTGCTTGGGTCATGAGCGTCGGTTCGCTCCGTTCCCTCGATGCGCTCGCGCACGCCGGGTACATTGTTGACGCCGCCGACGCTGACCTTGCACGCGTGGCCAAGCGCTACGCGATTGCCATCACGCCTGAAATGGCGGCGCTCATCAAAGGCACGTCGGCTGATGATCCAATCGCGCGACAGTTCGTGCCGACGGCTGACGAACTGGTTTCACGCCCAAACGAAAGTGCCGATCCCATTGGCGACAAGCGTCACGAGGTGGTGCCGGGCCTGATTCATCGCTATCGCGATCGTGTACTGATCAAGGTGACGCATGCCTGCCCGGTTTACTGCCGCTTCTGTTTCCGCCGCGAAATGGTCGGACCCGGCGGCGAACAGGCGCTGTCGGGCGCAAAGCTCGAGGCGGTCCTCGCCTACATCGCAAAGAAGCCGGAGATCTTCGAGGCCATTTTCACCGGCGGCGATCCGCTGACGCTTTCGCCCCGGCGAATCGCGCTGCTGCGGGACC
The DNA here is from genome assembly GCA_031409695.1 of Hyphomicrobiaceae bacterium. Lineage (GTDB taxonomy): Bacteria > Pseudomonadota > Alphaproteobacteria > Rhizobiales > Hyphomicrobiaceae > JABFRJ01. The sequence goes on from JANNXS010000309.1 coordinate 1,989, forward strand.
GGGTCGCTGAAATCGAACACGTCAAAGTGCAGCGCTGGCACACGCGCGTGCCCGTGGTCGATCCGACCAAGATCGATAGCGCCATGATCAAGGCGCTGCGCCATCACGAGAAGGCCGTTTACATGGCCATTCACTGCAACCACCCGCGCGAGCTGACGCCCGCGGCCCGCGACGCCATCCGCCGACTGGTCGACGCCGGCATCGTTCTCATAAGCCAGACGGTGCTGCTGAAGGGTATTAACGACAACGCAGCAACGTTGGCCGACTTGATGCGTGCGTTCGTGTCGCTGCGGATAAAACCTTATTACCTGCATCATGCTGACCTTGCGCCGGGCACGGCGCATTTCCGCACCAGCATCGCCGAGGGACGCGCCATTATGCAGGCCCTGCGTGGCAAACTGTCCGGCATCGCCCAGCCGACCTACGTTCTCGATATTCCCGGCGGCATCGCGAAAGTGCCGATCGGCCCGGACTACCTCGGCGACAACGTCGTCATAGATCCTGAAGGCAACACCCACCCCTACACGCGCGAGGAACTGCCGTGACCAACAACGTCGTCCTCGTCGTGGCAGCCGCCCTGATTGATCCCGATGGCCGCGTCCTGATCGCTCAACGCCCCGAGGGGAAATCAATGGCGGGGCTGTGGGAGTTTCCCGGCGGCAAAGTCGAACCCGGCGAATTGCCTGAGGCGGCACTCATTCGTGAACTGCGCGAGGAACTCTCGATCGAGGTTCAGCCCAAGTGCTTGGCACCGTTCACGTTTGCCTCGCACAGTTACGATACCTTTCATCTGCTGATGCCGCTTTATGTCTGCCGGAACTGGCTTGGCGACGTCACGCCGCGGGAGGGTCAGCGCATCGCCTGGGTGCGCGCAAACCGGCTCGGTGACTATGACATGCCGCCAGCGGATGAACCGTTGCGGACCATGCTGCGAGATCTGTTGTGAGCACCGTTCTGCTATGAGAACTGTCCGTCCTGTATCACCCGATCAGTTCGCTGCTACGCTTGCGGCCGAGCGGATGTTTGTTGGGGGCTTTACGGGAGAGCCGACGGCCGTCATCGAAGCCCTGCAGCGGCGGCCGCGCATGGGCCGTCATGTGCGCGTCACCAGCGTGCTAATCCCAGGCGTCAACACGATTGATATCACACGCATCGCTCCGGAGGGGCGCTTTGAAACGTATTTTGTTTCAACCCCGCTGCGCCAGGCCTTCCAGACCGGCCGTGTTGATTATCGGCCGATGCACTACTCAGCCATCTATACGGAGCTTTTGTTGCGCCGTGATTTCGACCTTGCCATTCTGCGCGTCAGCCAACCCCGCGACAACCGGGTCTCGCTCGGGCTGGCGCATGATTTCGGCCCGGCGCTTGTTGCAGCCGGTGTTCCGATTGCGGCTATGATTGATCCGGGCACGCCTTTCGTCCCGGATGGCTTCACGATTGCGCTGGACCGGCTCACCACTTTGATCGACGGCCCCTCATCATTGCCGACGTTGCCGGCCGAACCCATTCGCCCAGCCATGGCCGAAATTGCACGCCACGCGGCGGCGCTTGTGCGTGATGGTGACGCTGTCCAAACGGGCCTCGGCAGTGCTCCGAACGGCGTGCTTTCAGCCCTTTCGACTCATAAACGCCTGCGCCTGTTCGGCGGCATGATCACGGACGCTGGCTTGGCGCTGCTTGATGCAGGCGCGGCGTCGACCGTCACGACGGGCGCCGCCGTTACGGGTCCCGGCTGGACCAAGCGTTTGGCTGGCGAAACGCGCGTGCGCTTTCGCCCGGTGTGCGACACGCACGGCACATTGGCGCTCGCCGCTGTGCCAAGTCTTGTCGCCATCAACTCAGCGCTTGAGATCGACCTGTTCGGCCAAGTCAACGGCGAAGTTCTTGCCGGCCAACAGATCTCTGGTCACGGCGGCGTCGCAGACTATGTGCGCGGCGCCCGCCTTTCCCCAGGCGGCCGCTCGATTATCGTCCTTTCGGCAACCGGCGGCGGCGGAAAAATCTCGCGCATCGTCGCATCACATCCACCCGGCACGCCCATTTCGATCACGCGGGCCGACATCGACCACGTCGTCACTGAGTTCGGCTCAGCCAATGTCCGCGACACCGACTTAGACACCCGCGCGCAACGACTTATTGCAATCGCCGCGCCGGCGTCCCGCGACAGCCTATCGAACGCTTGGGATGCGCTCAGGCGTGCGATGTAAATGATACCGGCGCCATTGCACTTTCGCCTGTCCTCGCTACATGGGCCCCGCCAGGAGACGCGCCATGAAATTGCCAGCCGACATCACCACGCCCGCCTATGTCCTCGACGAGGCGAAGCTGATGGCCAATATGGCCGTCGCGGCCCACATCCGGCGGGAGGCCGGGTGCAAAATCCTGCTCGCGACCAAGGCGTGGGCCATGCCGGCGGCGTTTCCGCTCATGCGCCCGCACCTCGATGGGACCACGGCCTCCGGCGAGTACGAAGCCATGATGGGGCAGGAGAGCTTCGGCAAGGAGGTTCATGTCTATTCGCCGGCGTACGGCCCTGGTGAAGTTGAGCGTCTGACAAAGATCGCCGACCACATTTATTTCAACTCGCCTTCACAGATCGCGCACTATCTGCCGCTGGTGAAGGCTGCCAAGTCCCATGTCGGTATCCGTATCAACCCTGGCTATTCCAACGCGACACTTGGCGGCGCGCTCTATGACCCTTGTGCGCCTGGCTCGCGCTTTGGCACCACGGTCGCTGAACTCGACAAGCTCCCTTGGGGCGAGATAGATATTTTGCACACGCACGCCCTGTGCGAAAGTTTACATGATGGCTCCGTCGGCCTGATCGAGCATGTCGGCCGCGTCCTTGGCCCCTATGTCCGCCAAGTGAAAGCCGTCAACTTCGGCGGTGGACACTTCGTCAACAAGCCCGGTTATGACGTCAACAAACTGATTGCGGCCATCAAGGCTTTCCGCATCGAATTTGATGTTGAGGTGATCCTGGAGCCTGGCGCGGGTCTGGTGGTCGACACCGGCTATCTCGTTGCAACCGTGCTGGACCTGCACTGGAATGAGGGGCCAATCGCGGTCCTTGACACGTCAGCATCAACTCATATGCCCGACGTGCTCGAAGTGCCCTACCGTCCGACCATCATCGGCGCGGGCCTGCCCGGGGCGAAGCCGCACACCTACGCGCTCGGTGGCAAAACCTGCATGACCGGCGACATCATCGGCGACTATTCGTTCGATGCACCACTCAAGATCGGTGACCGCCTCGTGTTCACCGACATGATGCAATATTCGTTCGTGAAGAACACAACTTTCAACGGCACGCCGCTGCCCGATATCGGCTGGCTCGACACCCAAGGCCGCTACAAGCTGATACGCCGCTACGGCTACGAAGATTACCGGCGGCGGCTGGGCTGATCGAGCGGACGTGACCTGGAACCTTGAACGTCGCTGAGCGATGCGGGTTGAGCAAGACGACGTCGACGCGAGATCGGCTCACGGGTCCTCAACCAGCTGACCGTCATTGTTCCAACGGAACACAGCCCAATAGGCCGACGTTAGACGTCCACTTGAGTCAAACACGCCTCGCGTAAACCTTGGCAGGTCGGGCTTAGGACGGAGGTCGGGCTTAGGACGGAGGTCGGGCCCAGGGCGAAGCGCCGCCGCAACATCAGCCGGTGTGACGGTGTTGGCGCGCCTGACAGCATCGCCATAGGCCGCAAGCGCTGCCGCCACGACCAAAGCATCGGCGGCGCCTGTGGCTTGCTGCGCCTCCAAACGCGCGAGCAGCTCCTGGCCTGCCACGCCTGCGGCAAGCGGGTCGGCACTCGGGACGATCATGCGCAAGCGCGCCGCCGCCGCCGCTCCAGCGATCAGCGGTGTTTCCGTCGTCGCCAAATAGTCTGGTCCGAAAATTTCGATGGTAGGTATCGCCTCCGTGAGCTCACGCGCAATCAATCCGCCTTCGACCGGAAACGCCAGCAGCGCCACATGCGTCACGCCCAAGGCTTTCAACCGTGAGACCAATGGCGCGAACGCCTTGTCGCCGCCGCTGAACACCTCGATGGCCGTTGCTGCTCGTCCGCCCGACAGAAGTTCGGTCGTGATCGACTGGGAAAGGCTGACCGCTTGTCGGGTCTTGTCACGAATGATTGCGAAGCGCGTTTCACCAGGTGCTGCCATCATGCGGCCAGCGACGAATGCACCCAGTGACTTCTCTGCGACTGGAACGTGAAAAACTGTTGGCCCCGTCGGCGTTAGACTGAACGGTGGGAGCAACGGTGCTGTCGTCATCAGCAGTTGGCCCTTGCGCGCAAAAATGGGTGTCGCGGCGAGCGCAGATGCGCGGCATGGGAAACCGATCACGGCATCGAAACGGGCGGCCGATAGCGCCTCTGCGGCGCGTGAGCCATCTGCGCTGTTGCACGTGTCTTCGACTGCCACGACGTCAAGCGTCACGCCGGATGCTCGCGCGTTGAATTCAGATGCAATCAAAGCCGCGGCTGTGTGGACACTGCGGCCCATGACCGCCCGTGGACCGGTCATCGGCGCGGGAACGGCGACGCGGGCCACAAGGACGGGGGCCACAAGGACGGGGGCCACAAGCTTGTCGGCTGACGCCGCGGGTGATGTCAGGCACGCAATCATGACGATGACGTTGCGGAAACCTGAACCCAGTCGCCGCCTGACGTCCGTGCGCTGGGCAATTCGATCAGCCCGTACCCTAACTAACGCGGGAGTGCGGTATCTATCACTGCTAAAGCCCACGCCCGAGTTCCCTCCAGATCAGGCGCCCGCCGAACCCCACGAACAAGACGCCGATGGCGCCCTCAAACCAGCGCCGAAAGCGCTGGTACCCGACGCGGATTGCCGGTCGGCGAAACATCCAGCCGAGAAAACCGAGATAGCTTACGTTACAGAGGGCGATTGTACCCAGCACGGCAAGGCTCGTTGGCACGTTGGCTGAGAGGACACCGCTGACGGCAAAGATGCTGGTAATGAACAAGATCGCCTGGGCGTTCGAAAGCGCGGTGGCGAAGCCTAGGGCAATGGCCTTCAGGGGCTCCGTGCGGTCAACGCGCCCCCGATCGATGTGCCCAGATGTGGTGGGGGCTGGTCGGGCACGCAGCAAAAGCCGCACACCAAAATAGATCAGATAGGCCCCGCCAAGGATGTGTACAGCGATGCGCAGCCAGGGAAATGTGTCGAGCAGCGTCGCCCACCCAAGCAGCGCGCAGACCGCAAGAAGCAGAATGCCACAGACATTGCCGAGCAGCGCAAATGCGACATGCATCGCCGGTCGCGTGAGCGACAGATGCGTCACCATCAGCGAGTTTGCGCCCGGCGTCGGCACGATGATCAGCCAGAGCAGAAAAAATCGCCAGAGAACGTCGGTGTCAATCACGCTGTGCTTTCTTGCTGGGACGCATACTCTTCTAGAGCAAAATCCGATCCTTCGGAATCAGATTTTCGCTCTAGGTCGTTGATTGGCCGCATTTTCTTCGCCGAACCGGAAAGCCACTTCGGCGGAAAATGCTCTAGTTTTACTGTGTCATGAACTTCGCAGCACTGACGAAACCACGGCGGCTGCAAGACAGCAAGGAC
>JANNXS010000310.1:0-1889 GCA_031409695.1 Hyphomicrobiaceae bacterium
TCGTCGCTGGCGACCTCGCTAGCCGCCGCCGTGCCCGTGGACTCAAGCTCAACTACCCGGAAGCGGTCGCGCTCATCACCGCCGAGCTTCTGGAGTCTGCCCGCGACGGTAAATCCGTGGCTGAGCTCATGAGCTACGGCACCACCTTGATCTCCCGGGATGAAGTCAAGGAAGGCGTCGCCGAAATGATTCACGACGAGCAGGTTGAAGCCACGTAACCCGATGGCACCAAACTCGTCACCGTGCACAATCCCGTCCGATGATCCCCGGAGAAATCATCACCTTGCACGGCGCTCCCGATCTCGATCTCAATCAGGGACTCGCGACGGTTGCTATAGTCGTGGCCAACACCGGCGACCGTCCAATTCAGGTCGGCAGCCATTTCCATTTCGCCGAGGTAAACTTCTCCCTCCACTTCGATCGCGCCGTCGCCCGCGGCTTCCGGTTAAATATTCCGGCAGGCACCGCCATCCGTTTTGAACCCGGCGACACGCGGGAAGTGCCGTTGGTGGCGTTCGCCGGAAAACGGGAAGTTTACGGCCTGAATAACTTGGTGAACGGAAAGCTATAGGTCCCATAAGACCCATACGACCTATGAAACAATCCAGAAAGAACTACGCCGGCATGTTCGGCCCGACCACCGGAGACCAAGTGCGCCTCGCTGACACGGAGCTTTTCATCGAAGTCGAGCGCGACCTCATCGCTGGAAACGGCGGCTACGGCAACGAAGTGAAATTCGGCGGTGGCAAGGTCATTCGCGACGGCATGGCGCAATCACCGCTCGCGTTGGATGCCGATTCCCTCGACCTTGTCATCACCAACGCCCTCATTCTCGACGCCGCCCAAGGCGTGATCAAAGCCGATATCGGCATCAAGCATGGCCGCATCGTCGGTATCGGCCATGCGGGAAATCCACTGCTCCAGGACGGTATCACCATGACGATCGGCGCGTCGACCGAGGTCATCGCCGGCGAAGGATGCATCATCACCGCAGGTGGGATCGACACCCACATCCATTTCATCTGTCCCCAACAGATCGAGCATGCCATCGCCAGCGGCGTCACCACTTTGATCGGCGGTGGTACGGGTCCCGCCCACGGCACTTACGCCACCACCTGCACTCCCGGAAAATGGAACATTCATCGGATGTTGGAAGCAGCAGAGGCGTTTCCTGTTAATTTGGGATTCCTTGGGAAAGGCAATTGCTCCTCGCCCGAACCTCTTCGCGAACAAGTCCTGGCAGGAGTCATTGGCCTCAAGCTCCACGAAGACTGGGGCACTACGCCCGCCGCCATCGACACCTGTCTAACCGTCGCCGACGAGTTCGACATTCAGGTCGCCATTCATACGGACACTCTGAACGAAGCGGGCTTTGTCGAAAGCACGCTCGCCGCATTCAAGGGCCGCACCATCCACACCTATCACTCGGAAGGTGCCGGTGGCGGCCATGCCCCGGACATCATCCGGGTTTGCGGCGAGGCGAACGTGCTCCCTTCTTCCACCAACCCGACACGCCCGTTCACTGCCAACACCATCGACGAGCACCTCGACATGCTCATGGTTTGTCATCACCTGGATTCGCGGATTCCTGAAGACGTTGCCTTCGCGGAGAGCCGCATCCGGCCGGAAACGATTGCCGCCGAGGACCGGCTTCATGACCTTGGGGCGATTTCCATGATGTCGTCGGACAGCCAGGCGATGGGCCGCATCGGTGAGACCATCACCCGCACGTGGCAGACGGCTCACAAAATGAAAGTCCAGTTTGGGAAGTTGGACGGACCGTCTCATCCTGCCGCTGACAATTTCCGGGCGCTGCGCTACGTGGCGAAATATACCATCTGCCCCGCCATCACCCACGGCATCGGCCATGAGGTCGGCAGCATCGAGGT
>JANNXS010000311.1:0-11355 GCA_031409695.1 Hyphomicrobiaceae bacterium
CGCATGTTGGCCGAATACGGGCCGAGTGCGGTGCTTGACCAGGTGGCCCTTGTGGCGGAATCGGTAGACGCGGCAGACTCAAAATCTGTTGTTCGCAAGGACGTGTGGGTTCAAGTCCCTCCGAGGGCACCAAAGTCTACAATGACCATTGAATAGATTGAGAAAAACCGGCCATTTGCCCTCACCAGTCAAGGTCCGCGCGACCGGCGGACCCATTCGGGGTGTTGGTATATAGACGCTCGAGTTCCGGGCGCTTTCGACGGTTATCTAGACGCTCGTCAGTATGCGCACCCGCGGGAATAGCATCGCAGCCGTCGTGGCGGTGATGTAAGAATTTTGGTGCGTCGAAGCCGGAGCCGACTTTCTTGGGCGCCTGCCCCGGCGATCACGCGCAGCGTGCTCTGGCCAGGGGCGATCAGCGACCTCGCCACCCAACCCCTTAGCTGTATCGTTCTGGGCCGACCCACTGATCGGCCGTATAGCGATCACCGTGCGCGAAGCCTGGGGGCAACAGGTGGTTCAAGTCTACGAGGTCAGCCGCCGTCAGCGTGATTGCGGCGGCGCCGGCGTTCTCGCGCACGTTGGCCGCATACCGCGTGCCAGGGATCGGCACCAGATGATCGCCCTGCGCGAGTACCCAGGCCAGCGAGGCCTGGCCGGGCGTCATATCGCGTGCCTTGGCGAAAGTTGTGAGCGCTTCGAGCGCACGCAGGTTGGCTGAGAAATTTGGCTCGGTGAAGCGCGGATTCCCGCGCCGGAAGTCGGATTTGCCAAACGCCTCGATTGAGCGGACTTTGCCGGTGAAAATGCCCCGTCCGAGCGGCGAGAACGGCACGAAAGCCGCGCCCAACTCTTTGCAGGCCTGGATCAACCCCAGTTCCGGCGTCCGCGTCCAGATCGAATACTCGCTCTGCACGGCATCGACATGGCCTATCTTTGCTGCGGCCCGCAGTGTTGTTGGCGCAATCTCGGACATGCCGATACCGCCAATTTTACCCTCGTGCTTCAGAGTTAGCAGCGTCTCCATGATGGCTTCAATGGGCAACGCAGGGTCGCGACGGTGAATGTAGTAGAGGTCGACGTGGTCAACGCCCATGCGCTTCAGTGAGCCTTCAAGACAGTCGCGCAGGTAGGCCGCGGAGTTGTCAAAAACGCGCTCCGTTGTGCCGGGTTTGCGCTTGATGCCGCCCTTGGTCGCCAAGTGCACGTGCCGGCGCGAACCGGGATTGTTCTTGAAAAACGTACCGATGACGTTTTCACTGATTTCGGGTCCATAGACGTTGGACGTGTCCCAGTGTGTGGTGCCGGTTTCGAGGCAGGCAGCCAGCGTTGCGTGACTTTCGGCCTCTGTCGTTGAACCGTAAAATCCACCAAAGCTCATGGCACCAAAGCCCATTGCGCCGACGTTGGGGCCATGCTTGCCGAAAGCGCGGTTTTTCATAATGGAGATCCGGGGACGCGGGGACAGCGGTGAAGAAGGATAGACGCCCCCTTTGGCAGGACTGCGCGCCCGTCGACAAGCCTGATCAGTAACTGGCCCGATCTACGACAGGCCTGATCAACGCAAGAATGCCGCGTTGCAGAGCTGCAACGCGGCATCAGATGCTCAGATATTACGTGTTCCTTACCACCATCGATACCAGCGGCGGTCTTGGTTGCGGCCCCGGAAGTCGCGGTGGTCACGATCACGCTGCCAAAACCTGTAACTCGGGCGGCGTGGCTCATAAATCACCGCTGGCGGCGGCGCCGGTCGCACAACTGGGCGGACAATCACAGGCCGCACAACTTCGGGGCGAACAATCACCGGCAATGTTGCCAGCGGCCGGGACGGGCGCACATCCGGGCGCACATCCGGGCGGCCAGGAGATGTTGACGCGCGATCGCGGTCGCCGCGTCTGCCATCGCGTTCGCCGAGTTCGGCGGAGGCGGCTGTGGCAAACAACAGCGATGACACGAGAACGAGATTCGCTATGCGCAGGATGGCCATGGACGTTGCCCTGAGGCTGGTGTTGTTAGATGACCCGCTCGGCCATCTGGTGTCGCGATTAATAGCGACCGGGGGTTGAACGCGCGCTGAAGCGCTCACGCAGCCGCCATTCATCTAGAGCATTTTCCGCCGAAGTGGCTTTCCGGTTCGACGAAGAAAATGCGACCAATCAACGGCCTAGAGCGAAAATCGGATTCCGAGGGATCGGATTTTGCTCTAGGCCATTCGTTGGCCCAACCAGTCTTCGACTTTCCGCCAGCCACTTGCGCCGCGCATGCCGCTCTGGTCTATGGCATACCACATGCCACGGGACGCCGGTCTCTTTGACTTGGTACACCCCGCACGCAGCTCTCAGACGTCCCGAAGATCAATTGCGGCCGAGCCCAAGCACCACCGATGGCGCACCTTCAATTGCAGATATCGCCCGTGAGCGACGGAATGAGCCTCAAATCGCGCACCTACGGGGCACTCCGCGCGGCCATCATGCAAATGAATATTTATGATCCCGAGGCTGAGCTAAAACTCGACGAGCGAGATTTGTCGGCGCGCTTCGGCGTCTCTCGGACTCCGCTTCGCGAGGCCCTGGCGCAACTCGACAGCGAGGGGCTCGTGCGTGTGATGCCGCGAAGGGGCATTTTCATCGTGCGTAAGACCAAGGTCGAGATCCTCGACATGATCACGGTCTGGGCAGCGCTTGAGAGTATGGCGGCTCGCCTCGCGACGACGCAGGCGGCTGATACGTCCATCGCGATGCTGCACGGCCTCGTCGATGGCTTCAAGTCGGACGATGTTTCAGCCAAGATGGGCGAATACTCCGACGCCAACATCAAGTTTCATCAGGCGATCCTCGCGCTCGCCAGCAGCCCTCTGATTGGAGAGCTTACCGACGACATGTTTTTTCACGTGCGCGCCATTCGCCAGCGCACGATCGTCGAGAAAGATCGCGCGCGCCGCTCTATCGCCGATCATACAGCGATCGTCGCAGCGCTGGAGGTCCGCGACACCGAAAAGGCTGAACGGCTTGTCCGCGAGCACACTTTGAAGCTCAGAGATCACGTCGAGCGATACGTTGAGATTGACTGACGAACTGACTTATCAGACGCACCAGCATTATCCTCGCAAGGGCTCAGGGAGACAAACACGTGTCCGAGACGCAGAACCTGACCGACGGTTTCCACCTTGTCATTGACGCGCTGAAGCTCAACGGTATCAGCACGATTTATGGCGTGCCGGGCATTCCGATCACCGACCTCGGTCGCTACGCGCAGGCGGCCGGCATCCGCATGATCGCCTTCCGCCATGAGCAACACGCGGGCTATGCCGCCTCGATCGCCGGCTATCTCACCCAAAAGCCTGGCATCTGCCTCACCGTATCTGCGCCGGGTTTTTTGAACGGCCTGACCGCGCTTGCCCACGCGACGACCAATTGCTTCCCGATGATTCTGATCTCCGGGTCATCCGAGCGTGAGGTCGTGGATCTGCAGCAGGGCGACTATGAGGAGATGGACCAACTCGCCATCGCCAAGGGCGTTTGCAAAGCAGCCTACCGCGTTTTACACGCAGCTGACATCGGCATTGCCGTGGCGCGTGCCATCCGCTCGGCCGTCTCGGGCCGGCCAGGCGGTGTCTACCTCGATCTTCCCGCCAAGCTTTTCGGCCAGACCATGGACGCCGTGGCTGGCCAAAAGTCGCTGGTGAAAGTGATTGACCCTGCCCCGCGCCAGATCCCGTCACGCGAGTCCGTTGATCGTGCGATGACCCTGCTCAAGGGCGCCAAGAAGCCGCTGATCATTCTCGGCAAGGGCGCCGCCTACGCACAGGTCGATGCAGAGATCCGCAAACTCGTCGAAACCACGGGCATCCCTTATTTGCCCATGAGTATGGCCAAGGGCCTGCTGCCCGACACGCATCCTCAATCCGCCGGTGCCGCCCGCTCAATGGTACTGAAGGATGCCGACGTTGTTATGCTGATCGGCGCGCGCCTGAACTGGCTGCTCTCGCACGGCAAAGGTAAAACATGGGGTCCGGCCGGCTCGCAAAAATTCATCCAGGTCGATATCGAACCGCGCGAAATGGACAGCAACATTGAGATCGCCGCGCCTGTTGTCGGCGATATTGGTTCGGTCGTTGGCCTGATGCTGGCGGGCGTCGGGGCCGATTGGGTGAAGCCGACCGCTTGGGCCGAAAGCATCCGTACCAAGGTCAACGACAACGTCGCCAAAATGGCGCCTCGCCTGAAGAACAACAACAACCCCATGGACTACCACGGCGCGCTCGGTGCCTTAAAAGAGATCTTCACGCAGCGCCCCGATACAATCCTTGTCAATGAGGGCGCCAACACCCTAGATTTCGCGCGTTCGATCATCGACATCCATCAGCCGCGCAAGCGCCTCGATGTTGGCACCTGGGGCATCATGGGCATCGGCATGGGCTACTCGGCGGCCGCCGCCATAGAAACCGGCAAGCCTGTCGTCGCCGTCTGCGGCGATAGCGCGTTCGGCTTCTCCGGCATGGAGATCGAAACCATCTGCCGTTACAAGCTGCCGGTCTGCGTGGTCGTGTTCAACAACAACGGCATTTATCGGGGTACGGACGTCAATCCGGCAGGCACGGATCCAGCCTGGACGACGTTCGTCAAGGATAGCCACTATGAGATGATGGCGACGGCCTTCGGCGGTCACGGCGTGCGCGTCACGTCGCCGTCGGCATTGTCGGCGGCCGTCAATGCTGCACTCGATTCACGTCAGCCGACACTGATCAACGCCATCATCGACGAAAAGGCCGGCACGGAAAGTGGCCGCATCGGCAATCTCAATCCGCAGAGCGTGGTGGCGCAGAAGAAGGCTTGAGGAGGGGGCGGAGGAGGGCATCTCTTGAGCGCACAACTGAAAGTCATTCAACGAGTTGAGAAGCCAAATGTTCTCAAAGGGATGACGTTCGCGCTTACGACGATGCAGCTCGATGCGTTCCTGTCGGAGGCAGATTTGGCACCCTACGTCGCACTCAACTTCGGGAGTGGATCAGCGCTGCAAGCCGAATATCGCTTTGCGGACGCCCGCCTGCTCGGTCATAGCGGAACACCGATATTTCCGAACGACGGGTTCTACGTCCAGGTCGGCACTGTTCCGTCGGCCCAAAAAGCGAATGCGCGCGAGGCCATTTCCGTGAGCGTTCTCCCGAAGTTTATCGAATGGATGCGACTTGTGTTGGTCCTGCCGCCGAACTCGACGTACTGGCAGCAGCGCCCGATGTTCAACGCGACGCATGATGGCGCGAGCGTGACTATCGTCGCGAAGTCGTCGTTTGCCGAGTTGGCGTCCGCGCAATGGAGGAGGCTTTAAAATGGCTGAGCCAGCGAGAAAACTCCCCTGGATGACGCCCGAGGAATACCTAGAGCGTGAGCACGATGCTTTGATGAAGCACGAGTTCGTCGACGGCGTGATGTACATGATGGCGGGTACGAGCCGTCATCACAACGCGATTGCTCTCGACATTCGAGGTCTTTTGCGTGGGAAGTTGGCCAAGCCTTGCGAGCCTTTTGCCCTCGAGATCAAGGTCGAGGTCAAGACTGCCGACAAGACCCACTTCTTTTATCCGGATGTGCTGGTCACCTGCTCCGAACTCGACAACGACCCGAACATCGTGAGGCAGCCGGTGCTCTTGATCGAGGTGGCGTCCGATAGCACCCGTGACTACGATCGCCACGAAAAATTCGAGAAGTATCGCCTGCTGCCGTCCCTCCAAGAGTATGTGCTTGTCGAGCAGGACAAGCAGCACCTGGAGATTTTCAGGAAGCGAACGAATTGGACTTCTGAGACGTATGTGCCGCCAGAAGACGTCTCGCTAGAGAGCGTCCGGCTCACATTCCCGGTCAGCTCGTTCTACTGAAATCGGAGCTGTTGGAATGTACCAACCCACTCACTTCCGCGAAGATCGGCTCGACGTGCAGCACGCGCTGGTGCGCGCGCATCCGTTGGGCCTGTTGATCTCGACGGGCGCGGATGGGCTCGTCGCAAATCCGATCCCATTCGTGATCGATACCGACCGCGGCGCGCATGGCACGCTGCGTTGCCACGTCGCGCGCGCCAATCCGAATTGGAAAGAACTACATATCTCGGCCGACTGCCTCGTCGTCTTTCAAGGCGCGGAGCACTACATCACACCGTCTTGGTATGCCTCCAAGCGCGAGCACGGAAAAGTAGTGCCGACGTGGAACTACACGACGGTGCACTGCTGGGGCCATGCGATCATCCGTGACGATGCCGTCTGGGTACGAGATCAGATCGAGGCGCTGACCCGGCAACACGAGCAGCCACGCCGTCTACCCTGGGCCGTCGATGATGCTCCAGAGCCGTTCATCGCAGCACAGATGCGCGGCATCGTCGGCATCGAGATTCCCATCGCGCGCATTGAAGGCAAGTGGAAGGTCAGCCAGAACCGCCCAGAGGCAGACCGGACAGGCGTCCACGTCGGTCTCGGGCAAGAACATGATCCGAATGCAGCGCCGATGGCTGATCTGGTTGGTCGGTATGATGCATCTGCGCGGAAAGGAGGTCCGTCATGACAGCGTTGCGGAAACCTCAACGCATGACCTTCGACGATTATCTGGCGTTCGAAGACGCGGCGACGACGCGCCACGAGCTGATCGACGGCATGGTGTTCGCCATGGCCGGCGCAACGGACGCGCACGAATTGGTGACAGGCAATGTGTTTTTGCTGATCGCCGGGCCGATGCTGGGTAAATGTCAAGTGTTCCAATCCGGCATGAAGCTCAAGGTCGAACACGTCCGCGATAGCGACGGATACTACCCAGACATTCTCGTCTCGTGCGATCCGGCCGATCGCAACCGGCTGTTCCGCCAATCACCGCTGCTCTTGATAGAAGTTTTGTCACCGTCCACGGAGCGCCTCGACCGCGGCGAGAAAAAGTTGAACTACTTGCAGATCCCATCGTTGCAGGAATATGTGCTCGTCGCTCAGGACAAGCCGAAAGTAGAGATCATGCGCCGTCGCACGTCGTGGGTCGTCGAGGAACTTTACCCGGGCGACACACTGACGCTTGATAGCGTCGGCCTCTCGCTACCGCTCGCTGCCATTTACCAGACCATCACGTTCTAACCACACATCTGCAGGACCAGAAGCGCATGACCCAAGCCCTCACAGGCGTTAAAATTCTCGACTTCACGCATGTGCAGTCGGGCCCAACGTGCACGCAGCTGCTGGCCTGATTCGGCGCCGATGTGATCAAAGTCGAGCGGCCCGGTGTCGGCGACATCACGCGCGGACAATTGATGGACGTGCCCAATGCCGACGCGCTTTATTTTACCATGCTCAACCACAACAAGCGCTCGATCACGGTTGATTCCAAAAACAAGAAGGGCCTCGAAATCCTGGAGCGACTAATCAAGCAGTGTGACGTCATTTGCGAAAATTTCGCGCCCGGTGCGATGGATCGAATGGGGCTGACGTGGGAGCGCATTCAGGAGCTCAATCCACGCATCATTTACGCGTCGGTGAAGGGCTTTGGACCAGGCCCGTTTGAAGACTGCAAGGTCTACGAGAACGTTGCGCAATGCACAGGGGGCTCGGCGTCGACGACTGGTTTCCGCGATGGCCCGCCACTCGTCACGGGCGCCCAGATCGGAGACAGCGGCACGGGCCTGCATCTCGCGTTGGGCATTACGGCTGCGTTGTTCCAACGCACTGTGACCAACAAGGGCCAGCGCGTCACCTGTTCGATGCAGGACGGTGTCTTGAACTTGGCGCGCGTGAAACTGCGCGATCAGCAGCGCCTCGCCCATGGCCCGCTGACGGAATATAGCCAATATGGCGAAGGCATCCCATTCGGCGATGCAACGCCGCGCGCGGGCAACGATTCAGGTGGCGGACAGCCAGGCCGCATCCTCAAGTGCAAGGGCTGGGAGACCGACCCGAACGCGTACATTTACTTCATCACGCAGGCCCCCGTGTGGGCGGCAATCTGTGATGTCATCGGCGAGCCAACCTGGAAGACCGATCCAGATTACGCCACGCCAAAGGCGCGCCTGCCGAAGCTGAACGCCATCTTCGCGCGCATCGAAGCCTGGACCATGACCAAGACCAAGTTCGAGGCCATGGACATTCTGAATCAAGATGACATCCCTTGCGGTCCGATCTTGTCAATGAAGGAGCTCGCTGAGGATCAATCGTTGCGAGCGACCGGAACCGTCGTCGAGGTGGACCACCCCAAGCGCGGCAAATATCTCTCGGTCGGCAACCCGATCAAAATGTCTGAGAGCCCGACAGTCGTCGAACGCTCGCCGCTGCTTGGTGAGCACACGGATGAGGTGCTTGCCGGTCTTGGCTATTCAGCGGCGGAGATCACGGGGCTGCGCGAAAGCGGCGCGACGGCGGTCGTGCCAAAGCGGGCGGCGGGGTGACTTTTTCCTCTCCCCTCATCGCTGAGGGGCGAGGGTGCCCGCCCGCGCGAAGGCGCAAAACAGGGGGGCGGGTGAGGGGCGGCAACTTGCCCCAAATCCGCGACGGGCAATGTTGATGCGTCGGTGTCTGCGGCTGCCACTTACTCCAGCCCTCTCCCCTACGCGCAGATTCTGATCAGTCCACCTTCGACGTCGTGCAGGCGCGAAGGGGAGAGGGAGTAAAACGATATGCGCATTGTGGTTCACGGACAGGACGCCTTCGGTAAGGCAGTTCTAGAGAAACTCCTTGAGCGTGGCGAAAACGTCGTCGCCGTCTGCTGCGCCCCCGATAAGCCGAACAAGGCGGAAGATCCGCTGAAGGTGTTTGCACGCGAGAAGGGCTTGGCCGTCCACCAACCGAAAAGCTGGAAGACGCCCGAAGCATTGGACCTCATGAAGAGCTTCAATGCGGACATCTGCCTGATGGCGTATGTGCTGCTGTTCATTCCACAGCCGGTGCTGGATGCGCCGCGGCTTGGCACATTCCAATATCATCCGTCGCTCTTGCCGGCGCACCGCGGGCCATCGTCGATCAATTGGCCGATCGCTGAGGGTAAAACGCAGACGGGCTTGACGATCTTTTGGCCCGATGAAGGCCTCGATGAAGGTCCGATTTTGTTGCAGAAGACAGCCGACATTGGGCCCGATGATACGCTCGGCGATGTCTATTTCAAGAAACTGTTCCCCATGGGCGTAGACGCCATGATGGAAAGCCTCGATCTCGTGAAGGCCGGTTCCGCCCCGAAGATCAAGCAGGATTTGTCGAAAGGCTCGTACGAGAGCTGGTTTAAAAAGGATGCAGCCGAGATCGATTGGTCGAAGCCAGTAGCAGAAATCTACAACAGCATCCGCGCGGCCAATCCGGCGCCTGGTGCTTGGTCGGTTATCAAAGGTATCAAGCTTGATATCTTCGACAGCGCAAAGACAGCTGGCACGGGCGCCCCCGGCACGATCCTCTCCATCGACGCCAATGGTATGACGGTTGCAGCGCGCGGCGGTGCCATTCTCGCCAAGCGAGTGAAGGCAGCTGACGGCAAAAAGATCGCCGCTGCAGAGTGGGCTGCAGGCGCGGGCGTGAAGGCTGGCGACACGTTCGATCCTACGGCGCCAAAGGTTTGACTTGGCACCTCCGCCTCCCCTTCAGCAACGAGGAGAGACGGGGGGCCGCGGCAGCACGAAACAGGAAGAAAAACTATGACCGTCAAGTCCGATATTGAAATTGCCCGCGAAGCCAAGAAGCGTCCGATCCAAGAGATCGGCGCCAAGATTGGTATCGCGACGGAGCATTTGCTGCCCTACGGTCACGACAAGGCGAAGATCTCGGCGGAATTCATCAAATCGCTCGAGGGCCGCAAAGAAGGCAAACTGATCCTGGTCACAGCGATCAATCCAACACCGGCTGGCGAGGGCAAAACGACGACCACGGTCGGGCTTGGCGACGGCCTCAACCGCATCGGCAAGAAAACCGCCATCTGCCTGCGTGAACCGTCGCTCGGGCCCTGCTTTGGCGTCAAGGGTGGCGCGGCCGGTGGCGGCTATGCCCAGGTCGTGCCGATGGAAGATATCAATCTGCATTTCACCGGTGATTTTCACGCCATCACGTCGGCGCACAACTTGCTCAGTGCAATGATCGACAATCACATCTACTGGGGCAACGCGCAAAATATCGACACCCGCCGCGTTGTCTGGCGGCGCGTCATGGACATGAATGACCGCGCGTTGCGCGAAATCGTCTGCTCACTTGGCGGTGTCGCCAACGGCTATCCGCGCGAAGCCGGTTTCGACATCACCGTCGCCTCGGAAGTCATGGCCATCTTGTGCCTCGCCAACGACGTCAAGGATCTGGAAAAACGCTTGAGCGACATCATCATCGCCTATCGGCGCGACAAGACTCCCGTGTTCTGCCGCGACATCAAAGCCGACGGCGCCATGACCGTGCTGCTCGCGCAGGCCATGCAGCCAAACCTCGTGCAGACATTAGAGAACAACCCGGCTTTCATCCACGGTGGTCCGTTCGCCAACATCGCACACGGCTGTAACTCCGTCGTCGCCACCAAGACGGCATTGAAGCTCGCGGACTACGTCGTCACGGAAGCTGGCTTCGGCGCGGATCTTGGCGCTGAGAAGTTCTTCGACATCAAGTGCCGCAAGGCTGGCTTGAAGCCAGCCGCGGCTGTCATCGTCGCAACCGTCCGTGCCATGAAGATGAACGGCGGCGTGAAGAAGGAAGACCTCGGCCGCGAGAACGTCGAGGCTGTCAAAAAGGGCCTTGGTAATCTCGGCCGTCACATCGAGAACGTGACGTCATTCGGCGTGCCGGCGATCGTGTGCATCAACCATTTCATTTCCGATACGGACGCCGAAATCGCGGCTGTGCAAGCCTATGTGCGGTCGCTCGGGGCTGAAGCCGTGCTTTGTAAGCATTGGGGCAAGGGCTCGGCCGGCATCGAGGAACTCGCCCACAAGGTGGTCGCGCTGGCTGAAGGTGGAACTGCGAACTTCAAGCCGCTGTATGCGGATGAAATGCCGCTGTTCGGCAAGATCGAGGCCATTGCCAAGGGCATCTATCGCGCGGGTACCGTGACCGCCGACAAGTCCGTGCGCGACCAGTTGAAGCAGTGGGAAGACATGGGCTACGGTAAGTTGCCCGTGTGCATCGCCAAGACGCAATATTCGTTCACGACTGACCCGAACGCGCGCGGCGCACCAACGGGCTTCGACATCCCCGTGCGTGAAGTGCGGCTCTCGGCCGGCGCCGGTTTCGTTGTCGCGATCTGCGGTGAGATCATGACCATGCCCGGTCTGCCAAAAATCCCGTCGTCGGAGCATATCCGCTTCAACACGGCCGGACAGATCGAGGGATTGTTTTAAGTTGGAGTGTTGTGGTTGGTGTAGGGAGGGGAGGAAACC
>JANNXS010000312.1:0-2425 GCA_031409695.1 Hyphomicrobiaceae bacterium
TATCGGTGGACCCGCAACCCGCAAAACGCCATGCTGATCGTTGTCTACGGTTGCCTCGCCATCGCGGCCGACAGTTGGCCCGTCTACGTTCTATGCGCGGCCATGATGGCGGTTTACGCGTTGATGGTGCTCTGCGAGGAACCCTGGCTCGCAGCCCACTACGGCGAGGTCTACCGCCGCTATTGCCGCCGCGTGCCGCACTTTTTCCATTGGCGACGGGCCTTGATTTGGGCGCGGGCCTGGATTTGGGCGCGGGCCTGGATTTGGGCGCGGGCTGCAGCCTCAGGCAAACCTTGAGTTGCAGCGCCACATCCCAATCACAGTGATATCCGACGAGGATCAGATATTGACGGCCGGCATCTGCTGGGTGGCGCAATGAATGCCGCCACCCGCAGCCCCGATGGGATCGACGTTGAGGCTGACCACCTCCCGGCCTGGATAGAGCTGCTGTAAAATTGCGCGGGCCCCGGCATCGGCCTTGTCATCTCCAAACTCAGCGCCGATCACGGCCGAATTGCAGACATAATAATTGACGTAACTCGATACGAAATCCCTGGATCGCACGCGAATGCGCACCGGCTCCGGAATGACCACGATGTCGAGGGCTCGACCGCGCGCATCACGTGCGGCCTTCAATATCCCATAGGTTTCAAAAGCCGCGACCGACCATGGATCGCTGCGATCCGGTGCTTTGCCCATTTGGATGACGACACGACCCGGCTCGACGAAGCGGGCCAGGGCATCAATATGATAATCCGTGATGTCAGCGCCCTTGATGCCTGGCGCCCAGATCATATGCTCAGCGCCAACGGCATTCAGAAGCAAACGCTCGACTTCACTTTTGCTTTGTCGATTCCTATTGCGGTTGATCCAGGAACTTTCGTGCGCAATCGCTGTGCCCGCGCCGTCAAGCTCGACACCACCAGCCTCCCCGAAAAGTCCATTTGCAAACACGGGCAACGCCAAGCGTTCAGCGACCAGCCGGGCAACCCGGGCGTCGTCGGCGTGTCCTTGTTTGCCACCCCAGCCGTTGAATCCAAGGTCAGAAATGGCCAACTTGCCATCCTTCGAGACAACAAAGGTTGGGCCGGAATCGCGGCACCAGAGATCTTCGACAGGAACTGGCCAGACCGTGATGCCGGCCCCAGCGATGCCCGCACCCGCGGTGGCCCCGCCGAGTGCCTTTTGAGCGGCCGCCATCTGGTCGGGTCGCGCCAGAACGACGACGGGTTCAAAGCGGGCAATGGAGCGGGCAATACCAGCGAGGCTCCTCTGGACGGCTTCAAGGCCACGTGCGCTGCCATAAATTGCTTTGCGCGACGGCCACTGCATAAACGTCAGCTTGTGCCGCTCACTTTCGAGAGGAGCGCGAAAGCCGGCGGCCTTGGCCGACACTTGACCGCTGGCTGACGCAAGGTTTGGCACCTGAGTGGCTCCAATGGTGGCCATCGCAGCCACACTTGCCAAGCGCTTGATGTGATCTCGGCGGTTCATTTCAGCGTCCGTGTTTGTGCTAGTCCTTGCCATACGCGCAGCCATTCCTAACCCGGCATGATGTATGTCGCCACCGCATGCGCGACCAACGCATCACTGCCGTCTGCAAACATTTCGATCTCGGTGACGATCAGCCGCTTACCGAACTTGATGAGCCGAATTTTGCCCAGGATATCGCCGGGTTGCGGGCGGCGCATAAAATTCAAGTTGATACTCGTGGTGACCGATTGCAATCCGGCCGCGCCTGCGCGAGCCAGGATGGCCACATAGGCGCCATAATCGGCAAGCGTGAACAACGCGGGGCCGGAGACGGTACCGCCTGGGCGTAGGTTTTTTGGGTGCGACTTGAGACGGACATCGGCGCCCTGATCCGTTAGTGAGTCTATGAACAGGACCCGTGCACCGAAGTGTATTTCAGGGAAATGTAAATCGATGAGCTGGTCGACCTCAAAGGCGTTCAGTGTCGGGGCAGGTACAGTTAAGCGCATCTCGGCCTCAGTGTGGTCGCATCGTTATGCGCATAGCCATCAAAACGAGCCACGCCGTCAACCGGCGCTAAAGGAGATGATCATGATGCTACGGTCCATGAAGGGTATTCTCGGTGCGGTTGCACTTACGGTAACGCTTGCCCTTGGCGCTGTTACAGCCGTCGTGGCGCCAGCTCTCGCTGCCGGTGATATGATTCAACAGGTCAAACTCAGCGAAAAAGCCGTCGAAGGCTTCATTGCGGCCCAGAAGGACATGGCGAAGGTTGCCGAGAAGGTCCAGGGCTCGACGTCGGACAAGATCGATCCGAAAATCCAAGCCGAACTTGAGGACGTGGCCAAGAAACACGGGTTCAAGGACTTCGCCGACTATGATGACGTGGCGGCCAACATCTCCATGGTCATGGCCGGCATAGATCCACAAAACGGTTCGTTCATGGACCCAA
>JANNXS010000313.1:0-5442 GCA_031409695.1 Hyphomicrobiaceae bacterium
CCTGGCACTGCACTTGGCGGCCTATCCTATCCTCGACCACACGAGCGCCTATGCAGGACTGACGACACAGATGAATTTCCTCGGCAGCCTCTGCCTCATCACCTACGTCTTCATCCGTGCCGCCCGCTCGTCGCTCGCCACGCCATCAACCGAATGGGTGCCGCCAAAGGTCGTCTATCTGCTCCCGTTGATCCTGCTGGTCCTCTCACAAGCGCGTGGCGCGCTCATCGCTATCATCGTTGGCGAACTGGCGAGCCGAGCCTGGCGCCCGCTCTCGGCCAGAGCTGTCTCGGTATGGGTGCTACCCCTGCTGGTCACCAGCATGCTTGCGATCAGCTATGGCTACACACTGCTGGGCGATTTCGACTGGTTCCAGGGCTTGCAGGACCAAGTGTTCGCGCTGACCGGGCAGAACATTTACAGCGGCCGCAATCTGGCTTGGCCCATCGTGTTCCAGATGATCGGGGAGCAACCGTGGCTCGGTTATGGGGCTGGTGCGCGCCCAAATCTGTTCCTAGTCGACGAAAACCTGGATGTCAGCTGGTCCGCCCACAGTTTGTATCTGACCATCCTCATACAGATCGGCGTCGTCGGTCTTGCCGCCTTGCTCTGGCTGTTCGCCCGATTGTGGGTCGCAGCCCGCCCAAGGCGACATGATCCCTTGGTGCGAACGGCCGCGTCATTCTTTCTCGGCGTCTGCGTCTACCAGACCTTCGAATGTCAGTTGACCCAGAACAACCTCGACGCCGGGGTCTATCTCTGGGTTATGCCGGCCATGATGCTGGCTGGTTCGTCACCGTGGCGCGCGCGTGACCAGGGAGCAGCCTGATGGATCTGCGTGGCTTAGCCCTGATTGCAGTCCTTGTCATCCTCAGCATGTGCGTCCTGTTCATTCCCAAGACACAGTTCTCGGAGAGATTCACGATCGTCGCCCGCTACGCTCCAGGTGACTGCAGCATTAAAGACCCCATCCAGGTTACGGTGCGCGAACTCGGGAATGTCTACCATCACCGTATCGCATGGACGCTGGTGCGTAAGGGGGCCGCCTACGATGAGCGCACATCGGTGTACGTGACCGCTGGTCTCGGCCTCAAGGAAGTGCGTTCCATCTGTCGTCCGAAACCGCCCGGATACTTCCTCGGCGGGGGTGAGGACGTTGATGTTCACGTGGTCTATTGAGCGTGGCTCAGCGTGACTCACGACGACGGCAGTTATACGAGGCGGTGTGAATACATCATCCCCCTTTGGCCGGCGGGGCGAAGCAGTTTCGGGCTCTGTCATTCAGCGGGGGAGCAGTATGGCTGGATTCGTCGAAGGGCGCGATCGCAATCAGGCAACGCTCTTGCCAGATCGCCTGGACGAGGCACTTGGCGAAGATCATCCAGTGTGCGTCGTTGATGCGCTGGAACATAAAAAGCTTGGGTTCATCTTCGAGGTGGAAGCGACGGGGCGTCCCGGCCATCATCCGGCAACGATACTCAAGATCTACCTCTACGGCGATCTCAACCAGATCCAATCATCACGTCACCTCGGACGCGAATGCGGTCGGAACATCGAACTGATGTGGCTCACCGACCAGTTCGCACCGGGCTTCAGGTCGATCGCCGATTTCCAGTCTCGGAGCAGTCCGAGCGTCGTTATAGTCCTGTGTCGCGAGTGACCCCGACTTTGTCGAAACTTTTACGCGTCATGTAAAAATCATCCGGCCGAGTCGGCGAGGAATGGCTGGCCTTGTCGAAGGCATCAAGTCGTCGCGCTATGGCCGCGTTGTTCCGACCGCAACAGTGCTGCCTTTCTGCGCTGCCGCAGAACCAGCTTCCGTCAGGCGAGGGCTTTCACCCCGATATCATCTGATGATCTCTCAAACCAACAACAACTTAACGTCAGTGTCGTAGTAGTGCTTGGCCTCAAACGAGCCATCGACCATCAAATAGGGAATGATCCGATCCAAATGCAGCGAACATTCCATGTTCAGGCTGATCAGTTGCGCCAAGGGAACTCTTTTCGAATATTATTACCAAGCAAATGGTCGACAGATCACTGCGGTTCGATGGGTGACACAATGGCCACTGCCCGATACCGAACATTGCGGCGCTCGCCAACTCGGTAGCCGAAGGGTGTTACGTCTCTGTTGATCGTAACCATGTGGGGAAACAGAGCCTCGTCATCCAATCCGGTTAACACGATGTCGCCCAGCCGAACGCTGGCGGAACTTGCACGTTCGAACTCCAGGATGGCGCCTGCAGAAAATTATCCGAAGGCTTGTTTCAATCGCATGCGCAGCATGGACTCGTGCTCGTCAAGATGACTGGAACGCGACGGCATGAGCCAGCGCCGGTATGTCTTGTTCCGAAGGTTTGGCGCTATGCCATGTGATCCGCAACGTACGGTCGTTGTCGCGACAGGACTAGTTGATGAGAAGCACGTCGTCCGCGGCTAGCCGTGTTGCTAGCTTGATGCCTGCCTTGTCGCGCAGACACCAGATGACAGTGCCACTGAGTAGCCGCCCGATGGGGATCTGTATGGTAATTTTGTCGCCTACGTGGAGCGGCGCATCGAGGTGAAGGCCAAGGCCCGTCGTCGATGCATTGATGACAGTCGCGGGGATGCAGGCGTCGACTGTCAGGACGTTGACGTGAATTGAGACCGATACTCGTGACGAGAGGCGGCGTTCGGCGCGCTCAGGGATCGAAATGAACCCGTCGGCGTCAAGGCACGCGCTGCCGCCTTTTGCTGCGTCATCGAGGAGAGCAAGTATCTCATGTTCGCTAGCTGTGTCCGACGAGACCCCGTCCGCTAGCAGCTTGACCTCCGTTTTGGCATAGAGATCATGGCAAAGGCGTGCAGCGCGACGCCAGGCGTCAGCAACCGCTTCCACATCGACGCGTGCCCGCCTGCATGAAGAATCAGCCGTTGCCGATAGCGCCAGGGTTAACCCTTTTGCCAATCGAAGTTGGCTGTCTAAGCGTTGCCAAGCCTGTACGAGACTGCAGAAGCGATGGTCGCGCCGCAAATCGTTTAGGGCTTGGCCAGGTGTGTCCGAGACGAGCGGCACGAGGTGGCGGAGCACACCGGCCCCTACGTCACGGGCCCCTACGTCACGGGCCTCGTCGGCCTCAAGGGAATTGGAAAGGCACGTCACTGCTGCAATCAACGGTGCGGCCAAGACAATCTCAGACCGCATGAGCAAGAGTGAGCTGACGTGTGGGACGTCGTGGCGGTCATCATCAGACTGTAACTGCAATCTCTGCGCGCGCCAACGATCGAAGATCACGACATCGGCCAAGTCTTGCATCAAGCCTTGTTCGAAACTCATCTGTCTTTTCCCATTCTGCTTCCGGACGTCGACAAGGGTCCGCATTTATAATCCGAGAACTGATGTGCGGACGGCATGCTGCACATCGTGGACTGAAACGCTTGCCCGGCGCTGTCGGTGACCAACGAATCACATTAAACATCTAAAGTGGTCTTAATAACTTATGGTAATCATAAATTTGTTGTTCGGGTAGATAGTGAGGCTGTCCATCGCGGGAGCACCTAACTATGCCAGCCAATTCATCAGTGTCGCCTGACGCCACCATCGACGCCAAGAGCCGGCGCGATCACCTTCATTTGGTGAGGCGCCGGCTTCACGAACCGGCATCAGCAGCGGAAGTGTTGACAGCCAATCTCGCCAGCGAGTTCTTGACCACAGCATTGTTCACCGCAGTTGCGACCAGCATGGTAGTGGCGCGCGCCGCTGGTCGACCGATCCGCTTCTCCGGCAGTGCCTCCGCATATCTGCCGCGGCCGCCGGAGCTGTTTCCGAGTGTCGTATTGCAAAGTCGGGATGTCTTTCTGACCCACCGCCTGACTGGTGAACTGTCTCGGCTCTACCAGCAGGTTGCTTTCACGCGCGAGATGACACCGTGCACGAACGATGAATGGCATGGCGAGGCATCAGAGAGCACACCGGACTGGCGGCTACTCGCCCAAGCGTGGCAACCATTGTCAGGTGAGTTACGGCTGTTCCTTCTCGTTCTCGCCGACATGGAGCCAGTGCGATCGAGTGCACAACTAGCTCGCCTTCTCGAAATCGAGGGCTTGGTCAAATCAACCCGCTATGGTGGCACGCCATGTGTGCGGACGGACGGCGTTGTCCTCGTACCTGGATGGCTGGACCGCCGCTCGGACCGGCGCGTGCCGGTTGGGATTTCTGTGCGGCTCGATTGCGGCAGGGGCTACCAGCGGGTCACACTGAATGACCTCTCGGTCTCGGGTGCTGGAATCTCGTCATGTCCAAGCCTCAAATCTGGCACGCCGGTCACGCTGGAACTCCCAAATGGCAGAGTGCTGACTGGTCGTTCCGCCTGGTGTCACGGAAACACAGTCGGTGTGCGGTTTGCCCTGCCTTTGGAGGAGACGGACCCGCTGTTCTTCGAGATTCTAAGTTTGCGACGAACAGCACGACTTGGATCGGATGACTGAATTTCCGGCCGGCAGTGCCGACCGCCCCAAACCTCGAACCGAAACGCGCACACCTGCGGAGACCCCTTGCTATGCTGATGCTTGCACGCCGGATCGGCACCCGTCTTTATCCTTCGCGCCTGCGCCGGTTTTGGCACCCGACCATGATATTCGGCCTCATCCTCGTAGTCCTCAGTTGGACGGTAGCGATCGTCAAGGTCCGTGATGACGCCGAGAGGATGCGCAACGATACGATGTCCGACCTAGTTAATCTCAGTCTGCTAATCGAGCAGGATTTTCTGCGCACCCAGTCCGACTTGGACCGGATCATCAAGTTCTTGCGCCGGTCGTATGAGCGTTCGAACTACAGTGTGGAGTGGTCGTCCCTGGTGCAGGAGGATTTTACGGCCAATGAACGCACAGTGCAGATCGCAATTATCGACGCCAAAGGACTGATGGTGACGAGCACAGCGATGCCACGCCCGAAGACACCTATTGATCTCAGCGATCGCGAACATTTTCGCGTCCACAAGAGCGGGATTAAGGACGAGCTGCACATCAGCCGCCCAATCATTGGCCGTGCGTCGGGTAAATGGTCGATCCAGTTTACGCGCCGGTTCACACATGAAGACGGCTCATTCGGCGGGGTCATCGTCGTGTCTCTCGACCCGGAACAACTCCTGTCAACCTTCGGTAAACTCGATGTGCCCAATGGTGCAGGTTACGCCCTGCTTGGCCAGGACGACATCATACGGGCAGGGATTGGCAGATTTGCCGGTCAGCTTGGACATGGGTTCGTAGATAGCGCAGGCGCCGTCGAGCTTCCGGTGAAAGGGCGCAGCGTGCGGATCGTTCATGAGACGATTGGGAACCAATCCCGGTTGGTCGCTATGCGCGCGGTTAGCGGCACTGGGATGTCGGTCGTGGTCAGCATGCCGAGCACTGCCGCCCCTTCACTCTTCATGTGGCACAAGCTCTATCTTCTGTCCGGAGCGG
>JANNXS010000314.1:0-4362 GCA_031409695.1 Hyphomicrobiaceae bacterium
TGCGAGAACTTCAATGGGGACCTTGCGCCCGCCCGTCAGCGCGGTCGGCAGATACTGGCGCCCTTGTTCGGCAATGGACCCGAGCAGCACCTGTAAAAACGAGACGTTCAGTGGCATGATGCGGCCGTTGGCGAGGGCTCAGATGTCGCGTGGTAGCATGCAGCCAACGGGTGGCACATCTATGGCAATGGGCGCCCAATGGCCGCGTCCCCGAGCGACGTCATGCAAACGTATCGACTGGTGCGCGACCGATCGTTCAACCCCGCAACGGCGGAACCGATGCCGGGACCGGCTTGCTGCCCGCCTCCGCGGCCAGCATCTCACCGAGCATGCCGCTCTTGGGTGGCAGCATCACGACGGTCGCGTGGCTGTTTGAGATCTTTTGCGCTTCGAGGACGTCAAAGAGCGCGGCGGCAACCGCCGGACGCTTCGAAATCTCGTGCAATGTTTCGCCGACAATCTGCGGGCGGACAGCCGCCGCCTTGGCGAAAGCGACGGCTGCCTGCCGCTCGGCCGTCGAGGTGATGATGCTGACCTGGTTTGCGCCGTCCTGCTTGATGGCGGATGTCACTTGGCGCAGCCGGTTGACCACCTTGCCCTCGATCTCGTGGATCATGCGACGTCACGGAAGTGCACCTTGCGGATGTAGACTGAGCCGAGTTTGTAGCCCCATTCATGCGACTTGGGCGAAACTTCGCGGCGCACGATATCGCTCATGGCGTGGCGGTTTACGAGCATGTCGCCAAGCGGCATGTTGCTCAAGGATCGAACGGTACTGTTTGACACGTTGGCCGACAGAGAGCCGCGCGGATCGGCGTTGCGAAACAGGAAGGCGACGGGGTCGCTGATCATCATCTCATGCCAAATGCCGATGCCCATCGGCGCGCCTTCCTCCGAGTTGACGGGCTGACTGCGCAAGTATTCCTGGTCGAGGCGCAAATCGATGACGTGACATGTGCCGAGCCAGTTCACGATTAACGCTGCAGGGCCAAGCGTGAGTGGCAGCAGATGTAGGCCCGGCTCCGATATCGATCCGATCACTTTGCCAAACAACACGTAGACCCGGCACTGGCGCTCCTTGACGATGGTGTAGAGCCCAAACAGGCGTGCGATGCCAAGCAGGATTGGCAGTACGATGATGCAGGCGAGGATGGTTGCAAGGAAGCCGAACAAAAAGCCGTCAGCGCTTGAAAGCCAATTCAGAAAGGCGTTGATCTCGCGCATGTTATTTCCCCTCAACGAAGATGCGCTGCGCCTTGTCCAGCAGGGACAAGCGAACGTTGCGAACGTAGGCGGCCAAGGCGCCGGGACCGCGGCTGTCAAGTTCGGCAAGCTGGGCTGCGAGTTTGTTCAGTGGCTCGGCTTCAGCCTCGGCCTTCAACGTCTCGATCTCGACCGCGCGCCGGCTCTGGACAATCTTTTGGTCGGCTGAGGCCTGAGCCAGTGAGATATCGGACGAGACCTGGTTATAGGCAGTGTTGATCGCAGCCAGCGCGCTTTCGACGTCCTTTGGCGGATCGATGCCGGTGATCAGCGCGTCTTCAAGCACAACGCCATAGCGGGCGGCCGCCGTCACGCACTCCTTACCCATGTGCTCGTTCAGATCGCGCAGGTTCTTGCGCAGATCGTTGATCGAAATACCCGAAATGTTCGAGGCATCGGTGATGCCGGACGGAACGAGAAGTGCTGTGTCTTTAGGCGGCGCTTCAAAGTTGGCGATGCGCTCGCGCAGGATTGAAACGAAGTAGCCCATGACATGGGCATAGGGCGTCTTGATACCGAACAGGTAGGCATAGAGGTTGCGCTCAGCGACCCGGAACCGCAGCTGCCCGGTCAAACCCGTGTTCAGCTGATCCTTGGTCACGGCTTCGAGCACCGTGCCGCCCTGGTTGGCGCGCGGATCAGTTGGGTCCCAGGCGATGTTGACCGTTTCCGTCGCAATGGAGACTTTGTGGATCTCTTCCCAAGGCCACTTGAAATAGGGTCCGCCCGGTTGGATGACGCGCACCTGGGGATAATTGTAACGGTCGCGCTCATCGTCGGTGAGGTGTTCGGCTATGGGGTCGGCAAGCGTGGTCGCTGTGCTCAAACGCGCCGCGCGCCCAAAACTGGTCTTCACCGCCCGTTCGTTCTGGTTAACCGTGTACAGGCCACCAACCAGATACCGGGCGAGAAACCACACTATAAAGCCTAAAACACAGCCGAGCAAAGTGGACATGGGTTATCCTGAAAAACAGTGCGTCCGC
The DNA here is from genome assembly GCA_031409695.1 of Hyphomicrobiaceae bacterium. Classification (GTDB taxonomy): domain Bacteria; phylum Pseudomonadota; class Alphaproteobacteria; order Rhizobiales; family Hyphomicrobiaceae; genus JABFRJ01. The sequence continues at coordinate 2,247 of JANNXS010000314.1, forward strand.
GCGGCAACCTACACGGATAGTGTGAAAAATTATAATATTGCTATCAGGGCGTTGCCATCAAAATGGTTGCCATCAGACTGATTGCCATCAGACTGGCCGACGCAGCATTAACCCCTGACGGATGGTGACGCAGACCTCCTCGCGCCTCTGGTTAAAGCCTTGGTGCAGGAAAGTGACGATGCCAGCGTTGGGCCGCGATTTGCTGGCGCGAATCTCTTTCACAGTTGTGCGCACATGGATCGTGTCGCCAGCGAAGACGGGCGCTGGAAAGCGTGTCTCGGTCATGCCGAGGTTGGCAACTGTAGTGCCGAATGTGGTGTCCTGGACGGACACGCCGATGACCAAGCCAAGGATAAAGAGCGAGTTAAACAGCGGTCTGCCAAACTCTGTACCCTTGCAATATTCATGATCGAGGTGGATGGCCGCCGGGTTGTGGGTCATGGCGCAAAACCAAACGTTCTCAGCTTCCGTGACCGTGCGGCGAACCTCGTGATTGAAGACTTGGCCGACTTCGAACTGCTCAAACCATAGGCCGGCCATCGTGTTGCTCCTTGCAGCGGTTTCGGCCTTGATTGGTACAGAGCCGACCTTGGACTTCAAGATGCCCAACCTCAAGGTGCCCGAAATGAGGCCCACGTGCGGATCACCACGTGAGGATCGCCGCGCGTTGGGGACCGCTGTCCAGCGATGACAGCCGGGGCCAATAGCCATGGCCCGCCAATCTGCTAGACGGTGCGCGGTGTAGCCCTCATAACCCGAGCATAGATCCGATGTCCTCAGCGCAAGATCAGGTCACCAAAGATCAGATTTGGGGCCAACTGAAGCGGGTTAAAGGCCCAGACATGCAGGGCAATATCGTCGATCTCGGGCTGGTGTCGGAGATCATGCTGAAGGATGGCAAGGCGTATTTCTCAATCACCGTTCCAGCCGAGCGCGCCGAGGAACTCGAGCCGCTTCGGCAGGCGGCTGAAAAGGTCGTCAAGGACGTCGAGGGCATTGTCGGGGTGACCGCAGTGTTGACCGCCGAGGCCGCAAAGGGCGGTACGCGCCCGGCGCCGAAACCAGCGTCAGGGGCCTTGGTGCCCGAGAGCCCGCGTGTGCAGGCGGCACGCGCAGCGGGTCATACCCCGAGCGGCCACGCGCACGATCACAAGCATGACCACGGGCACGATCATGGACACAGCCATGCTTCGGGCCCGGCGCCAGCCAAACCTGCCGCAGCAGCGGGCCGACCGGGCGGTGCGCAGGGTGCCAAACAGGCCGCTGGCGTCGCTGGTATCAAGCATCTGATTGCTGTCGCATCAGGTAAGGGCGGCGTTGGCAAATCCACCACTGCAACCAATCTCGCGCTCGGCTTCCAAGCGATTGGACTGAAAGTCGGCATCCTCGACGCCGACATCTATGGTCCCTCGCAGCCGCGGCTGCTCGGTCTAACCGGCCGCCCGCAAGCAGGCCCGGATAAGAAGCTGCGCCCCATGCAGGGCTACGGCTTGCAGGTCATGTCCATGGGCTTCCTGATTGATGAGGGCACGCCCGTCGTTTGGCGCGGCCCGATGGTGGTCTCGGCGCTCACGCAAATGCTGCGCGAGGTGCACTGGCCAACCAGCAGTGGCGATCTCGATGTGCTGGTGATCGACATGCCGCCGGGTACTGGCGACATACAACTTACCATGGCGCAGCAGGTGCCACTGTCGGGCGCAATCATCGTCTCTACACCACAGGATCTGGCCCTCATCGATGCCCGCAAGGGTCTCAATATGTTCCGTCAGGTGGATGTGCCCGTCCTCGGCATCATCGAGAACATGAGCTACTTCATCTGCACCAAATGCGGCGAGCGGCACGAGATTTTCGGCCACGGCGGCGCGCGCGACGAAGCCGAGAAACTCGGCATTCCCTTTCTTGGCGGCATTCCCCTCGACATTGAGATCCGCCAGCGTTCGGATTCGGGCCAGCCCATCGTCGCGACCAGGCCCGACAGCCCGCACGCGCATATCTATCGCGTCATCGCCGCCAAGACGTGGAGCGAACTTGAAAAATCCAAGGGCCAGCGCATTCACCCGCCGAGCCTTCTGATCACCGAGAATGGCGGCCAACTGCAAGTGTTGTTTGACGGTCA
>JANNXS010000315.1:0-8656 GCA_031409695.1 Hyphomicrobiaceae bacterium
ATCCGATCTCCGTTGGCCGCGATGGCTTCACTTGGCGCGGCACGCAGAAAGTGACATCGGTCCAATCCTGGCCCGATTGGCGCCCGCCGGCTGAAATGCGCCAGCGCCAGCCCGGCCTCCCAGAAGTCATGAGCGGCGGCATCAACAACCCGCTCGGCGCAAAGGCTCTGTACCTCGGCTCTACATTGTATCGTATCCACGGCACCAACGATGCCAAGTCGATCGGTTATGCAGCGTCGTCCGGCTGCTTCCGCATGATGAATGCGCACGTGATGCACCTCGCGACGCTCGCAGGCGTCGGCACGACCGTGCATGTGCTGAACAGCCTTCCGAACAATGTCGCCTCGGGCGTCGGCAAAAAGAGCGGCTGATCTGAAGCGCTGGCAGTGCCGCACAAATGTCACAGCTGTTCGTGTTACTGCATGAGTGCCGCTGGCAGTTGTTGTGTTGATCGACTAATTGAGTCTGATGATCCGCTTCGGTCTCACAGCGCTGGCGGCCCTCTTTGGGGTCGGCTTAATTGGGCCGACGGCACTTGCCCAACAGGTGCCGTTCGTCCGTGAGGTAAAAATCGGCTTCCTGAACCACGACATGCCCGGCCTGTGGAGTGGCTTGCAGCGGGAGCGTGGCATTGGCATCAACGGCGAGCTTATCCTGTCGCCGTCGGTGCCGCTCTTTGGCGGCCACGTGCGACCAGCGCTCGGCGGAACCTATACCGTCTCGACGAACAACCGGCCCGCGATGTCGAAAGCGTATGCCGACGTGCGCTGGATGTTTGAGGCGCAGAGCGGCATGTTTGTCAGCCTAGGCATCGGGGCGGCCGTGCACAGTGGCGTCATCGGCGGCAATGCGGGCGACGATGTCTCGCGCAAGTGGCTCGGCCATCGTGTGCTGTTCCACATCCCGTTGGAAGTCGGTTTTCGACTGGACGCGCACCAATCCGTCTCGCTCTACTTCGACCATGTCTCAAACGGCTATACGTCGACCTACAACGAGGGTCTCGATACGCTCGGTGTCAGGTATGGGTATAAATTCTGAGGGATAGCTCGGTGCTGGGCGTGCGCAACCGGGCCCTCGCAGGACCGGCGCGGAGGCAGTTTGTGCTAAAGGTGTCGGCGCTAAGGGTTGCGCTGTCGTTCGCTGCCGTGGCACCACTGGATCACGAAAATTCAGCCCCGAACAGACGACACCCTGATGCCCACATCCATCCTGATGCCTGCGCTGTCTCCGACCATGGAGGAGGGGAAACTTGCGAAGTGGCTGGTGAAAGCTGGTGACGTCGTGAAGCCCGGCAAAGTTATCGCCGAGATCGAGACGGACAAGGCGACCATGGAAGTGGAAGCTATTGACGATGGCGTAATCGGGGAAATTTTGATTGCAGCGGGCACGGAAGGTGTCAAAGTCAATACGCCCATTGCCATCGTGCTGGCCGACGGAGAGGTGTCCGCAAGCGGTTCATCACCCGGCCCGACTGATGCTGGCCAGAAACCTGCTCCTGCTGCAACAACTCCACCGTCAGACATCGGCCGACCCGCTAACCCCTTGCTCCTTAAAACGGCGGCGCCGACGACCGTCGTGCCATTGCGCCCGGCCCCAGCACCCGTCCCGACCATCATCGCCGGAACTCCTGCCATGTCCAACGTTGCCGAAGCCTCCGCTGGCGCCCGCGTGTTCGCCTCCCCGCTTGCCCGCAGGCTCGCCAAACAGGGCAGTATCGACGTTGCGGCTGTAACAGGCTCAGGTCCCCACGGCCGCGTTGTTCAGCGTGATGTCGAGGCGGCGCTGAAATCCGGTGTGACGGCTCTCAAGCCGGCTGCCGCGGCGTCGCCGAAGGCCGCGTCAAACGCCGTGGCGCTCGCCCAGGCGATGCCGGACGACAAGGTGCTCGCACTCTACGACAAGACCACCTACGATCTCGTGCCCCACGACGGTATGCGCAAGATCATCGCCCAGCGGTTGACCCAGTCCAAACAGACGATCCCGCATTTCTATCTGTCGCTCGATTGCCGCCTGGACGAGTTGTTGCGCGCGCGTGAGCGCATCAATGCCGCAAGCCCCAAAGATGGGCCAAAGGCCTACAAGCTCTCGGTCAACGATTTTATCATAAAGGCGCTCGCGCTTGCCCTGCAGAAAGTGCCAGCCGCCAACGCTAGCTGGACCGAAGGTGCCATGGTGCGCCATCGCCACTCGGATGTGGGCGTGGCCGTTGCAGTCGAGGGAGGGTTGTTTACGCCGATCATCAAGCATGCCGAACTGAAAACGCTCGGTGAGATCTCGAACGAGATGAAAGACCTTGCTGAGCGCGCCCGGAAGCGCCGGTTGGCGCCACAGGAATATCAGGGCGGCACGACGTCGATCTCGAACCTCGGCATGTTCGGTATCACGTCGTTTGACGCGGTTATCAACCCGCCGCACGCGACGATTTTGGCTGTCGGCGCCGGCATCAAGCAGCCGGTTGTCACCGGCGAAAAAATCGAAATCGCAACGATCATGAACTGCACGCTGTCTTGCGATCACCGGGTGGTCGATGGGGCGCTCGGGGCTGAGTTGCTGAACGCGTTCAAGAGCTACATTGAAGATCCCGTGCGCATGCTGGTGTAAAGTCCGCGGCCATATCTCATCAATATGCGCCACAGGCGGCTTTGCGGTTGGTGGCCTTGCGATTGAGTGTCGTCGTCAGAAAAACGCGCCAGGCGACTTCGCCCAGCGCGTTTTTTGTGCTCTTGCCGTGCTTACTTAGGATCGACGATGATCTCAGTTCGGCGGTTCTTGAGCTTGTTTTCGGCACTGTCGTTCGTCGCGATCGGCTTGCCCTGCCCCAGCCCAACGGCCGACAGACGGTCCGCCGGGACACCAGCCTTGGTCAGAAAATCCTGCACAGATTTGGCGCGGCGATCGGAGAGCTGGAGGTTTTCCTGTTCATCGCCGTCGCTGTCCGTGTGGCCTTCGACACGAACCTTGGTCCCCTGACAGCCGTTGATCGCGGCTGCAATCCTATTCAGCGTTGCTGCGCTGTCGGGTTGGATCGTTGCGCTCGCAATGCGGAAGCGGATTGAGCCCGAAGCGATCAGCTGCTTGATGTCTGCTTCGCACGCCTTGGCCACCGCAACGGTTGCTGGCGCCGCGACTGGCGGCGTCGCCGGCGGTGCCGGAACGGCGGCTGCTAGCCTGGCTTTCGCTTCAGCCTCGGCGCGGGCCTTGGCCGCCGCGGCTTCGGCATCGGCCAATCGCTTGGCTTCGGCCTCAGTCCGCGCTTTGGTTTCAGCATCTGCACGTGCCTTTGCAGTGGCAGCGGCGGCAGCATCGGCGTCAGCTCGGATTTTGGCCGCCGCTGCATCCGCATCTGCCCTTGCTTTAGCGGCAGCTAGGTCAGCGTCGGCACGCGCTTTGACTGCTGCGGCATCGGCATCGGCTTTGACTTTGGCCGCAGCTTCTGCATCCGCCCGCTGCTTGGCCGTCATGGCATCGACTTCGGCACGCTGACGCGCCTCAGCTTCGGCCTTCGCCTTTGTCTCGGCTTCAAGGCGAGCTTTTTGAGCAGCTTCTGCGTCGGCGCGTGCCTTAGCCGCTTCAGCTTCGGCCTTCAAGCGAGCCTCGGCTTCCGCACGCTGCTTGGCTTCAGCCTCGGCACGGGCCTTTGCTTCAGCCTCGGCTTTGGAACGTTCGGCTTCGATTTTTGCGCGTGCTTCCGCCGCGGCGCGGAGCTGGGCTTCAGCCTCAGCCTTGGCACGTGCCTCGGCTTCAGCCTTCGCCTTGGCGTCGGCTGCGATTTTTTCAGTGGCGACGCGTTGTTGTTCGGCGACGAGGCGGCGGGCATTTGAACTGCTGTTGGCAAAGTACCAGATGCTACCGACGATGAGGGCACCGACAGGGATCATCCAAAGCCAGCCGCGCGAACTGGTCGGCTGGGCGTCAAAACCGCGTGCCGCAATTGGAGCCGCAACATGCTCAGCCGCCCGCACACTCAACGGAGCGCCGTAGCCGGCAGCCGGTTGCCTGGTTGCGCTCAGCGATCTGTCCCCCGCCACCGTACCTGCCGGTCCAACGTTGAATCCGCCGGTGAATCCGGCAGGAAGTGCTGCTTGGATGTTACCAATCTGGCCAGCGAGAACGGAACCCAGTCCAGCCGAATCGAGACCTTGGCTCCGCTTTACAGCTGCAAGCGAGCCGAGCACGCTCGTGCCGACAATGCCCGTGAGGGCATTGCTTGACAGGCCGTCAAGTCCGGAGAAACGGCTGAACGACGACGCCAAGGCGTCACTCGCCGGGCCGCCGAGCGCGAGACCGACCAGCGCATTGCCGCTGCCAACCAACGTTGCCTGGTTTGCGCCGCCGATGCTGCCAGCCATAGCGCCAAGGCTGCCGGGGTCGATGGAGTCAAGCACACCGGCCAAGTGAGCGGCGCCGACCGGTGTCGATGTTGCCTGCAAGAGGCTTCCAAGCATGCCGGGAACCAGTGCGCCAATGGCACGCGAGGCCAAATGCGATTCGAGTCCAAGAGCACGAGCGATCCTTGCGACCACTTCCGGGCCCAGATGCTGCATCACCAAAGATACGACGTTGAACGACATGACTGAATTCTCCCCGAAACACAGCTTTGCGAGCCCAGATAGCAACCTCGCTATCACCAGTCTCAGCACACACTTTCCGGGAAAACCGTCAACGACCGCGACGTCGGGTGTCAATGAAAAACGCGCGTAATCGTATCAACCGTTTGGCGGCAGACATTCTCCCAGCTGTGGAAATGCGCCGAAAGTCTAACGGGGGTGCTTGCCTCTGCAGCCACAACAAATACGACCAAGGATTACCGCACAAATCCACCCGTATTTACGGGGTCCACTTATCGAGTTTAGAAATATCTACTGGTTTACGATTTCGCCCAGTGAGCCGCAGGGGCCGAACGGGCTAGTTGGTGCCTTGGACGCGGCGTCCCGGTCGGCAACGCGCTCTTTCCAGGTTTTCTCGCCCGAGCAATAGGCTTTATGCTCACGTGCCCTATCGGCTGCCGCCATGGCTTTGCGGCGCTCCGGATCGGTGATCTGGGTCCCGAGGTCGGGTTCACCCACAGAACCCGTTCCGGGCTCAGGCAAGCGATTGGTGTTGGGCGGGACGACCAACCCGGTACGCTCGCGCAGTTTTGGCTCCGACTTTGAGCCGCGCTGGGAAGCCTCGCTTACGCCGAGGGCGTCGAACAACTTCCCGTTCAACTCTACCCCACCATCACCGCACCCACCAAGGATGGAGGCGAGGAGCGCAACAGCAAAAGCGCTGGTAAACTTCACTGTCTTATTGGTCGCAATCATGGTCGATGCTTCCCCGAGCAGAAACGCGCACCAAGGCTCGTCTTTCACGGCTCGTTTTTCACGAACCACGTCGAAGTGCTGCCAAACTGTGGCGGCGCCGTGGTCAAGTGTTATGCCCTTTGGGCTCGACTCGGCCAGAATGAATCATACAGCAGCCCGATAACCCCGGCAACGATGGCCACATCGGCAATGTTAAACACGTACCAATAGTAGCCAAAGGCATGCAGCGAGAAATAATCGACAACGCCCCCGTGCAGGATGCGGTCGAGCGCATTGCCAAGCGCGCCGCCCATGATCAGCCCGATGCTGGCGGCCAGCACACGGTTTTCAATTAAGCGGCCAAGCCAGACGCCAAGCGCGATGGTTGCTGCGACGGCAAACAGCGACAGGACGTACTGGCCGGTCATGGTGCCCTGGCTGAACAGCCCGTAGCTGATGCCGCGGTTCTTAACATATGCGTAGTCCATGAATGGCGTGATCCGCACGCGCTGACCTTCGGCCAGCTGGTAGGCCGTCAGGAACCACCACTTGTGCGCTTGATCGGTCAGAAACGTCACGATGCATAAACCGACGCCAAAGGCCGAAAGGGGCCCCCACAGTACATTGTGCGCTTTGCCAGTGGCATTGGTCATTTCAAGGGCTCCGGTTCGGCTCCTGTTCGATCAATACGAGGCCAAACACAATGCAGCCAAACACGTTGAGGCCGAAAACAATGAAGCCGGACGGTACCTGAGGTAACGCCCGGCTTCGAACAGAACAATAAAGATCAAGGCTTCTTCTCTTCCGGTTTCTTGACGTCGGTCGCGGGGGTAGCCGGAGCTTCGACTTTCTTTGGCAGTTCGACCATTTCGCCGCGGGCAAGCTTCAGTGCCGTTTGAAGCTGCGTGTCCTTCTCAGGCTCACGTGGCACGTAGGCCGAGGAGCCGGACTCTTCCTTCTTGTCCTTGGCATTCGGGTCGTTGCGCAGGTGTCCGCGCAGGCTCGCTTCACCACGTGGCTTATCGGCGGCCGACTTCGGCTTCATGTCGTCGGGCAATTCGTTCTCGATCAGCATATCCGGGTCGATACCCTTGGCCTGGATGGATTTGCCCGACGGCGTGTAATAGCGCGCGGTCGTCAATCGGATGGCCCCATTCTGGCCCATCGGGATGATGGTTTGGACGGAGCCTTTGCCAAATGACCGCGTGCCGATGATGGTTGCACGCTTGTGGTCCTGCAGGGCGCCAGCAACGATTTCCGACGCCGAGGCCGAACCACCATTGATAAGCACAAATACAGGTTTCCCGTCCGTCAGATCACCGGCACGAGCATTGGCGCGCTGCATTTCCTCGGCGTTACGGCCCTTGGTAATGACAATTGCCCCCTTCTCCAAGAAATCGTCGGAGATGGCGATCGCCTGATCAAGCAATCCACCTGGGTTGTTGCGCAGGTCAATGACGAAGCTCTTGGCGGTCTTGCCCTGGACCTTCAGTTGCTCTTTCAGTACCCCGATCTCTTTGACGAGGCCGGCGTGGGTTTGTTCGTTGAAGGTTGAGATCTTGGCATAGATCACGTCGCCTTCCAGGCGTGCTTTGACAGCTTTGATCTGAATTTTGTCGCGCACAAGTTTCAGGTCGAAGGGCTCGTCTTTGCCCTTACGCACGATGGTGAGTGTGATCGGCGTGTTGACGAGGCCACGCATCTTCTCGACCGCCTGATCCAGCGGCAGTCCAAGAATGGATTCGCCATCAAGGTGGGTGATGAGGTCGTTTGACTGGACGCCAGCGCGGGACGCGGGCGTGTCGTCAATGGGTGCCACGACCTTGATCACCTGTTGCTCGCTTGTGACCTCAATACCTAAGCCACCAAACTCGCCGCGAGTTTGCGTCTGCATATCCTTGAACGCTTTCGGCGGCATGTAGGACGAGTGCGGATCGAGAGAGGACAGCATACCGTTGATGGCCGATTCGATCAGTTGTTGATCTTCCGGCTTGTCTACGTACTCGTTTCGCACGCGCTCAAGAACGTCGCCAAACAGGTCGAGCTGACGGTAGATCTCGTTGCTCGGTGTGGTCGCCGAGTAGGTGCGCGAGACATTAAACATACTTGTTGCGGCGGCGACGCCTGCGACGCCCAAGAAGCCCCAGAAGGCCAGATCAGATTTACGGCTCATCGCGTTCACTCTCCGGGCTCGGTATTGGTACAAAGCTACAGGCAACTTAGCGGGATTGTCCACTCAACCGCGGGATAAATGAGGCGGATTTCGCCTCACATCATCGGCATCGGCATTTCTTTTAGGCGGATCCATCCACCACGGATCTGGATCGATCGGCTTTTGGTCCTTGCGGAACTCAACATACAGAACCGGGCCGCCGCTCTGGATACGGCCTTGTGCGGTCTTTGGAGCAGGCACCATGGTGCCGACGGGCTCTCCGGCCAAGACAAACTGTCCAGTCGTCACATCCAGTTGCGACAGGTTCGCGAGCAGAATGTGGTGTCCACCACCGGCGTTGATGATCAGCACTTGGCCATAGGTCCGGAATTCGCCGGCATAAACAACCCAGCCGTCCGTCGGCGATGTCACCTGGGCACCGTGCCGGGTCTCGATTGAAATGCCAAGCGCAGGGCCGCGGGATGTGCGTTCACCAAAGCTGATCACACGACGGCCAGCCGCAGGCGCTGGCAACTTGCCCCGAGCCAGATGGAAGGCGACCCGCGGCTCAATGGGGGCTTGGGCACGTGGCGCCTGTCCGCCGACATCGAGGGTTACAGGCGGCGGGCGGGCAACAGCAGGTTTTGGCGGCGTCAGGGCTGCCTGCTGCGCCGGCGGCGCGGGGGACTCTGCCGATCTTGCGTCACCCGTAAGAACGGGCGGTGCGCCTTGTGCAGCCGCCGCGGGTGAACTTGCGAGGCCGCGCTCGTACTCTCCAAGACGGGTTTTGTCGGCGACGCCCTTGTCGAGTTTGTCGGTTGCGGCTGCCAAGTCATCGATCTTTTCGGCCGTCCTGGCGATATCGACCGCAGCCCGCTGCAGTCGGGTGAATTCGCCCTGCTTGTCGGCCTCGGCTTGGCGTCGTTGGCCGATGAGGGCCGCAATCTGGGTGCGCTTTTCAGCCAGGCGTTGGGCATCGATGCGCTCCTTCGCGCTTTCAGCTTCAGTTTTAGCGCGAACTTCCGCAAGTTCCTTCAGTTGACCCGACAGTTCGGCGGCCTTTTGCTGAACCTCTGGATAGGCCTGTCCTAGGAGTTTTGCGCTCCGGATCATGCCGAGAATGTCCTCGCGCCGGGTGATCATGACAGGCGGCGGGTTACGTCCCATGCGCTGCATGCTGGCAAGCAACTTCGACAGCTCGGCATACCGAACCTCGAGCGAG
>JANNXS010000316.1:0-14772 GCA_031409695.1 Hyphomicrobiaceae bacterium
AATGCTATCGTCGACCGTGGTCGGACGGCCAAGCGACGTCAGATGTTCAGCCAGCAAGGTGTTTGCCAGCAACTCGCTGTCGGCGACGACACCATCGAAATCAAAGATGATGAGATCGTAGTGTTGGCTCATGTCAGCCTCCCTTGCGGCTCAGCAGAAACACAGCCTTTTCGCCGAGGAAATTGTGCGCTGTCAGAGGCAGCCAGGTGCCGAGCTGACGGCCTGAGGCATTGAACGCGACTTTACGCTCGACACGTGCGCCGACGAACGTGCACAGGTCAGTGAAATCCTTGATCGTGCAGAGGTGCGCGTTTGGCGTCGCGTACCAGGCGTCCGGCAGATTGGGCGTGATCGGCATCCGCCCCGTCATCAGCAGGCGCGAGCGGACTTGCCAGTGGCCAAAGTTCGGCAACGAGACGATGGCACGCCGACCGATGCGCAGCAATTCGGTTAGAACTGCGCGTGGATTGCGCGTCGCCTGGATCGTTAGGGACAGAATGGCGTAGTCGAAGGCTTTGTCAGGGTAAGCTTGAAGGTCTTGGTCGGCATCGCCCTGGATCACGGACAAACCCTGCGCTACGCAAGCGTTCACGCGGTCCCGGTCGACCTCGATGCCGCGCGCGTCAACGCCCCGCCGCGCGGCCAGCAGCTGCAACAGCGCCCCGTCGCCACAGCCGACGTCGAGAACGCGCGTGCGCGGTTCGACCATTTCGGAGATCAGCACGTGATCGACCCGGGGCGCGGCGAGCGGCTGTGTGACGTCGGTCGGCGCGTTCATTGGGGCATTTCGATTTGAGTTCACCGATGCGAGCACTTCGATGCGCGCGCCAGACGCATACCGAGATTGCGCCCAGGATGCCACCACCGTGATAGGTTTGACTTTATGTCCTACTTGGCGCAGGGGAAGTCGCAATCCGGCCCGATGCGTCGCGCCACCCACTTCGACACGGTTGTACTGGCCTCACTGTTTAATAGACAGCTGCCATTCAACCCGGAGCCAAGGGGAGAACATCCGCCAACGCGATGCGTTGCCGGGTGCGACGTTGCTTGGGCTATCGTCAGGTTTTCGGCTTCGGTCAGTTGGTGGCCTGGGTCTAACACCAAGCGTAACGCGCGTGAGGTCATATGCTCAAGATCTGGGGCCGCAAGACATCCAGCAACGTCCAGAAGGTGATGTGGGCCGTGGGCGAGCTTGGCCTCGCCAGCGAACGCCTGGATGTTGGTGGTGCCTTTGGTAAAACCGACACGCCCGATTACATCAAGATGAACCCGAACCGCCTCGTACCGGTGCTCCAAGACGGCACGCTGACCATGTATGAGAGCAATGCGATCGTGCGATACATCGCGGCGACCTATGGCAAGGGCTCGCTTGCGCCTTCAGACCCAGCCATGTTTGCCAAGGCTGACCAGTGGATGGATTGGACGGCAACGACATGGGCGCCAGCCATCGGCGCGGTCTTCTGGCACTTTCGTACGCCGCCTAAGGATCGGACGCCGGTCGGGCTTGTGGCCGCCACGAAAAAGGTGGCGGAGGTGGCCAAGATCCTCGACGCTGAACTCGCTGGTACGCAGTTCCTGCTCGGGCCGCAGCTGACCATGGCCGACATCGTCGTCGGCACATTTTTATACCGCTACTACACAATGCCATTCGTACGGGAATCGCGGCCAAACATCGACGCATATTACCAGCGTTTGACGGCGCGGCAGGCTTACCAAGAGCATGCCATGGTCGATTGGGAAGTGCTTATGCCAACGGATTGGAAACAATGATGGACCGCTCCCTGTCCCCTCGCTTTTGAGGGGAAAGGGTTTGGGTGAGGGGCAGGCGGGAGACGGATAAGGAAACACATGGCCGAACTGTTTTCATCGCTGTCGGATCGGTTGTCGGGCATTCTCGACAAGCTGACGGGCCGTGGCGCGCTCTCCGAGAGTGACGTCAACGACGCCATGCGCGAAGTGCGCCGCGCCTTGCTTGAGGCTGACGTGGCGCTTGACGTTGTGCGCGATTTCGTTGAGCGGGTGAAGAAGAAGGCCGTTGGAATCGAGATCATCAAGTCGGTCAAGCCCGGCCAGATGGTCGTCAAGATTGTCCATGATGAGCTGGTCGCGACGCTCGGCGACAACGCCGATCCAATCAGCCTGGCCGCCATGCCACCAGTGCCAATCCTGATGGTCGGCCTGCAGGGCTCTGGCAAGACGACGACGACAGCAAAGATCGCCTATCGGCTTGTCCATCGCGACAAGAAAAAAGTGCTGATGGCCTCGCTCGACACGCGGCGGCCGGCGGCGATGGAACAGTTGCGCATTCTCGGTGAGCAGACGGGCGTCCCCGTGCTGCCGATCCTGGCCGGACAAGGCGCCGTTGACATCGCGCGCCGTGCCTTGGACGCGGCTCGGCTCGGTGGTTATGATGTCATCTTGCTCGACACGGCCGGCCGCACCACCGTTGACGATGACCTGATGGCGGAGGCCGCTGCCGTCCGCCTCGCCACCAACCCACACGAGGTTCTGCTCGTCGCCGATGCGCTGACCGGCCAGGACGCCGTCAAGACTGCAACGGCATTCAACAGCGCCATCGGCATTACGGGTATCGTGTTGACCCGCGTTGACGGCGATGGCCGTGGCGGTGCGGCGCTCTCCATGCGCGCTGTTACGGGCAAGCCGATCAAGCTGATCGGTGTCGGCGAAAAGTGGGACGCGCTCGAAGACTTCTATCCGGAGCGGATTGCCGGCCGCATCCTTGGCATGGGCGACATCGTCTCGCTCGTCGAGAAGGCCTCCCAGTCCATCGATATGGAGAAGGCGCAGGCCATTGCGAACAAGATGCGCAAGGGCGCATTCGACCTCGACGACATGAGCGAGCAACTGGCGCAGGTTGAAAAGATGGGCGGCATGGGCGGCATGATGTCGATGATGCCCGGCATGCGGGCTGCCAAGAAGCAAATCGATGCGGCGGGCGGTATCGACGACAAAATGATCAAGCGCCAGCGCGCGATCATCTCGTCTATGACTGCAAAAGAGCGGCGCAATCCAAAGCTGCTCGACGGCAAGCGCAAGCGGCGCGTTGCGGCTGGGTCCGGCACCAAGCCTGAGGACGTGAACAAGGTCCTCAAGCAGCACCGCGACATGGCCGACATGATGAAGATGATGTCGAAAAATCCGGGCATGATGGCCAAAATGGCTGGTGCCATGGGGATGAAGATTCCAGGCATGGGCGGGATGGGCGGCGCAGGTCCGAGTCCGGCCGAGTTGAAGGCCATGCAGGACGAAGTGGCGAAGATGAGCCCCGAAGCGCTCGCGCAACTGCCGCCCGAAACACGGGAGTTGATCAAGAACCTGCCTAAAGCTGGCGAAGACTTGAAGGCGCCGAAAGCCTCACCTCCGCTGTTACCTGGCCTCGGAGGCGCTGGGCTCCCGGGCTTGCCCGGTGGCAAAGGATTGCCAGGTCTTCCAGGCGGACCGAAAGGTCCGTTCGGTGGCTTCTCGTTTGGGGGCAAGAAAAAGTGAAGGGATAAGTACTTAGTGTGTGGTGCTTAGTGCTTAGAGCATCCCCAGCAACACGCACTCAGTACCAAGCACGACGTACTAAGAACTCGCCTCCGAAGCACTCACCTCGACTCCTCCTCATCCACAGGACCCACCCACCATGTTCAGCCACATCATGCTCGGCGCGAAAGACCTCGCCGCTTCGAAAACATTCTACGACGCAACGCTCGCAACACTCGGCGTTCCAGCCGGTTTCACCGATCCGAAGGGCCGCACGTTCTGGCGTACTAAGACGGGCGTGTTCGCCATTACAGCGCCGATCGACGGCACCCCTGCTACGGCTGGCAACGGCAGTACGTTCGGTTTCGCGGCCGCTGACCAAGCGGCCGTCGACGCCTGGCACAAGGCCGGTCTCGCCGCCGGGGGCAAGGCCATCGAGGATGCGCCGGGCGTGCGCACCAATGGCGCGATGAACCTGTACATCGCCTACTTGCGCGATCCCTCCGGCAACAAAATCTGCGCCATGTATCGGATGCCGGCCGCCTAATGACGCTTGCTGTGCCCACCTTTGAAACTGAACGGCTGGTCCTGCGTGGCTGGGCCGAGAGCGACTTTGCGCCGCTCTCGGCCTTCTATGCGGACGATCCGGATGCGGTGTTTGTCGGCGGGCCTCGGCGCGGGGGCGACGTTGTCATGTGGTTCATGGCTCGTCTGGGCCAATGGGCTTTGCGTGGTTACGGATCGTTTGTGATCACGCTGCGGGACAACGATGCGTGGCTTGGCTGGTGCGGCGTCAACCACTACGTCGACATGAGCGCGCCGAGTATCCAGTGGGCGCTCGCGGCTCCATATCGCGGCAACGGCTACATGACCGAAGCCGGCCGTGTTGCGCTCGATTTCACGTTCAAGGCAAGCGGCCGCGATACGCTCATGACGACCATCCATCAGAAGAACCCGACTTCGCAGGCAACGGCGCGTCGACTCGGCGGTGTGCCTACGGGCGCGACCGAGGTCGATGACGGCGAAACGGTGGATATCTGGCGGTTTTCGCGCGTCTGGGGCAGCTCATGACCGTTATCATCCCTACCCTTGAAACCGAGCGTCTGATCCTGCGCGCGTTCCGCGATGAAGACCACGACGCCGTTGCTGACTTCTACGCCAACGATCCTGGTGCCGCGTATGTTGGTGGTTCCACGGACCGGCGAGGTGCGTGGCGGGTGATTGCGACGTTTGTCGGCCATTGGCAGCTGCGCGGGTTTGGGCCGCTCGCCATCGAGGACAAAGCGACGCAACGTTGGCTTGGCTGGTGTAATCTGTGGCGGCCGCCAGAGTTTCCTGAAATTGAGGTGGGCTGGACATTGGCCGCGCCCTTTCGCGGCAAGGGCTATGTTCACGAGGCCGCGGTGCGAGTGCGCGCCTACGCGTTCGATGACATGCAGTTGCCGACGTTGGTCAGCTACATTGTGCCGGGCAATGTCGCCTCGAAACGCGTTGCAGAGCGTCTCGGCGCCAAGCGTGATGGTGCGGCCCAAATCAACGGCGTGACGGTGGACGTGTGGCGTCATCCGCATCCGCGAGGGGCGTCATGACGACGATCCCAACGCTTGAAACAGAGCGCCTCATGCTGCGCGCCTTCTGCGTGGCCGACCATAAGCCGTTCGCTGAGATGTCGGCCGATGCCGAACTCATGCGTTTCGTTGGCGGCCAGATGGACGGCCCGGACGCGTGGCGACGCATGGCGGCTTATACGGGCATGTGGAGCTTGCGCGGCTATGGGCCCTGGGCGTTGCAACACAAGGCGACAGGCGCATTCGTCGGTTATAGTGGGGTAACTTGGCCGTACGGATTCCCAGAACCGGAGATCAACTGGGGGCTACACCGCTCTTTCATCGGCCAGGGTTACGCGGCGGAAGCTGCCACGGCCGCGCGGACGTTCGCCTATGATCAACTTGGTTTTTTGACGATCATGAGTTTCATCGATGACGAGAATGCGCCGTCGATTGCTGTTGCCAAGCGCCTCGGCGCTCGGCTCGACGGCGGCGGCAGCTACAAGGGCCGCGCCATGGGCATCTGGCGCCACATTTCCCCCGAGACACGCCCCGAGAAAAGGAAGCCGCACATGACATAACGCGCTACTCCCTCTCCCGGTCTTTACGGAGAGAGGGCCAGGGTGAGAGCAGTCACAAGTTCCGACAGAGATCGATCCGCTGGCACACAGTGCCCATTGCGCCAGCCGATCGACCTCCGCCTGAATGAGTTCCCAATGCTCACCGAGCTTCTGCCTTTAACTCTCTCCGCGTGAATTGCGCGGAGAGGCAATTCCCACATCTCTACAAACCTGGAGAAACTGAAATGGCCGTAAAACTTCGTCTGTCGCGCGGTGGCACCAAGAAGCGCCCGTATTATTACATTGTAGCAGCCAACAGCACCTCGCCGCGCGATGGCCGCTACATCGAGCAGGTCGGCATCTACAATCCGCTGCTCAAGAAGGATAACCCCGAGCGCGTGAAGCTCAACGACGAGCGCGTGAAGCACTGGCTCCTGGTTGGTGCCCAACCGACGGACCGTGTGCAGCGCTTCTTTGATGCCGCTGGCCTCATGAAACGGGCGCCACGCAAGAATCCAGAAAAAGCCAAGCCGAAGAAGAAGGCACAAGAGCGCGCCGAAGCAGCCAAAAAGGCCGCTTGAAGTCTCAACATCGTTGAGGCGACGAAACCGGTGCGGGGAAACCCGTGCCGGTTCTGTCATATGTGCCGACGCTCATTGGTATTGTCCGCGGTATTGTCCGCCGGGATTTGCGCAAAGCGCACAGGAGCCTTCCCGCTCGATGCCGAGGGGCGGATCGCCGTCGCATAACAACTCTAGCCATCAGATATCGCCGTGTATTTTAAGCGTGAACAGTGTTGCGATCGACTGTTCCATTGTGATGCAATCATCGCGGTTTGGCCGCGCCTTCGCCCAGATGTCGTCAAGATCCGAGGCGATACAGTGGGTACTGTTTCGGTGCATCTGCAGTCAAATGTCCGGCAGTCGTCACACTCGCGGTGTGCCCCGGCGTTGATCTCGTGAACGCGGGTTGAGACAGACAAGTTACCACCGATCGGGTCCTCCCCCCGCATCGGTGGAGGGCGGCGGCTCTACGTCAGACTCTCGCAATGGAGCTGAAGTCGCCGCCCAAAACGACCCGTTGCCGGAAGATGCGGCGCTCCCGCACCGCCACACACCTCCCTCCCCGACGCGAGGGTGTCGTCCTTCCGGCAACGGTCTTTCGTGTTTGGGCATTTTCCGACGAAGTGGCTTCCCGGTTCGTCGTAGGAAATGCGACCAATCAAAGACAAAGAGCACGTTCCAATTCTTTGAAATCGGAACGTGCTCTAGGCCGCCTCAACCCAATTTGAAGATCCGCGTTGGGTGCAGTTGACCCTTGTCCAACTCGCCAAGCGCAATGAGCACGCCTTTACACATGGCATAGGCCATGCCGCTGTCGATGGGCGCGTCGCGACCACGGATAATGAGCGATTTGCCACGTGCCAGGATCTGCGCGTCCGACGGTGTCACGACGAGTCCGATAATCTCTTCAAGCGCCGTTTCTACCGGCTCTAAATACTTCATGACGGCTGCGACATCGACCGGACGGGGCGGCGGCCGATCCTTCGGATCCGCATTCGGATCGCGCGGGGGTGGCGGTTCGGCTGAACCAAAGGCTGCTAAGCGAAGTGCCGGCATCGTGACTGAGCGTTCTTCTGTGAACGGCCCAACGCGCGTGCGCCGCAGAACAGTGACGTGGCCATAACAGCCAAGCAGACGGCCAAGATCTCGCGCGATCGCGCGCACATAGGTGCCCTTGCCGCATTCGGCCTCAAACACCGTTGCGTTGGCGTCGGTCATCTCAGCGATGCGCAGCGCGTGCACCTGCACTGTGCGCGCCGCAATCTCTACGACTTCGCCGGCCCGCGCAAGATCGTACGCGCGCTCACCGCCGATTTTGATGGCGGAAAACTGTGGCGGCGTTTGCTGGATGGCGCCGATGAACTGCGGCAGTAAAGCCTCAATCGCGGCTCGCGTCGGTCGGGTTTCACTGGCTTTGGTGACCGGGCCTTCGACGTCGTCCGTCGTTGTTTCCGCCCCCCACGCAACCGTGAAACGATACGCCTTGTCGCCGTCGACGGCGAACGGCACGGTCTTGGTCGCTTCACCTAAAGCAATTGGCAAGATACCGGTCGCGAGTGGATCAAGGGTCCCGGCATGGCCCGCTTTTTGGGCATCAAATGCGCGACGTACAGCCCCCACAGCTTGCGTCGATGTCATGCCGTGCGGCTTGTCGAGCACAAGCCAACCGTTGACGACATTGCCCTTCGTGCGGCGGCCCATGACAGTCTTTTCTTGGGTTCGGGTGAACGCACTGTCTTCGGCAGGCGCGGCCGGCGCCAAAGCCCACCCGTTCACATGCGTCTGCCAGCGCTTAACATGGCCGCGATCTGCGGCCCGACGGCGGCCTGCTTACGGAGCGCCCGCCCGGAAGGCAATGGGAAAGGTGAAGCTGAACTGAGCTTCGCCTGAGCTACCAATCGCCTCACACGTTTTGCGGCAGGCGCCCTTCGACCCGCAAATGTGCGATCAGATGGCGCATACTGCGGGCTTCGGCGACGGGTGAGAAAGCACCCAGCGACCCAACGATCAAGACGAAATTTGACAGCATGAGCCAGAGATAGCCGCCAAGGGGCAGTACGAGGCGGAGACGTCCGCCATCAAAGGCGACGCTGCAAATCTGATGCTCCAACATCGCTTTACGGTACATAAGAACAAACAGGGACAGCGGAACGGCGCCGACGGCCAGCACGGTGAGACCCCGACTCATCACTTGGGCGTCGTTCAGTGGCGAGATAGATAGCCCGTTGATGGCCGCCATCAGCTGAGGTCCGATTTGGAGCGACAACACGATCAAAATGGCAAAGTACAGGAAGCCGCCGCCGAACCAGAGCAGTGCAAAGGCTTTATACAGCGGCTTCAACTCCGGCTTGGCGCAAAAGCGCGTCGAGCCATAGTGCATGTCGCGAATTTTGATCGCCTCAAGTCGGCTGGCGCGCCAGGGGGCGGCCCAACCCAGCGTCAACGGCACGAGGAAAGCCATCCAGAAGTGATGCAGTGCGTAGCCCCAGGCATGGCCTGAGACATCGAAGCGCTGGCCACCTAGCCAAGTGCGGCGCAGGATGTGTTGCCGGCGTCGATAAACGACGGACCCGAGCAGGAACACCAGCGGTAACGTGATGGTCAGCCGCTGCCACCGGATTTGGCGCATGCCCTCAATGCCTGTGCCAGGTGCGCCCTTCATCATCATGACAAAGGTCATCGTGATCGAGACAGCAATCAGTGCACCAACGACGAATGAGATAAACGCCTCAAGCCCGCTGCCGGTGTGATCGAGCGGGCGACCGTTGATGTGCACGGCGTTGGTCGTGCGGCGGCGCGCTTCGGCGCGGCCCCAGAAGTGGTATATGCCGAAGGTCATTAAGGTCAGCCCGAAACTCTGCAGGGACGTTAGCCAGAGGTTCTCGACCGGTTCGACCCAAACAATCTGCGGTGAATCTGAGCCTTGTGACGCCGCGTCTTGCGCCGCGGAGGCGTGCGTCGCGGGTAGCGCGACCCGCGGCTCAGCCTCGGGCAAAAACATCTGACGCGCGGCGACGAGCGCGGGTTCGGCGGCAAAAGGCGCCTTCAAGGCGGCAGCAGACGACATCATGAACACAACCCAAAACGCAGGGCGACACACGTACACTCAGGACCGAACGCGTTGCCGTGTCCATGTCCTTTCAAAGACGTTAAGCGGCCAAGGTTAACGCGCCGTTAAGCTTGGTCGCCTTGGATTAAACGTCTTGTTATTCAAATTCACCCAACTGGTGCACCCTACCTGTCAGCCGTTGCCACGTGATTGAAGCAAATGCTCAAGACGCGCTTTAAATTTCCGGACAACTTTTATGTTTTTCGGCTCAGACGAAGAACAGCCACGTGATCAGCACGAAGCACGGGATCAAAACGCATCCGGACCACAGCATGTAGCCAAAAAAGCTCGGCATCTTGACCCCGCGCTCCTCGGCGATGGCTTTGACCATCATGTTGGGTGCATTGCCGATGTAGGTGTTGGCGCCCATGAATACAGCGCCGGCAGAGATTGCGAGCAGGGTCGTGTACAGCGGCCCCATCAGCTGTACGGGATTGCCCCCTGCGAGGTTGAAGAAGACCAAATACGTGGGTGCGTTGTCGAGAAAGCTCGACAGGCCGCCTGTGAGCCAGAAGTACATCACGGGGTTCGGCTGGCCATTGGGCAAGGTGGCGAGGTCAACAAGCGGAGCGAACGCGCCGCCTTTACCGGCCTTCAGGATTGCGATGACAGGGACCAGCGTCACGAAGATGCCGGCAAACAGCTTGGCCACTTCGAGAATCGGCCCCCAGGTGAAGCCGTTGCCCTCGCGCACCTCTCGCGTCGTGTATCGCCAGGAGATCCATGTCACCACGAGCAGCGCGATATCACGCGCGATGCTTTGCAATTCGATGCGGGTGCCAAACACTTCAAAGCCGATGCCCGGTCTCCAATAGCCGCTGATTATGACGATCACCAAGATCGCGCCGAGCAGCGCAACGTTCAGCCAGCCGACGATGCGCAGGCGTGAATCCGGCGTCGGGTCGGGCTTGGCAGGGTAGTCCTTGTCGCGCGCAAAAAGGATCGAATCCAAAACGAAGAACACAGCCAACAGGATTGCCGTGCACACCAGCATCGGTTTCAGCATCGCAGCCGTTGGCCAGAAGAAATCGACCCCCTTGAGGTAGCCAAGAAACAGCGGCGGGTCGCCGAGCGGCGTCAACGATCCCCCAATGTTGGCGACCAGGAAGATGAAGAACACCAGCACATGGGCATTGTATTGCCGATTGTCGTTGGCTCGGATGATTGGGCGCACCAAAAGCATCGCCGCGCCGGTTGTGCCGGTGACGCTGGCAAGCGCCGTACCGATGGCGAGGATCAATGTGTTGAGCATCGGCGAACCATGCAGGTTTCCTTTCAGCAATACGCCGCCCGCAACCGTGAACAAAGCAAGAATCAAGATCAGAAATGGGATGAACTCGGCAACCATCGTGTGCGCGAGTTCGCGCCCGGTGAGGCCGACACCGTGCCAGAGCGCCATCGGCAGCAGTACGGCGAAGCCCCACAGTGCCGCGATTTTCCCGAAGTGCTGATGCCAGAGTTGCGGTGCCCACAGAGGCAGAACCGCAATCGACAATAACAAGCCCGCGAACGGCGCGGCCCACCAGCCGCTCACGCCCGCGCCGTTAAAGCCATCGCCCGCCGCGTACGCATTTGGCGCAAACGCCAGCAGTCCAAACACCAGACCCAGCCGCTGCAATCTACTGAACATGTCGTTCCCCACGATCCTAGACATGGCGCAGACAGACATGGCGCACGCGCTAGACGCGCACCACCACCCGCGTTAGCACCTAACGTCAATGCAACATGTCGAACCATCCCATAATCCGAGCCGCCATATGACCCGCCGCAAAACGCCTGCCGATCTCCGCTCTGCGCGCTGGTTCGCGCCCGACGATTTCCGCTCATTCGGGCATCGTTCGCGCATGAACCAGATCGGTTTTGCTGTCGAGGAGTTCGCGGGCAAGCCAATCATCGCCATCATTAATACGTGGTCAGATTTCGCTCAATGCCACGCCCATTTCAAGCATCGCGTCGAGGACGTAAAGCGCGGCATCCTGCAGGCCGGTGGTTTTCCGGTAGAGCTGCCGGCGATCTCGCTGTCTGAGAGCACAGTGAAACCGACCACCATGCTGTATCGCAACTTCCTCGCCATGGAGACGGAGGAACTCATTCGCTCGCAGCCGGTCGATGGCGTTGTGCTGATGGGCGGTTGCGACAAGACTACGCCGGGCTTGATCCTGGGTGCGACGAGCGCCGGCGTACCGTCCATCTTCGTGCCCGCGGGGCCAATGTTGCGCGGCAACTGGCACGGCAAGACCCTCGGCTCGGGCTCCGATGCCTTTAAATATTGGGATGAGCGTCGCGCGGGCAACATCGATGCCAAGGCCTGGGGCGAAATGGAAATGGGCATCGCGCGCTCCTATGGCGTGTGCATGACTATGGGCACCGCCTCGACGATGACCGGACTCGCCGATGTCTTGGGCATGTGCCTGCCTGGCACGTCATCCATTCCGGCCGCGGACGCCAATCACGTGCGCATGTGTTCAGCGGCTGGCCGCCGCGCGGTCGAGATGGTGTGGGAAGACCTTACGCCGACGCGCATTATGACCGAGGGCGCGTTCCGCAACGCCATCATCGTCGCAATGGCTATGGGCTGCTCGACAAACGCCGTCATCCACATTCTCGCCATGGCGCGTCGCGCGGGCCACACCATCGGCCTTGAGGATTTCGACCGCGCCAGCCGCACCGTGCCCGTGATCGCAAATATCCGCCCCTCCGGCGACACTTACCTGATGGAGGATTTCTATTACGCAGGCGGCTTGCTCGGGCTCATGTCACGGCTCAAGGGCCAACTCGATCTCACGCAAGTGAACGCATCTGGCGAGACCTGGGCTAAGTCGCTCGAGGGCGCGGAGGTCTACAACGACGATGTCATCCGCCCCTTGGACAACGCGATCTACAACGAGGGCGCGCTGGCTGTGCTGCACGGCAACCTTGCGCCCGACGGTTGCGTGATCAAGCCGAGCGCGTGTGCTGAAAAATTGCTCAAGCACACTGGCCGCGCGCTGGTCTGGGACGACTACGCGGCCCTCAAGAAAGACACGAACCGCGAAGACCTTGATGTCACCGAGGACGACATCCTCGTGCTGCGTAACGCGGGGCCGCAAGGTGGCCCCGGCATGCCGGAATGGGGTATGCTGCCAATCCCGACCAAGCTCGTGAAGAAGGGCGTCCGCGATATGATCCGCATTTCCGACGCGCGCATGAGCGGCACCAGCTACGGGGCCTGCATTCTGCACGTCGCGCCGGAAAGCTATGTGGGCGGGCCGCTCGCCTTGGTGAAGACCGGCGACAAGATTACGGTCGACGTCGCCAAGCGCTCGATCCACCTGGAAGTGTCAGACGCGGAAATGGCTGAGCGCCGCGCGGCATTGAAGCCACCCGCGAAACGCTACGAACGCGGCTACGGTTGGATGTTCAGTCAGCATATCAAGCAGGCCAACGACGGTTGCGATTTCGACTTCTTGGAGACCGCTTTCGGCGCGCCTGTGGATGAACCGGATATCAATTGAACTCAGGCGCAACTTGCAAGGAGATCAACCGAGGGATAATCTGCCGGCATGGATCAGATGCCCTCCGACAAGATCACCGTCACCCTCGCGGACGATGAGGCACGCATGGTCGCCGATCAGATTTCGGCCGGCCACTACAAGACCGCGGCCGAGGTGATCCGTGCCGCGCTGACGCTGCTCGAAGACAACGACCCGCGCCTGCTCGCCCTTCAGGCCGCGCTCGCCGAAGGCGAAGCGAGCGGCCCGTCGCAGCCGTTTGATTTCGATGCTTTCTTGGCGCGCAAGAATGCTAAGAGTGATGCAGCGTGATCGCGTATGTTCTGTCACCAGGCGCAGAACAGGATCTCGACGAGATCTGGGATTTCACTAAAGGGCGATGGGGCAGAGAGCAGGCCAATCGTTACGTGCTGCAAATTCGTCGGGCAATCGAGCTACTCGCCGCCGATCCGCGCCGTGGCAATCGGTACGATGGCAAAGCTGGTCACTTCAAATACCCGGCCGATTCTCACGTTGTGTTCTACAAAATCGCCCCGACCGACATCGATATCGTCCGCGTCCTTCGTTGCAGCATGAACTTCCGGAGGCATCTGAAATGACCGTGCGTTCAGTCTCGCCTTCTACGCCCGAAATTGCCTCCGGCGAGCGCCCACCCCCCGCTGTCATCCTACCCCTTGTGGGTAGGACCCAAGTCTCAACGGGCTCAGACGTTGAGAGCGATCGCCGCACGCGCCACGCAATCCTGCACAACCTCGACCGAGCCGCGCGATCGGTCCTGCCCACAAGGGGCAGGATGACGGGTGTAGATGTGGCCAAGTTGCGGAATGCGGTGACGAGCAAAGCGGGAACTCCTCTGCATTTTTGTGCGAGCTTGATCGTATGTTGCGTCTCGGTGTCGCTGCTGAGTGCACTTCCGTATGCATCGTCATCAGCCCAGGGTGTTCAAGCGTCACCGGAATGCTTCGAAGTCTTTGTCCGTGTGCGCAGAGAAGATGGAAGCGACCCGCCGAGGAGGTCAGGTCATCCGCTAACGGACAGGCTTGCAGTCGTGCAGATGCCGCCATCAAACCAACGGAACCTATTCGCGTGCAACCTTTTCCACGTCGACAGCAGTATCGGCGAAGCTTTGCAGGATCTTTATCGCAAGCATGACATTCTTCTGGTTGGCGAAATTCATGACAATCCCGATCACCATCGTATCCGGGCAGAGCAGATGGTTGGCCTGAAGTGGCGGCGCGATTTCGAAGTCGCCACCAAACCCCCCACCCTCATCTTCGAACACATCCGCGCCGATCAGGCAGCCGCCCTCGTTCCCTTCAATACCGGCGACCTTACGCAGCCAACGCGCGGCGGCGCCGCGGATTTGTTCAGGGCGCTCGACTGGGATAAGTCGGGCTGGCCGGACAAAGCGATGTTTGAGCCACTGTTTGCCGCCGCGCTGAAATCTGGTGCCGAGATCGCCCATGGCGATGCGCCGCGTGCGACCTTGCGCGAGGTGGCACGCAAGGGGTTGGCGGCCTTGCCGCCCGACGAGATCGTGCGGCTTAAACTCGACCAGACGCTGCCGCCCGCGATGCAGGACGCGTTGCTCACCGAGCTCGAGGCCAGCCATTGCGGCCTGATGCCGAAGACCGCGTTCGGCAATATGGCACTCGCCCAGCGCTATCGCGATGCCTACATGGCGGCCGAAGTCCTCAAAGCCAACGCCGATGGCCGCCGTGTGATCCTATTCGCTGGCAACGGCCATGTTCGCCCGAGTGGGGTGCCTAATGCGTTGTCGCTGATGAAGCCGGGCGCGAAAGTCGCCGCGATCCAATTCCTTGAAGTCGAGGAGGGTAAAAACGACCCGCGCGACTACAGAGCGACCGGAATGCTATTCTTCACGCCGCGCGCCGAACGCAAGGACCCGTGCGATGAAATGCGCGCGCAGTTCGGCAAGAAGAAATGATTTCACCTGCCCCACCGCCGCGCATTGATGCTGACTGGCTGAGTCGCCCCGCGACGCAAGCCGTGTTT
>JANNXS010000317.1:0-1648 GCA_031409695.1 Hyphomicrobiaceae bacterium
GGCAACAGTCTTTGCCGAGTGGTTGAAGGTCAGCCGGCTGTCGGCGATCGACGCCGTGTTCGTGTTGTCGGTTGGAGGCGGCAACCTCGAGAAGAACATCAGCCCGAACCTCGTGCTGGCATTGCAGCATGCTAAGGCCGTGGGTGCTGGCATTGTGGGCGTCGTTGGTCGCGACGGTGGCTACACGGCCACGGTCGCAGACGCATGCGTGGTGGTCCCGACCGTGAATGCCGATACCGTCACGCCGCATGCCGAGGCATTCCAGGCCGTGGTGTGGCACCTGCTGGTATCGCACCCGAAGCTCAAGGCTGCCCAGACCAAGTGGGAGTCGGTGGCGCGCTGAGCGTCCTGTGGCAATGCGGCGCGCCGTATTTCTCGACCGTGACGGGGTAGTCAATCGCGCCTTTGTGCGCGACGGCTTGCCCTACCCCCCTGCGGACATGTCGGAACTGGAGTTATTGCCCGGCGTCGCCGAGGCGCTGCAGGCGCTGAAGGCGCGGGGTTTTGCGTTGTTGGTCGTGACCAACCAGCCCGACGTCGCGCGCGGAACGACGTCGCGCGCCGTCGTCGAGGGCATCCACCGCCATCTCGCCCGAACGCTTCCGATCGATCGCTTCTACGCCTGCTACCACGACAGCGGCGACGCTTGCGCGTGCCGCAAGCCGCTGCCGGGCATGCTGCTTGAAGGTGCACGCGACTTTGGCATCGATCTCGCCGACAGCTACATGGTGGGTGACCGTTGGCGCGACTGCGAAGCCGGCAGGGCGGCGGGTTGTCGCACCGTCTTCATCGATTGCGGCTACCTCGAGCGGCAACCCAGCAATCCAGACCATCGCGCGTCGAGCTTGCTTGACGCGGCCAGAATCATCATCGAACGGACATCACCATGACCACACTGCAGAACCTGAAGGTCAAGATCTTCGCCGACGGTGCCGACCGCGATGGCATGCTTGAGATGGCCGCCAAACCGCACATTGTGGGCCTGACCACCAACCCCACCCTGATGCGCAAGGCCGGCATCAGCGACTACCGGGCCTTCGCGAAGGACATCCTGGCGGCCATCCGCGACAAGCCGATTTCGTTTGAAGTGTTCTCGGACGACGTTGCCGAGATGGAGCGCCACGCGCTCGAGATTGCCAGCTGGGCCGAGAACGTCTACGTGAAGATCCCGGTGACGAATACACGGTGCGAGCCCTGCTACGAATTGGTACGCAAGCTCACGCAACGCGGGGTGAAGGTCAACGTCACGGCGCTGATGACCCTGGCTCAGGTGCGTGACGTCGTCGCCGTACTCGACCCGGCGGTGCCCAGCTATGTGTCGGTGTTTGCTGGACGTATCGCCGACACAGGCCGCGACCCGCTGCCGCTGATGGCTGCGGCGGTGGAGATGCTGAAGCTTGCGCCGAGGGCCGAGCTGATATGGGCCAGCCCGCGCGAGTTGCTGAACATCTTCCACGCCGACTCGATTGGCTGCCATGTGATTACCGTGACCAACGACGTCCTGAAGAAGTTGTCGCTCATCGGCTATGACCTTGACGCCTACTCGCTCGACACCGTGAAGATGTTCCACGCTGACGCGACCGCAGCCGGCTTCCGGCTTTGAGGCTTGGGCTGCCCGCTGACCTAACGCGCTGCGCCCTTGGGTGGC
>JANNXS010000318.1:0-4134 GCA_031409695.1 Hyphomicrobiaceae bacterium
CTAAAACCAGCAGAATGAGCAATTTTTACGGGTCTTGTGCGTTTTCGCACAAGTCTATCCCTAAAATGATCATCGCTGCGACACGGGCAAGCGCTGCGCCCGAAACATGGATCGCGTGCCAATCGAGGCGGCGGGTGTGTGCGGGTTTGCCTTGAAACGGCCGACAACTAAATCACAATTCCGTGAACGCCGAGCCCGTTGGATCACCCATTCGAAGCGTGTGCCCGTGGGCACTGCGGAAACCCGGCACGCGCGGCATCGTGACAGCATGGTTGAGCTCACAGTGTGCCGGCCACGAGATCCAGGGAGAGCCCCATGTTTGAGTTCCGCCGCCTTGCACTGATCGCAGCAGCGACACTTGCGCTCGCTGTCCCGGCTTCAGCCGATACGGCATTTGTATCGCAACCCGGACCGGCCCAAGTCGACAATGGCCAAGTCGAAGCGGAGGTGTCCATTGCGCCGCCGGATGCAATCCCGACCGCCATGGACGGCGAGGAAGTGGCCCGTGCGCCAGCCGCCCGCGCGCGCAAGCCTCTCAAAAGAACAGCGATGGCTGCCGACAGCCAGTGACCGCCAACGGCGCTGCGACATGGCGCGCCAATCTCTTGCTCGTGTCGCACCGTAGGCTCACTTAGGTCGCCGACTTGGATGGCCGACTTGGATCGATTGAGGGCCGGAGCGTCAAACGATGAGCAATGATGAAGAAAACCGACTGACCGCGCGCGCCGCCCGTTACATGAAAGTTGGCTCCAACGTCGGCGCTATCGCGGCCAAGGTGGCGGGCCAGCGCCTGTTTGGTATCGTAGGCGACGACCGTAAGACGGCCATGGATCTCGCAGCGGCGCTTGGCGGCCTCAAAGGTCCGATCATGAAGGTCGCCCAATTGCTGTCGACTATTCCAGAAGCTTTGCCGAAGGAGTACGCGCAGGAACTCTCTCAGCTACAGAGCCAAGCACCGCCCATGAGTGGCGTGTTCGTCAAACGCCGCATGGTCGCCGAACTCGGTGCCGATTGGCAAACTAAGTTCAAATCGTTCGACCTTGAACCCTCAGCCTCCGCGTCGCTTGGCCAAGTGCACCGCGCCGTGCATCACGACGGCATGAACCTGGCCGTAAAGCTCCAATACCCAGACATGCAGTCGGCGGTTGAAGCTGACCTCTCCCAGCTGCGTCTGGTGTTCAACCTGCACGGCCGTATGAGCAAGACAATCGACACCAGCGAGATCATGGAAGAGATTGCCGAGCGCCTGCGCGAGGAACTCGACTACGACCTTGAGTCACGCAACATGCGCCTGTACCACCATATCTTTCGCGATGACGCGACCGTGCGCGTGCCCGAAATGCGAGCCGAGTTGTCGAGCAAACGCTTGCTGACCATGAACTGGCTTGAGGGCCACCCGTTGCTCTCGTTCAAGGACGCCCCCCTTGAAGACCGCAACGCCATTGCCAAAGCCATGTTCCGCGCCTGGTGGCTCCCGTTCTCACGTTACGGGGTCATTCATGGCGATCCGCATCTGGGCAATTACACGATTTTTGAGGGGGCTGGCTCTGAGGGGGCTGGCTTTGAGGGGTTGGGGCGGCCAGCGGGCGTGAACCTGCTTGACTATGGCTGCATCCGCAAGTTCAACCCGGCTTTCATCGCGGGCGTGGTCAACCTGCGCAACGGCCTGCTCACCAACGATCGCGCAGCCGTGGTTAACGCCTACGAAACCTGGGGTTTCAAAGGGCTCACAAATGAACTGATCGACACTCTCAGCATCTGGGCGCGCTTTATTTATGCGCCCCTGTTGGATGATCGCGAGCGCACCATCGCTGAGGGGGTGAGCGCTGGTGAATACGGTCGCAAGGAAGCCTTCACCGTGCATCAGGCGCTCAAGGACAAGGGGCCAGTTACGGTGCCGCGTGAGTTTGTTTTCATGGATCGGGCAGCCATCGGTCTCGGCGGCGTTTTCCTGCATCTCAACGCCAAAATGAACTGGTTCCGTCTGTTTGAAGATATGCTCGGGCCCTTCGATGTTGAAACAGTCCGGGCACGGCAGGTTGAGGCGTTTGGCGTCGCTGGGGTACCGCTGCCGGTTTGAACCGTTGGCCGAAAATCCGATAAGTTCTGCCCCTTGACCACCCCCCCGGCTCGACAACCGGCGGTCTGTGCCCCCCGTTTCGTCTTGACCAAGATATGGGTCCAGGGCCACGGCCCTGGTTGGGGATCGTAAGGGGCGAATAGCCCCTTACATCTCATCCACAGGCTGAAGTGCTGCAGGTCACGCCTTTGTGCCCAAGCGCCCCGCGCCAAGCACCGGCACTGCATCTGCATCAAGCGGCCAGCGCGCACGCGCCGTAAAGTCTGGCTTATCGATCAATCCCCGCGCCAGTCGTTCGGCTCCGGCCCAGGCGATCATGGCGCCGTTGTCGGTGCACAGTGCGAACGGCGGGATGTGCAGGCTATAGCCACGGTCAGCCGTCAGTGTAGCGAGCCCCGCACGCAACGCCGCGTTGGCCGCAACACCACCGGCCACGACCAAGCGCCGCGGTGCGTCAGCCCCGAGTCGCGCCTCAGCCAGGGTCATGGCCCGACCAACACGGTTGGCGACGCTATCGGCGACGGCTGCCTGAAACGACGCACAGAGGTCAGCGACGTCCTGGTCGGTCAACGGCACGAGCGCCTGGGCGACATGCAAAACGGCCGTCTTCAAGCCGGCGAACGAAAAATGCGGTTCTGGCCGGCCATACATGGGGCGCGGGAGGGCGAAGCGCTTTGGATCGCCCGTTTTCGCCGCCCGCTCAACGGCGGGCCCGCCGGGGAAGCCAAGGCCGAGCAGCTTGCCGGTTTTGTCGAAGGCTTCGCCGAGCGCGTCGTCAATGGTGCTGCCAAGCCTTTCGTAGCGCCCGACATCGTGCACCAACTGCAGCTGGGTATGCCCGCCCGATACGAGCAGCAACAGGTACGGCGGCCGCGTGCCGTCTGTCAGCCCGACCGTCAGCGCGTGGGCTTCGAGGTGATTGATCGCGATGAGCGGCAGCGTGTGCACAGCTGCAATAACTTTTGCCGTCGTCACCCCGACCAACAACCCACCGACCAAACCTGGCCCAGCCGTCACAGCGATGCCGTCGAGATCCGCGAACGACACGTCCGCCTCGGTCATGGCTTGTCGCACAATCTCATCGAGACATTCGACGTGCGCACGCGCCGCCAGTTCCGGCACCACGCCGCCATAGGCGCGGTGCTCCTCCCACTGCGCGCGAATGACGTTCGACAACAGCGTGCCCTGCTCAAACGCATCGCGGCGCACGACGGCGGCTGCGGTTTCATCGCAACTCGTCTCGATCCCAAGAACGGTCAGGGCTGGCACGGTTGTTCCGTCAAACGGTGAGGCCGTCACTTACCGCGGTACGCGATCATTTCGATCTCGACCTTGGCGGCCTTTGGCAGCGCTGCAACTTGGAACGTCGAGCGTGCGGGATAGGGCTGGACCACGTGCTTTTCGTAGACCGCGTTCATGGCGGCGAAGTCGCCGAGGTCCGCCATGAACACGGTCGCCTTGACCACGTTGGCGAACGACAGACCGGCGGCTTTCAGCACAGCATCGATATTTTTGAACACCTGCTCCGTCTGCGCTGCAATGTCACCCGGCACGATATCGCCATTCGCATCAATGGGGATCTGGCCAGCCAGGAACACATAGTCACCGGCAGCAATGCCGGGCGAGTAAGGCCCAAGCGGCTTTGCGCCGGGTGGAAACAGTGCGGTCAGTGGCATCGGCTTGCTCCGTTGAATGCGTTGCCGTCTTTGCCACGGAAGCACGGACAATGTCGACGTGGTGGCGCCAGGCAGCCATCCGGCCATCTCAAGTGCGTCCGGCAGGCGCCTGATGCCCATCACCACTTTGGACACAATGGCGGCACCAGCGGCTCGCCATAGGGCGAGCTCAGCGACCGGCTCATGGATGCCTTGCAGCGCCCGCCTCGCTCAAGCCGTCAGCCAAGCGGCCATGGCACGGTTCACGGCGTCGGGCTTCTCGAGCGTCGTCAGGTGCCCGCAATCTGGGATGATCTCCAGGCGTGCCCCCTCGATTTCGGCCGCTATCGCCTCATGCTCTGCAACCGGCGTCAAAAGATCCTGGGCGCCCGTTAGCAC
>JANNXS010000319.1:0-19248 GCA_031409695.1 Hyphomicrobiaceae bacterium
GGTTCGAATCCCTCCCTCTCCGCCAACAAGCGCCTAGTCGTCCGCAACGCTGACACGAAGTAGGTATTGATGTCGTCGCAGTTGCCCGCAGTGCAGGCAATGTTCGGTACCGCGCTCTGTCTGTCGTACGACCGTTCATTCATGGGCACTTGACCATCGGCGAAATGGTCGCGCGTGCCAGCAACAATGGCGGCAATTCCGGGCAGTCCGCAAGCGGCGTCCGCCGCGATCCGGCGCGCCTCATACCAACGGCCAAAATGATTGACCGGTGGTACTTCGCTTTTTCTCTTGCGCGCGGTCGCTCCACCAACCGCCCCTGGCCCCGCGTGCGCATACCATCGGTCAATGAACATCACCGCTGGTATCAGTGACCAACGCCGCCGCGGCCTTGGTTACGGCTGGGGGCTCGGTCAGATAGGCATCTGCCGCCGGGGACGATGCTTGCGTCCCAACCTTTGAGCGCTTCAAGCGTTTGAGGCCGCCGAAACGCTGCGTCGATACCCAGCGTAACGATCATGGCGACCGCGTCATGACAACCTGTCAGGTCTACCGTGATAACGCGTATCGTCATCGCACCTGCAGTGTCACCTGCCCGTGAACGGCCAAATAGATGTGCGCGCCCGCTTGTAGGGCAACGAACGGAAGTCTGCAGGCATGACACCCGGTGTTTCAACATAGATGACCTCGCTCGCGATGGGGCCGAACTTGGCGTGGAAGTGTTGCGAGGATTTTACTACGATCAGTTTTGTCTCGGCGAGATCAATGCCGAACTGCGTGAACAGGTTGGTGCCAAAGCCCTGTGTGCGGTGCGTGTTGAGCACCACCTTGACGCCATCGATGCGCACGACGGCCACATCGCCGAGTGGCGCAATTGTGCCGCTCAATCCATCCTGTGCTGCGTCTTTTTTGAGGGCCAGAACCTCCACCGTGACGTCTAGTGGATTGCCTGAGAAGCGGCTGACCTTGCCGCCGATGCGCAGGTTCAGCGTCGCGCCTTCACCGGCTTGTGTACAGTACCCAACGGCGACTGGGTCCCAGAATGGTCCGATGACAGCGTTTTCGATCTTGCGCGCCAGTAGACGCTCCAGAACGAAAGTTGAGTCTCCGCCTGCTCCACCACCGGGGTTATCGGCGCTGTCGGCAAGCACAACCGACAGGCTGTTGCTGGCGAGCCCGCGTGTGATGGCCTCGTCTGCGTTCGGATAGGGCGGCGCGTATTTTGTCTTGTCGCGGATGATCTCGTCGCCAAGCAGCTGGCAAATGGTATCAGCCTTCGCGACGTCGCCGTCGGTGATGACCAGCAGGCGTGTGCCAAGGTCGCTGCTGTCACCCCAAGGGAAACCGTGCGCCAGAGAGACGGACAGCACACCTTCACGGCCCTCCATGGCTATCATGCGATCGACAAGGCTGCGAGCGGGCTCGCGCGAGGTCGGTATCATTGACACAAAGCCCAGGTCGCGGGTGCGCATCACGGGGTTGATGCGCTTGGCCAAGGTTTGCTCAGCCAGGCGTACAAGGTCCTTCGCGCGGTCATAGATATCCGTGTGGGGGTATTCCTTGAACAGCACCAGCAAGTCGGTTTTGTTCACTTTCTGGGCGGATAAGTGACAATGCGGATCAAGCTCAGCGCCGAGAAAAATGTGCGGGCCGATGACGTCCCGCACACGTGCGAACAGATCCCCTTCAGCATCTTCATAACCGTCGGCGATCATGGCGCCGTGGATTTGCAGCAGCACCATGTCGACCGGCATCGCGCGGCGCAGATCATCGAGCAATTGGTCACGCAAGAATTCGTAGGCCTTCTTGACGGTGACGCCGGACGGTGCCGCGAACGCAATGCGCCCCTCAATTACTGTCCAGCCCGTGACGGCGGCGCGCTCACGTAGAGCGCGGCAGACTTGGCCGAAGGCTGGTAGTTTTTCATTCTGCACGCTGGCAGGTTCGTAGGCTTGCCCTTGGAAATCGGCGAGGCCTGTCGGCATAGGCGCAAACGTGTTGGTCTCTGTGCCAAGGGTGGCTGTGAAAACGCGCATCGTGGAAGCTCCCGCTGAGTTAAGGCAACGGTGCTGAAAATCAGCGGTGGCTGTCAACTGGATGCGAGACGGACTGTTGCGAGTGGTCACGCATCGATGAGTCGGGCCTCAATGATCACGTAGGCCTGCGCGTACGGAGGTTCATCCGTGATTGAAAGATGAATGATGGCCTCATGATCTGGCAAGATCAAAGCCTGCAACCGTTTGAGTGCGCCGCCCGTGAGCGCCATCGTTGGAGCGCCGCCACGGCTGTTGACGACACCCATGTCCCGCCAGGCGACGCCGCGGTTCATGCCGGTGCCGAGTGCCTTCGAGCAGGCCTCTTTGGCAGCAAAACGTTTGGCATAAGACGGGATGCGGCCGAGTTTGCCGTCGGAACGTTCCCGCTCGACGTCGGTGTAGATGCGCTTGAGAAAGCGCTCGCCATGCCTTGCGATTGCCGCCTCGATGCGGCGGATGTCGACGATGTCGCTACCGATGCCGATAATCATGTGGGCTGCTCGCAAGTAAGATACCGTCGGTCAATCAACATGACCGCTGGTATTAGTGACTACGGGCGAGGTCTGTCGCTTCGCTGATGGGCGGCAGAGCACGTTCCGATCCTTCGGAATTGGAATGTGCTCTATGTCTCTGGTTGGTCGCATTTTCTACGACGAACCGGGAAGCCACTTCGTCGGAAAATGCTCTAGACGAGGTCTGCGGGGCGCGGCCGTGCGACCCGCGCGGTAGCCACCGATCAGATTAAAGGTCAGGCCGTAAAATATGACGGCACACAGCGCCGCGATCGGGATCGAGCCAATCAGCAGCGGTTTCCAAACCGGCCATAGCAGGGCGTAGACAGCTGAGAGCGTCTGTTTACCAGGCGTGAACAACGTCAATCGCATCTGGTCGAGCGTCGCCATAAGTTCGTGGGCGTGAAGCGATGGGCCGCCAATTACGATGCTCCCCAGCCAATGACTGCCGAGCCAAAGCAACGGCAACGACAGTGGGTTGGCCCAGAAGGTCCCGAGCAACGCCGCTGGCACGTTTCCGCGCAAGGCCCAGGCTAGCAGACCTGCGAGCAGGAACTGGATACCGAGGATCGGCAACGTCGCAATGAACACGCCAATCGCCACGCCAAGGGCGAGACCGTGCGCTGAACCACCGAGGCGCATGATACGCAGGCCCACGTAGCGAATCGAGCGCCCAAAGCTCCGCCGTGGCCAAATGGCCACCCGGAGGTTTGTTTGCCAAGATGGCGGGTGGCGCGGCGAAAACAGCATGCAGAGGTTCCTAGAGCCGCTGTCAGCGTTATCTGATTTGCGGGCGCTGCCAAAGTGGCGCCTGGGACACCTAGTGGCGCGAACCGGCGGGTGTGGGGTTTAGGTTACGGGTTGGGACACAAACGCCCTTGGCGTGCCGCATACCAGCGGAGGTCATGAACGTATGAACGTATGGGCATGTGCGGTGTTGCCACGGATGCGTCACATGATTGGTGTCGCGCGAGTTGCGACATGAATCCGTCTTGCTCGGGCCCGTCTTGATTGGGACGCTTCTTGCTTCGAGTCGGTTTGGCAGGAGCAAAACGTCGTTTTTAGCGGATGACCCGCACGTTGACGCCAACGTCGACCTTCGCCCAAATGGTGTCGGCGGTCATAAC
Organism: Hyphomicrobiaceae bacterium; assembly: GCA_031409695.1. GTDB lineage: Bacteria > Pseudomonadota > Alphaproteobacteria > Rhizobiales > Hyphomicrobiaceae > JABFRJ01. The sequence goes on from JANNXS010000319.1 coordinate 3,673, forward strand.
GGGAAAAGACAGCAACCGGCCCAAAGCGAGGCAGGCTCTATCTCCAAGTGACAAGCCGAAAGGCTTGGACACGTCTCGGAAACTGGCTGTGACCAGTGCTTGCTGCTCGTCGTAGGGCACGACTTCAAGGTGCAGCAAGCGTATGGCCTCTATGGCCCGGTGGAGCGGCATACCTTGATTGCCAAGCGATGTTACAACCTCAGAAAAATTCACAGCCGATATGACGGAGCGGCCAATTTCATCTGCAACGAGGTCGCTGCCGCGCTCAAGCCTGACGACCGCGATGACGGCCGAGGCATCAAGTACGATCCTTGCGCGTTTTGACACCTGCGGGGTTTGCATGGCCGCCATAGCGCCGCTCCTCCAACTCAAATTCCCGCCGACGCTCGGCGAGCAATTCATCCACCAGGGACACGCTCGCGGGCACGTACTCAGAGACCATCGCCTGGGCTTTTTTCAATGCGGCTTTTGTCGACATCAGATGCAACTCCTGGCCATCCAATGTTGCGATAAGCCCGTCGCCCTCCGTAATACCCATAGCGGACCTCAGTTCTGCCGGTATCAGCACGCGCCCGGCCGGCCCAACCGTTAAGGTGGTGCTGTCCTCTTCGGCAAAAGTCGAGGGCGGGGCACCTGTGAACCGCACATGTTCCTCGGCAAAGCCTGCGGGCGCACCCCGATGTGGCGCCGCAAAAGTGGCTGCTTCATTCTTTTTGACTTTTATTGGCCTCTTCGTCATGTCGCGCCTCCGTTTTTCATTTGTTCATGGCACGGACTCGCCATGAGTGTCAAATTTTGTCTTTATGTCAGATGTGCATTTCGCGTCATATTTTGCTGGATTTCACTCGCGACGTCCTTCGTCATCGTGTTTCTTCAAACAGCTCGCGACCGATCAGCATGCGGCGAATTTCACTGGTGCCGGCGCCGATCTCATATAACTTCGCGTCGCGTAGCAGGCGACCGGTTGGGTAGTCGTTGATGTAGCCGTTGCCACCGAGGATCTGCATTGCGTCCAATGCGGCCTTGGTGGCCTTTTCGGCGGCGAACAGGATTGCGCCGGCGGCATCCTTACGTGTCGTCTGGCCGCGATCACAGGCGCGGGCGACGGCATAGACGTAGGCGCGGGCGGCGTTCATCTCAGTGTACATGTCCGCGACCTTGGCTTGGATCAGCTGGAAGGTGCCGATGGATTGGCCAAACTGCTTGCGCTCATGGATGTAGGGGACGACGACATCCATGCAGGCCTGCATGATCCCGATGGGGCCCGCCGCCAGCACACTCCGCTCATAGTCAAGACCGGACATCAACACGTTGACGCCCTTGCCGAGTTCACCGAGCATGTTTTCGGCGGGTACCTCACAATCGTCAAACACAAGTTCGCCGGTCGATGACCCCCGCATGCCAACTTTGTCGAGTTTTTGTGCGACTTTGAAACCTTTAAAACTCGTTTCGACCAGAAACGCTGAGATCCCCCGTGGCCCGGCCGCGATGTCGGTTTTGGCGTAGACAACAATCACCTGGGCATCGGGCGAATTTGTGATCCACATCTTGGTGCCATTGAGCACATAGTGGTCACCCTTTTTGTCTGCGCGCAGCTTCATCGAGACGACGTCTGAACCGGCGCCGGATTCGCTCATGGCGAGCGACCCGACGTGCTCGCCAGAGATCAGCTTGGGCAGGTATTTGCGTTTCTGCGCCTCGGTACCGCTGCGGCGGATCTGGTTCACGCACAGGTTTGAGTGCGCGCCGTAAGACAGGCCGACCGAGGCCGAGCCGCGCGAAATCTCTTCAACCGCGATGCAATGCTCGAGATAACCAAGGCCCGAGCCGCCGTATTCTTCCTCAACCGTGATGCCGTGCAGGCCGAGGTCGCCCATTTTGGGCCAAAGCTCGCGCGGGAAGCGGTCGCTTTTATCGATCTCGGCGGCGATCGGCGCCACTTGGTCTGCGGTGAAAGAGCGGACGGTGTCGCGCAATTGGTCGGCGGTTTCGCCTAGGCCGAAGTCAAGGGTTGGATAGTCGTTGCGGAGCATGGCAATCCTCGCAGTCGGTTTGATGTGCGCGCATGGTGTTAGGGCTGCAACATGAGCACTGCAAGTCCGGTATCGGGTCGAGCGTCTTGGCGTGGTATGTCTGGATCCGAAGTCTAAATCCGAAGTCTAAATCCGAAGTCTGGGCAAGTCTGTGAAAGTCTGGGCCTTGACGTCTCGAGTGGCGCAGTCGACGTTTAATGCCGCACACTAGAGGGACCCGACGCATGGCCGACAATCGTAAGACGGTTTTGATCATTGAGAGCATGTCCAAAGCCGGCCGTGCACTGCTCGAAGCGCGCTCGGATGTGCGCGTTGTCACATTTCCAATCACGACCACGCGCGCGGCGTTTCTTGAGATTCTGAAGCGTGAGCCGCGGGTCGATGCCATGGTACTTGGTGCACAGCGAATCGGGGCTGAAGAACTGTCGGCGGCGCAGAAACTGTCGGTCATCGCTCGCGTTGGTGTTGGCTATGATGCCATCGATATTCCTGCTGCGACAATGGCAAAGGTGCCGGTGATGACGACGGGTATCGCCAACTCCCCCTCGGTTGCCGAGAAAGCGCTTTATCTGATGCTGTCACTTGCCAAACGTGGGCCGCATATGGACCGGGTTGTGCGCGAAAATCGATGGTGGGATCGCCTCTCCAACATGCCTGAAGATCTCGGTGGTAAAACCGTGCTGGTGGTTGGCTTCGGGCGCATTGGTTCGCGGACGGTGCAGCGCTGCCTTGCGTTCGACATGACTGTGCTTGTGGCAGACCCCTATGTTGATCCGGCTGTCATAAAGGCTGCTGGAGCCGAGCCGGTTGCGTCACTTGAGACGGCGTTGCCGCGCGTGGACTTTCTCACACTTCATTGTCCAAAGTCTCCGGCAACAACCGGCCTTATTGGGGCAAAGGAATTGGCGCTGATGAAGCCATCGGCATTTGTTATCAACACGGCGCGTGGCGGTGTTGTCGATGAGCCGGCGCTGGTTGCTGCACTGGCTGCCAAATCAATTGCTGGTGCCGGCCTTGATGTGCTCGCTGAGGAACCGCCGAGCGCTGACAATCCACTGTTCAAGTTTTCTAATGTGATCCTCGCGCCGCACATGGCAGGCGTCACGACAGAGGCTTCCAGCCGTATGGCTGAGCAGGCGGCGCTAAATTTGCTCAGCGTGTTCGACGGCAATACGATTACGGGCAACGTGGTGAACCGGGATGTCCTTGGGTAATGCCGAGATCACGCAACGAGATCTGGATCTCGTTGCGCCGGTTGGGACTTGGCATTGTGCCAATGCGCATGCCGGATGTCCCGGGCCATCGCCGCCCAGACCGGTAACCAGATCAGCCAAACCACGTATTGACCGTAGATCGCGCCCTGGCCTCGGACGTTAAAATGGAAGGCTGCATAGTAGATCGGCAATAGGGCCGCGGCAACGAACCAGGCAATGGCGTTTTTCTGCAGAATGGCAAACGGCAAAACCCACAGCAGGTACCAGGGAAACTGCGTCGGGCTTGCCAGCAGAAGGGCTGTGACGGTCCAATAGGCGCGCGCGAGACTGTCTTGGGCGTCGCGCAGCGGTGGCCATGCCAGTCGCAATGCTATCGCGGCGACACCCACGGCAAGAGACACGCGCACCATTTGACCGGCGGTCGGGTCGACCAAATCATGGCATCCGGTCAGGCGCCGCATCGTAGCTTCAAGGATCGGAAAGTGAGCGCTGTTGGTTGCCCAATGGTTTGCGAAACTGACAAAGCCGGACGTTGGACCAAGGCCGCCTAGAAGAATTGGTACGGCAAAGGCCGCCATCATCGCCGCAAGGCCGATACAGGCGCCGAACAAGGCCAATGGCCGCATTGCAAGTGGCCTCAGGATCAACGGCACCAATAAAATCGGCCAGAGTTTCGTGCCGATCGCCAGTCCCAAAAGGCAAACTGAGAGCGTGTGGCGCTGCCGTACCGTTGCCAGGACGGCGCCAAGGACGAACGGTATCAGGACAACTTCCATGTGAGCGCTGTCGATCGTCTCCTTCAATACCAGTGGGTTCCACCAATAGAGCGCGACCCACAGGGGGGATCGGCCAACTGTGTGGAGGAGTGCCACGATCAAAGAGAATGTGACGATTTCGGCGGCGATGGCGACAAGCCTCCAGGCCGTCAAGCTCCAAGCCGAGATTCCGTGGGCGAGGGCGAAAAATGCCTGCGCGACCGGAGGATAAATCGTTTTCAATTCAGGATAGCTAATGCCGTCAAAGACGCCGCCAGCCGCTTTTGACAGGTCCAGGCGAGGGTCATCATAGGGGAGCCGCGCCATGCCCGCTGGGGCAACGGCGTAGGGATTGTAGCCATTGAATGTGAGGCCGCCATCCCAAAGGTATCGGTTGAAATCCACTTCCAGCACAGGTGTTCCGACGAGAAGTATCAAGCGCGCGACAAAGCCGACCCCAAAAACGAGCCAGAACGACGCGTGCATTAAGGATTTCGGTGCCCGCGGTATTAGCCAGAAAAGCAAAAGCGGGAGACCACCAGTAGCGAGGAAACTGGCGACATAGGGAAGGATTGGCATGCCTAAAGCTGACTGGCCGGGGGCAAACGCAGCACTGAGCTTGACGTGGCCGACCGTCAATGCAACTAAAAATGCACCAGTGACGATCCAAACCATTAGAAGTGGTGCTCTTTGGCCCATGCTTTACTTTGGTTTTATAGGCATGCTTTAGTCTAGCGGCAGAAATGTTGTCCGGCGTGTTCTATACGACACATTCGATCGGAATTGTACCTTTTAGGCTACGGCTTCTTGCGACTTAGAAAGCCAAATGATTTTGTAGCTCAGCGGTTTGTGGTGTTGTGTCGAGGGCATAAATTATGGTCCGATTGTTTGATCCCCGACCAGGTTCTGGTTTCAGTCGGCGTCGGCTGCTTGGCAGCGCTCTGACCGGTGTGGCTGGAGGGTTACTGCCGTCTGATGCCCGTGCGCAGCAGCTGCTTGGTTCGTTTCGCGCCGGCATGCAGGCCATCACCCGGGAGGGACCCGCTCCGACCGGTCGCTATCGGGACGAATTGGTCAAGGATCTCACCCATCTCACAGACCTGAGTTTTAAAAGCCAGGGCGCCCAGTGGTGGAAGTTCAATACGTTTGTCACGCCAGTTGAACAGTTTTTCGTTCGCAACACCTACGCAACGCCGCGGGGCGACATCGACCCACGTGTCAATCCCGATACCTGGCGGCTCAAAATTCATGGCAATGGGATCGAGCGTGAGCTGACGGTCACCTATGACGACCTGCTCAAGATGCCGTCGCGAACGATAACCTGCACTTTGGAGTGCGCCGGTAATGGACGCACGCTGTTTTGGGAACAGCAGCGGATGACAAGCGGCGAGACGAAGGTCAATGGTAACGGTTGGGGTCTCGGCGCCGTTGGTCAAGCCGAATGGCAGTTTGTTCCGATGTCGCATATCCTTGGTCTTGTGGGGCTTAAGAAAGAGGCAAAGTGGGCCTTGTTCTGGTCCGGCGTCGACGGAAAAACGGCCAATGCGGTTTCTGACCAGGGCCGCCCTCTCCCGACAAGTGAGCTTGAAAGTCGGGGCGACGATATTGGCCTTGTGTACAAAATGAATGGGATGGATTTGCCGCCCGATCACGGTGGTCCAGTTCGCGTGCTCGTGCCCGGGTGGACCGGCGCCGCCTCGATAAAATGGCTCACCGAAATCAAGATCGCTGCACACAACTTCTGGACACCGCTCAATACCTTTGACCATGTTTTTGAGGGACCTGATTACAGGGTACCTAAGGCTCAGCCGCAAGACGAGTTTCGCTTTTGCCGGCCTGACCAAATCGGCGGGCCGATGGTCACGTGGCTCAAACCCAAGTCGCTGATTACGATACCGTTGCAGGTGTACGAGGAGCACGCGCTGCCGCACAACTATCCCCTAAAGCTGGGTGAGAAACCTCGGCTGGCGGCCGGCAAGCGGACGATGACTGGGTATGCATGGGGACCGCAGTATGGGGTTGCGCGGGTCGATTATCGCATCGACGATGGTCCTTGGACCCGTGCGCGTGTGCTGCCGCCAAATCTCGGCCGCTACACATGGGTGCGGTTTGCTTTCGACTGGGAGGCTTTGCCCGGCCATCATATTATCGAAACTCGCACCACGGATCTTGGTGCTCAGCGGCAGCCGTCGACGACAGTTGCGTTTAATACGGGTGGCTACGATTTTTGGGGCGTTCCACGTATTCCGGTTGAAGTGATTTGAGTGGGTTGAGTGCCATGCATCGGCGAGCATGTTTCGGTGTTGTGTCAGTTCTCATTGCGGCACTGACGCAGGCTCATGCGTCCGTGCCGCTGACCCCGCAGGATGCGTTGGAGGAAGTATCCGGTGTCGTGGACGCGTCCTTTCAAGACGTGTCGCATTTGCCGCCTGAGGAAGTTGCGCGGCGGCTGATGACTGACAATCGCGTGGTGTTGCTCGACGTGCGCAGCGCCGAAGAGTTTGCGATCAGCCACATTCCCGGCGCCATTCGGGTCGACCCATTGGCGAAAAACACTATTGGTATCATAGCGGTCGTTGGGTCTCTCGAGGGCAAGGTCGTTGTCGCCTATTGCTCGATTGGCCTGCGCAGTTCGCGCCTGTTGGTGCGGATTGGCCAAGCTCTAAAAGACAAAGGCGCGACGGGGCTCCACAACATGCGCGGCGGTGTCTTCCAGTGGCGCAACGAGAAACGTCCACTGATTGTAAATTCCGTCCCGACATTGCGGATTCACCCCTACAGCATGGGTTGGCGCCAGTATCTCGCAGACGATCCCTGAGGATTTACCACACAAAGTTCAATGCCGGGCGGCCGCCCCATCGACCCCATACGCTGATACAATCAGTCAATAAATATGACCGCGGGTATAACATGTTGGCCACATCTTGATGTTCGGGATATGATGCGGGCGAGTGCTGTCCTTCGCCTTGTCTGGCCTTCCCCTTGTCTGGATCTGCCCTATGCGGGCTTGCAAGAGACCGCGAACGGACCAACCATGCCCGAGACGACAACTGACCGTCATAACCGGATTGCCGGCTCTTTCATGAGCGCTAACGACGAAAAACGCGTCGGCGCTGCCATCAAGGCCGCGGAAAGCGGCACCTCAGGTGAGATCGTTGCCGTAGTGGCCGCCGATAGCGACAGCTACCTGTGGGCGCCCATCCTCGTTGCAGCTCTTGCGGCCCTCGCACTAGCCGCGCCATTGATCGTATTCACCTGGATGACCGTTCAGTGGATTTACGCCCTGCAGGTTTTCGCGTTTGTCGCTTTGGCATTGGGGCTGAGTTATACACCGCTTCGCTACATGCTGGTGCCTAAGTCCGTAAAGCGAGAGCGCGCGCATCGGCGGGCGGTTGAACAATTCCTCGCCCAGAATCTGCATACGACCAGCGGTCGGACTGGCGTGCTGATCTTCGTGTCGATTGCAGAACAGTATGCCGAGATTCTTGCCGATTCAGGCATCCACAAAAAGGTCACGGTGGAAGAGTGGCAGAGCATTGTCACCGTTCTGACCACGGCGATTGGCGATGGTCGCACGGCCGATGGATTTGTGGACGCGATCAACCGCTGCGGCGCCGTGCTTGCGACGCATTTTCCGCCCGGAACCCATGATCCCAATGCGTTGCCAAACCATTTGATTGTGCTTGGCTGACACCGGCCCGGAGTGCGCTCAGTCATGCGCGTGAAGGCCGCGCAGAGTGACGCAGTTGGTGGCTCTATTCGAGCCTCGTGAACCCCGTCCTTTACATGCCCGTTTGTCAGCCCTATGTGCTTGCGCGAGCGGGCGCCACCCGTCTCAGTGGATCAACACTTCGGGTGGAGGCACTATGCGATGGAGCGATTCCCGTCTGCCGTCGAACTGATCAGGGCGCGTCAACCAGATCGTCCCACCTTCGGTATGCGTCCGCATGCTGCTGGCCGCGCGGCGCAGTGGTTCTTAAAGAACTTCCCCGGCGACGTTGCCTACGCTGTCAAAGCGAACGCGTCCCCATTTCTGCTTGGCGCACTCTACGGCGCCGGTATCCGGCATTTCGATGTTGCGTCCTTACCCGAAATTGAGGATGCGGCGACGATTCCGGATGCGACGTTGCATTTTATGCATCCGATCAAGAACCGGCATGCGATTCGTCGGGCCTTTGGCGCCTTTGGCGTGCGCTCGTTTGTTCTTGATAGCGAGGACGAACTCAACAAGATCATGGAAGAGACTGGTGGATGCCGGGATCTGACCCTTTGGGTTCGCATTACGGTTGCGGCCAAGAACGCCAAGCTTCCGCTCGACAAGAAATTTGGCGTTGCAGGGCCAAAAGCCGCGAAGCTTTTGGTGAAAGCACGGCAAGTCGCCAGAGAGCTCGGCGTTTCATTTCACGTCGGCTCGCAGACGGCGACGCCTGAGGCCTACGTTGCTGCCTTGGAGGAAGTCAAACGGTTGATCGTCAAAGCCGGCGTGGTCCTTGACCGTGTTGATGTCGGCGGCGGCTTTCCGTCCGTTTACCCGAGTGCGACCGGTATGCCGCTCAACGCTTTCATGGACGCCATCAAGGAGGGCTTCGAGGCGCTTCCGGTCGGCAAACACTGCCGTTTGATGTGTGAACCGGGCCGCGCACTCGTCGCGGAAGCAGAGAGCCTCATCGTGCGCGTGGACGGGCGTCGTGGCAATGAGATTTACATCAACGATGGCGCCTATGGTGCGCTCTTTGACGCCGCGCATTTAAACTGGGTCTTCCCGACGCATCTCATCGGTCATGCGGGTGGCGCTGGACAGTTAACACCGTTTGCGATGTGGGGCCCAACCTGTGACAGCATTGACTATATGCCGGGACCATTCATGTTGCCGGATTCCATCAAAGAAGGTGATTACCTAGAGATTGGCAACGTCGGCGCCTACGGTCGAGCGATTGCTGGCCGCTTCAACGGCTACGGGACGTACGAGCAAGCGATACTGCTCGATGAACCGATGATGTCGATGTATTTGGCGAGCCACAATGGTGGCCCCCAGATGTCTGATGCCCAAACGCGGCCGACCTTGGCGCCAGCGTTGGTCTCGGCAAAAACATGATTTTGCGGTCTTGTTTCGCTATTGAGCGAGGCGGCGGGCTGATCGAGCTTTACGCGTCTTCGGTTTGGCGTAACGAGTGGGCCGAATGACCGTAATCGGTGCCTCGAGCCGCGGTGGCAGAGCACGTAGTTTCGGTCCCGGTGGGAAGGTCGACCGCGGCAGTGCGGGCGTACCGATCGCCGCGCCGGGCTGGCCCGAGTACATCGGGATCGGCCGCGCCTGTGGATCAAGCGGTACCCCGTTTGGTGAGGGAACGTAGCGGCCGTCGCGGTCATACTGGGCTGCCACTGGTGGCACTGATCCAAGGACGATCAGAACGGCTAAGAGTGGTGTTCGCATCTCACGTATCTAGTGTCCGCGGCGCGCAGTGCAACCCCGGGCATTACAGTCGATGCCAAAGGCGTTACGTTGACTTTCAAGCGAGCTATGCGACGGATATGGCCGCGTTTCGATCCGCGGTCTTGGTTCTGGTGCTGCAACGGGGAGACAAACCTGGCATGGCGTCACGGGACGAAATGGTAGTCGAGATTACGCCGCAGGTCCTTCTGAAGGCGTACCAGTGTGGTATCTTCCCGATGGCTGAAGCGGCGGACGATCCGGCGTTGTATTGGATCGAACCTCAGCAACGCGGAATCCTCCCGCTCGACACCTTTCACGTCCCAAAGCGCCTAAGACGGACGGTCAAGCAAGATGTGTTCGACGTGCGGGTGAACAGTGACTTTGATGGCGTGATCGCGGGTTGCGGCTCGCAGCGAGCTGGTCGCGACAACACTTGGATCAACGCCAAGATCCGCAAACTGTATGGTGATCTTTACGACATGGGTCATTGCCACACTGTAGAGGCATGGCGCGAAGGAAAACTGGTTGGCGGTCTCTATGGCGTCTCGTTGGAGGGCGCCTTCTTTGGCGAGAGCATGTTTTCATATGAGACTGACGCCAGCAAAGTTGCGCTTGTGCATCTGTTGGCGCGCCTCGTTCGTGGCCATTTCAGTTTGCTCGACTGCCAGTTCGTGACTGACCATTTGCGCCAGTTCGGCACTGTAGAAGTCGATCGCAAAGCGTTTCATAAGCGCCTGGAGAAGGCTCTTAAGGCACCCGGAGACTTTCTTGCGCTTCCCAAGCAAGTAACTGGTCGCGAAGCTATGGCGGTGATCGACGGCGCAACGTTTTAGGTCGCCTTTGACGGGCAACAAGCGGGCACCCCCTGGCCCCCCCCCTGGCCCCCCCTTGGTACCCCTCGACTTTCGGGGCAAATCAAAGGCAATCAGCACCGCACGATCTTACATTTAAGGAGAGCACGGATGAGCGACGCCGATATGAAGCGCTATGGCATCATGGCCTTGATGGGTTTGATTGCCGGCTATCTCGCGAGTATCGTTGTCGGCGGCGGCGGCGGGCTGATTGGCTATGTTGTCGCTGGCGTGCTCGGCAGTTTCGTTGGCGGCTGGCTGTTCAGCATGATCAAGGTGCGGATGACCGGGACCTTGATCGTTGATCAGATTATTCAGAGCACGATCGGGGCCGCGATCGTTATTTTGATTGCAAGGCTCATCAGCAAGTCTTGATGTGCTCGTGTTTGAGAAGAGGTGGCGGGCGCGCTTCGGTCAGCCGCCCACCAACTCACGCTAGTTGCAGGATTTGGCCACAATGGCCGCCATTGAAGTTCCACAGATGAGCTTTGGGGTGCAATACTTCTGGTCGATCTTCGAGTAGCTGATAATCGCTGTACCTGATTGGCAACGCACAATGATTTCTAGAATCGGCCCTTTGTCTGTGGAGGCTTCAACACGTGGCGCTTGAACATGGGGCGCTTCAACACGGGGCGCTTGGTCGATCGCGCGCGGGCTGATGAGGCCCCGATCACCAAAGCCAGGGTAGGCTGTCACGTTGGCCAGGATCAGGCCGGCAGTCAGAATGCTCAGCATTCGTCGTCTCCTTGTGTGGATGATTTTCGACGGTGTGCAGAACCTGAGCCTCCCGGTCAGACAGTGCGACGATTGCGGAGCAAAAAACGGGCCATCCTTAAAAAACGGGCCATCCTTAAAAAAGTGGACATCGATTCTGGACCGCGCGTCGGCCATAGGACGCGCGGGTGATGTTCCTTGTTGCCGCCGTCACGGCGCTGCCATATTCCCGATCAGACCGGTGGGTATAAACTGACGTAACCACTCGGACGGAGTTATCCGATGCGCCTCGCTGTGATTGCAGCCACTGCCGCCGTTCTGTTTTCACTCGCAGTCCCGGTGGGCGCGAGCCCGACAGATTGCTTCGGCGTCGAAAACCCTGACTTGCGTATCGCTGGGTGCACCGAGATGCTCAATGGCCGCTTGTCACCCGAGCAAAGGGCGCAAGCGCTTGCTTCACGTGCGCTCGGCTACTCGGTCAAGGGCTGGTACGCAGAGGCCGTTGCCGATTACGATAAATCGCTTGATATCGAGCCGAACCAGGCCGTTGCCCTCAACAATCGTGCATGGGCCTACTTTCGCTGGGGCAAAGGTGCGCTTGGCGTTGACGATATTGAGAAGTCCTTGAAAATGGACGCCTCAAGTGGCGCCTCTTGGGACACACGTGCGCATATCAACCAGTCTATGGGTCGGCCAGCCGATGCGCTGGCAGACTACCGTAAGGCCGTCACGTTCGGAGGTCCGAGGATGACAAAAATGTACCAATGTGGCCTCAAAGAACATGGTCTTTACAAGGGCGAAGTGGACGGTAAACCAAACCCGGAACTCTATGATGCGCTCGGCAAATGTGTGCTCGATACCGCATGCGACCCGCTGCCAGCCGATGAGGAATGCCGCACTGGGACGTCGTAAAATCTGAAAAACTTATTTGACTTCCGTCACTTGAGGTGTTTTCCTCCGCGACTGGGGAGATCCAGTGACAGTGCGGATGATAAATCCGCGCTAGGGTCCTTGCCGAGTCTCCGCTAGGCAATGCATCCATGATTTCGCGACACCCATGACCACGCGCCGACCAAACCAGCCGCGAGAGCGGGCCAAGCGAGCGACAAAGCCGGCTGTGCGGACGCGTGCGCGGGGCCGGCCTAAAGGTTCCGGTATTGATGATTCGCCGGTGCTTACGGCTGTGCTTGAACTGTTGGCTGTTAACCGGGACCTCAAGCCGACAACGGCGATCAAGCGGGTTGGCGTTACGGATCCGTCTGCGGTTCGGCGCCTGCGGGAAAAGTTACGGGCTGAGGGCGCGCAGAAGCCCAGGTTGGCCGCGGCAGCATTGAAGGCATCTCGGCCGAAGACCGTTTCAGCTGAGCTTTTGCCCTCGCTGCCGCCATCAGTTGGTGTTCCTGAGGTACACGTTGCAGTCTCGGCGCCCACACAAATGCATCCTCCGCTCGCAGCGGACACCGAGAAACGCACGCGCGAGGCACTGCTTCTGGCGGCGTACCTCGATGCGATGGCAAAGTCCTTGCCGCAAGCGCCTGCGCGACCGGTCGCAGCACGGACAGCTGATGCGGTGCGGGTAGATCTTGCTGGGCATAACCGCCCTGGCTCAAATCTGCCTGGCTCAAACCAAGGCGACGCAAACCAATTTGGCTCAAACTTGGCCGAGCCGCCAAAGCCGGAAGCGAGGCCACCGGAGCCACGTCCATCTGAGCCGCCTCAGCCCGAAACGCGCCAAAAGCGCGCGCCCGAACCGCCGCGGCAGAACGCTTTCAATTTTCCCGGTATGCCGCCGTTTCTGCAACCATTTCAGCAACCCCAAGTGCCGCCGCCGTCTGCCGGTGCCGCGTCACAGGCTCAGCAGATGGAGGGGATGAAGCTTGCCGTCGAGGCGATGACGTCCATGACCAAGCTACAGTTGCACATCACCGAAAACGCATTTGCTTTCTCGCCGTTGGCTATGATGCTGCAGGGGCAAGCCATGGTCGGGCAGATGCTTCTTGCCAGCTTTTCCGGCCAACTGGACGCCATGAAGCCCAAAAAGCCAGATACCTCAAAATAAGGTTGGGCTCCTAGTAGAGCGCATTCCGATCTTACAGAATCGGAATAGCGCTCTATGTCCTTGCTTGGTTGCATTTACTTCGATGAACCGGAAAGCCACATCGTCTGAAAATGCTCGAGCTCTGCTTAAACGCGCCGAAATATGAGGTAGGCGCTGCGCCGCCCTTCACGCACGGCCTTGTCCTCGTAGCGGGTCTGCGGCCAATCCTGCGGCCGGATCTGCCAATCCTGCGGGCGCTCTGCCTGCCACTGGAACGCGGGTTCGCTTTGGAACGCCATAAGCATTGTGCGGGCGTAATCGGCAATGTCGGTGCCAATGCGCAATTCGGCATCCTGTTTCAACACCCGCGCGAGTTCTCGCAATAGGCCTGAGCCGACAAGCCGACGTTTCACGTGACGACGTTTCGGCCAAGGATCTGGGAACAGAACGAAAGCGCGGGCAATCGACTGGTCCGGCAGCAGACGGAGCAGATCACGGGCGTCATCGGGATGCAGCTGAATGTTACGCAGCCCTTGAGCTTCTATCGCGTCAAGAACCTTGACCACGCCGTCTTCGAACGGTTCGCACCCGATCATGTTGACGGTCGGCGTGTGTGCGGCCTGCCAGAGGAGATGCTCGCCGCCACCAAAGCCGATTTCCAGCCACGTGTCGCGGTCCCGTTGCAGTTCGATGAAACGTACCTGCGGTAGGACCTCGTCCCAGAGATGCTGTTGTCGGGGAGAGAATTTGCGCCCCCGTCGCCGGCCAAACGAGCGCAATTCTGTGAGCGCCTGTTCGTGGATGTCGTCCTGTGTCGGCTTTGGATGCGGCATGCGTCTCAGCGGGGTTTCAGCGGTCACCCCAAAGCGGAGCGTGCCGCCGTTCTACTCGGCTTTTGCGACCATGCAATCAATCTGTCGGCGACGCAGCTCGTTGCAGATGTTGCCGCCGTTGGTCGTGTCGAAGCCAGAGTAGCGGGCACGATAGACCGTCTTGCCGTTGGCTGTTGATGCAACGACAAGGCTCGGGAATGCCGCAAGCAGCGCTCCGGTTTGGGCTTTCACCTGGTCGATCTGGCGGCGCGCGTCAGCTTCAGTCGCAAAGGCGCCAACTTGGATTTGATACGGCCCTGTGGCGGCTGTTGGCTGAGTTATAGGGCCAGCAAGGTTTGAGCGGGCGGCGACCTGCTGACGGGGTTGGGCGCTGGCGGAGGCAAGGGGTGGTGTCAAGATCGGTACTTGAGCTTGCGCGGATTTTGCTGGTGCTGCGGGTGGTGTGCGCTGGGCACGTTCGATTGGTTGCGGTGTTGAAGTGAGTGTCTGGGTGGCCGCCGGGGTCGGGGCGAACGTCGTTGTAAACTGCGGGACGGCCGCCGCCTGCATCGGCTGACGCGGCGCAACCAACACTGGCTTAACAGTTGCGACCTGGATTTTGGTCTCGGCTGTCGGTGGTACCGGTTTCTGCGGTGCCAATGAGATCGATGGTGCGGGCTGTGCTGTGAGCGCTGTTGCGACTTGGACAGGTCGCGATGCTGCAGCCGGGTTTGGCAGGGGTTTTGCCGCGCGCGCAATCATATCGGGTTTTCGTGTTTTTGTGGTCGCGCCACGGATCATGCCGATGTTCAGCAACGTGCGCATATTCTGATTGCGGGCCGCTGCACTTGCGCCACCGAAAACGACGCCGATGACATGTTTGCCGTCGCGCCGAACGTTGGCGACCAGATTGAAACCGGATGAGCCGATGTAACCGGTTTTGATACCATCGGTGCCTTCGTAGCTCAGCAGAAGCGTGTTGTGGTTTTTGTGCGTGTCGCCGCGGAAATTAAACGCGGTGGTCGCGAACAGCGGATAGTGCTTGGGGAAATCATCCTGCAGACGCAGGCCGAGCGTGATCATATCACGCGCTGTTGTCACTTGCTCGGCATGAGGCAAGCCATGGGCATTTTTGAAGGTTGAGCTGTTCATGCCGATGCGGCGCGCGGTTTGCGTCATCAGGGCTGCGAACTTGGCTTCGCTGCCGGCGATGTGTTCGGCGAGCGCCACGGAGGCATCATTGGCGGATTTCGTAATCAGAGCCTTGACGGCGTCCATGACCGTGATGCTGTCACCTGCCTTGACGTCCAGCTTGGTGGGCTGGACTCGCGTGGCCTGATCGGAAAACACGATTTTCGTATCGTAGGTGAGCTTCTTTTGCTCGATGAGTTCGAAGACGACGTAAATCGTCATCATCTTGGTCAGCGAGGCGGGATAGCGAGGTTCGTCCGCCGACTGTTCGCTGATGACGCGGCCGGAATTGCCGTCGATCACCAAAGCAGCGTGCTTGGCTGCATGGGCCGACTTACCGAGGGGCGCGCTCAAGACGCTCGCGCTCAGGAACGACGTCAAAAGTAGCAGGCGCGCGCTTGGGCGGCTGGTACAGGCCGGTGACGACATGCTCGCCTGCTTCCCTAAGTTCATCGTGCCGTTCACCATTTGTGAGTGATCCGGACGTCGTTAATCTTCCGTCGCTGCCGACGGTGAACCATGCTTGCAGGGCGC
>JANNXS010000320.1:0-2657 GCA_031409695.1 Hyphomicrobiaceae bacterium
CACGCCGACTTTTTTCGTCGTGCGGTCAATCGCGGTAATCGCACCATCGACCTTATCGCCAACGTTATAGCGCTCGGGGCGCTGTTCAGCGCGGTCACGTGAAAGATCAACTTTCTTGATAAATGACACGAGATCTGTGCCGATGATCTTCACGTCCAGGCCGTTCTCGGTGACCTTGGTCACCTCGCATGTGACCTGATCGCCCTTCTTGGCTGCAACAAGGCCCTGCATCGGGTCGCCAGACATCTGCTTGATGCCGAGCGAAATGCGCTCTTTCGAGGCATCAACATCAAGCACGACGGCTTTGATAGTGTCGCCCTTCTTGAAGTCCTTGATAGCTTCTTCGCCCTGCTTGTTCCAGTCGAGGTCGGATAGATGCACCATGCCATCGACGCCAGCATCGAGACCGATAAACAGACCGAACTCGGTGATGTTGCGGATTGGACCTTCGACAATCGCGCCGCGTGGATGTACCGCCAGAAACGCGTCCCAAGGGTTGTCCTGGGTCTGCTTGAGGCCGAGCGAGATGCGGCGCTTGGCTGAGTCCACTTCGAGGATCTGCACGTCGACCTTGTGCGAGGTGGCGACGATCTTGCCGGGGTGAACGTTCTTTTTGGTCCAGCTCATTTCCGAGACGTGGATCAGGCCTTCGACGCCTGGTTCCAGTTCCACGAACGCGCCGTAGTCGGCAATGTTCGTGACCGTGCCGGAGAATTTGCCCTTAACCGGATACTTGGCTTCGATGCCAGCCCACGGATCGGACTGCAGCTGCTTCATGCCGAGCGAGATGCGCTGGGTGTCTGAGTTGATGCGAATGATCTGCACCTTAACGGTGTCGCCAACGTTGACGATTTCCGAGGGGTGGTTGACCCGGCGCCAGGCCATATCGGTCACGTGCAGCAGACCGTCGATCCCGCCCAGGTCGATGAAGGCGCCGTAATCGGTGATGTTCTTGACCACGCCATCGATGACTTGGTTTTCGCCCAGACGCGAGACGATTTCCGTGCGCTGTTCGGCGCGTGTCGCTTCCAGTATTTCACGACGCGAGACCACGATGTTGCCACGGCGGCGATCCATTTTCAGGATCTTGAACGGCTGTGGCGAGTGCATCAATGGGCCGATGTCGCGAACAGGACGGACGTCGACCTGAGAACCAGGCAGGAACGCCACGGCGCCATCGAGATCGACCGTAAAGCCACCCTTGACCTTGTTAAAGATAGTGCCGGTAACGACATCGCCGTTGTTGAATTTGACTTCGAGCTTGGTCCAGCTCTCTTCGCGGCGCGCCTTGTCGCGCGACAGAACAGCTTCACCGAGGGCGTTCTCGACGCGCTCAAGATACACTTCAACCGTGTCACCGACCTTGAGTTCGACGGGGTTTGCGCCCTGCGTAAACTCTTTAAGCTGGATACGGCCCTCCATCTTCATGCCGACGTCGATGACGGCGACATCTTTTTCAATGGCAACAACGCGGCCTTTGACGACACTGCCTTCATATTGATCTTCGCGCTCGAAGCTCTCGTTCAGGAGGGCTGCGAAATCAGCTGTGCTCGGGTTCATTCCGGGGTCGATGGACATACGGTTCTGTTCGTTCGTGGTTGACAGTGTTGATGGGAACCACGCAAAGGCCAAATGGAACCAAGGGCATGGCTGCCGTGGCTCATTCAAAGGCTCAGGCGTGGCATATGCATTCGGCGGTTGCGGGTGGCGCAAAAGCACCGGCCGGTATGATTTAAGAGCACCCGGAGGCACTCTGTCCGGCCAATCCTCCTCAGGATCGACCAAGCAATCACCAAATTCATCGTAGCATTAGCGCACCAATCTGGCGCGCGCAACAACCAACATGTCGAGTTTATGAAGCAAAGGAGGAAGGCAAAAAATACGCCGCACCGGTTGCCCGATGCGGCGCAAATTCAGTCAAAGGCGACTTGGCTCAACCGCGCCAGCGAAAGCGGCCGCATGAACGGTCTAGATCGGCCTGGAGGGTTATGATTTCACGACGCTCTCTCGGGCCGATACGCCCGTCAGAGGCGGCAGCGCGTTCGAACTGGCTCAGGCGCCATGCTTTGCGCTGGCAGTTGCTATGGTAGCGGGATTCGTACGGGAACGCATTGCGCTCCCACCGGGGCGCTGTCGGCTGCGGGCCGATGCGAAAGGTGATCGATTGGGCAGAGACAGACGCCGCACCGACAACCAGTAGTCCAGCCGCAATCGCAAGTTTCTTCATCATGTACATGTTCCTCGACAGCGAGCGGAGTGCTCTGTCACTCATCTAGACTCCAGTTTTCGGTGTGAACATGGCATGAATTGGTATCAAACCGCGCCTCGGGAAGCTGCCAGAGCCAGGCTCTAGCTCAGTCAGCCACCATTTGGCCGCCACCATTAAGCCGGAGCTACAGCGTATTCGGTATCGTTCACTTTTTCGAGCCACACGACATGCTCGCCATTCAGCGCTTCGTGCATAGCGATGTGGACCATGCCCTGGGTCGGCGTCGCGCCGTGCCAGTGCTTTTCGCCGGGCGGGATCCAGACTGTATCGCCGGTCTTGAGCTCACGTACCGGTCCACCCCAGGTCTGTGCACGGCCGGTGCCTGAAACGACGTGAAGTGTCTGACCGAGCGGATGGGTATGCCATGCGGTACGAGCACCCGGCTCAA
>JANNXS010000321.1:0-1651 GCA_031409695.1 Hyphomicrobiaceae bacterium
TGAGCGGACCGCGACCGGCCGCAAGTTCAAGAAAATCGGCGAACGTGATCATGCGTTCGTCCTGGCCCGTGTAGGCAAGCGCTTGCAGCGACTTGACGCTCATTTGGGTGAGGCGGCCACGACCCTCCATCAACCTGTCAACAGTCTCGTCGTGAAACACCATCGGTGTGCCATCTTCCGCCGACTGCAGGTCACATTCAAGGCCGTACCCCCGCGAGAGGCCAAGCGCAAAGGCTGGCGCGGTGTTTTCGATGCGGCCATGCTTACGGTCGTGCAGGCCGCGGTGGGCGATCGGCTTCAGGAAGGCGGTGCGGTCGAGCATGGCAAACATGATCCGTGACGGGCAGTGTCGGAACATGAGAGCAGTAGCGCTCTCCGGCCGATGTTGGAATATGCCGCGGGCGTCCGAGCGCCGTCCATAGGTTGACCTCCAGTATCGCCCCGCCCGTCTCGCCCTGTGCCGTCTCGACTAAATTGCACCGGGAGGTGTGGTCGTCAGGATAAGGCTTGCCCCCTTAGTCCTCATGGGCGAAAAGCGCACACAACAGGTGGGGGCCAGACAATGTCACGACTTTGGGCAGCAGGAATTTTGGCTGCCAGCGTATTTATGTGTGCGACCGATGCTGAGGCTTCAGCCGTCTGTGCCCCGCGGCAGATCACAGCCACAGGCACACCGTCTTACTTGACTGTGTTTGCTCGTTCCCGATCGAAAGCTGCCTGGACAGCAAAGGTCAGCCGCGACCCGCGGTTGGGCACGATTTATGGGCAATGGCAGAAATCGCAGGATCAACGGATCGTGTGCCGGAAGCTCGATACCCAAACCATCTGCATAGCGGCAGCGGTTCCTTGCCGGAAAGTTGGCATAGCTCCCGCTCTGTCCCTGCCGAAGCCGTCAGCTGCCTTAAGGCCACTTTGAAAGTCCCGCGATGCCCGATCTGAAACGCGCCGCCCTAGACTATCATGAGCAGGACCCACCGGGTAAAATCTCGGTGCGAGCAACGAAGCCGCTGGTCAATCAGTCGGACCTTGCGCTGGCGTACTCGCCAGGCGTTGCGCATGCCTGCATGGCCATCGTCGAAGACCCGTCGATGGTCTCGAAACTGACCGCGCGCGCCAATCTCGTTGCCGTCATCACCAACGGCACCGCCGTGCTTGGTCTTGGCGACATTGGCCCCCTTGCATCGAAGCCAGTCATGGAGGGCAAGGCGGTCCTTTTCAAAAAGTTTGCCGGCATCGATTGCTACGACATCGAAATCGACGAGAAGGAAATCGAGCCGTTTGTCGAAGCAGTGGCACGCATGGAGCCGACCTTCGGGGGCATCAACCTGGAGGACGTCAAGGCCCCCGAGTGCTTCTACATCGAACGTGAGCTAAAAAAGCGCCTCAAGATCCCGGTCTTCCATGATGATCAGCACGGCACCGCGGTCATCTCTGGCGCGGCGTTCTGCAACGCCTGCGAGCTCGTCGGCAAGGACCCGGGCGCGGTGAGGATCGTCGTCTCTGGGGCTGGCGCCGCGGCGATCTCGTGCATGGATCTGTATGTCGAGCTCGGCGCGGACCCGAACAACATCTGGCTCGTCGACTCCAAGGGCGTCGTGCACGCGGGGCGCACGGACGGCATGAACGAGTACAAGCGACGCTACGCCAAGGA
>JANNXS010000322.1:0-2172 GCA_031409695.1 Hyphomicrobiaceae bacterium
ATCGGCATTGAGCATGTCGATGCAAACATCGAAACGATTCGGCAGCAGTTCGTCGTCGGCATCCAAGAATGCGAGGTAGGTTCCGCAGGCGTTGGCCATCGCCAAGTTACGCGTCGCTGCAATGCCCCGGTTGCCGCCACCGGGGTGAGTGAACAGCTTTACCTGCGGCCAGCGGGCCGCCAGTTGCCGCAGCACCGTGAGGCTGTCGTCTTGGGAGCCATCGTCGACCACGACGACTTCAAACGATAGCCGTGCCGCCGCGACTACTACCGAGGCAATGGCCCGCTCCACGGTCTGCCCGGTGTTGTAGCTGGGAATGATGACCGAAACCATCGGCCGTTCGGCGCTAGTCATTGCCACGCCTACAGCCGCCGCAAACAACCGCGCGGGTTGAAGGTGACGTAGAACTTCTCGTTGCGCGTATCGATGCGGAAGCGCTGATCGTTCTGCAAGAACTCGTCTAGAGCTTCCATTGGACCCGGACCAAACTGTGGCAGCACCGGGTGGCCGTTGACGTTGGTGTCTTCGACAATGAGGTAGCTGCCCGCGGTCACTAGGTCAGCCAACGCTTGCAACTCCCCGAGCACATGCGCCGCCGTGTGATCGGAATCCAGCACCACCAGCACCGATTCACCTGCATTGATTTGAGCGCGGACGGCGGTGGCGATTTTCGGGTCGGCGGACGAACCCAGCAAATAGGTGATGCGCGGGTGTACTGGCCGATTCGGCACGCTGTCGTCGATGTCAATTGTGATTACCCGACCATTTCCGACCAGATCGCAGAGCGCAGCAAACCAGCGCGCCGAGCCGCCAAAGCGGGTGCCCGTTTCGACGATAACGTCCGGTCGCAGCTCGTGGATAAGCTCTTGGTAGAACCACAGATCGGTCGGGCATTTTTCAATCCGGGTGCCCAGCACCCACGTGTTTGCCCACGTCTCGCCGCGACGAATGCCATCGTAGTAAAGGCCGTGAAAGTTGTCGATGATTTCGCGGCGGCGGGCGGGATCGCGCCATGGCAATTTGACTGGCGCAGGTTTCGCCAAGCCCAACTTTCTCGCCAATGGACGCAAGGCGGATTTAATCATCGTCAACATGGTGCTGGCTTCCGGTGGTCTTTAATGAAGTGAGGGTGAGCTGGCGTGGCTGCGCCGCGAGAGGCAACGTGTATTGTCATGAATTCGCGGTGAGCCTCGACGGCTGCGCATCGCTAGCAATCGGAGGCGACGCTGGCCATTCAACCGCCGGCCGCGAGCCGCCAAATGCGCGCTCACGCAACTGGCTAACGCGCATCGCTAACGGCTGCAATCGGCGTTGCCGCAGCAGCTCGGCGTTGCGATCACGGGCGACTGGGCTCGCAGCGCTCTCGTGCCAAAGATGGACGATGGGGAACGGCGCACCCTCGCCTACTCGCAAGCTGCGCAAACGATCCATGAACTCATCGTCTTCCGAACCCCAGCCAAAGAACGCTTCATCGTGGCCGCCGATGGCGGCGTATGCCTCACGACTAACGACAATCGGCGTGCGATTGTTGGCGACCACGCGCTCAAAGCCGAGCAAGGCTGGAAATTGGGCATCGGCTTGCACCATCAACGAGGTCGCTTCATCAAGATAAAACAGCAGCCGTGGCAAGCGCAGCGCATCCAAGCCAAGCTCCATCAAGCGAACAATTTCGCAAGCTGCGCGCGCTGGCAACAACATGTCTGCATCGTGCAGCAGCAAGATGCGACCGCGCGCCACCTGCGCACCGCCATTCAAAGCCCAGGAACGGTTGTAGGGCATTGACGCGTCGGTTGCTTGTTGATGCAGGTAGCTGACGCCGGCCGGAATCAGGTGCTCAAACTGAGGCACGAAACTCTGCTCAACGACGATGATCTCGACGGCGGCATCGACTTGGCCCAACAGCGAAGCGATGCAGGCTCGGAACTGCGGCAGTCGTCCTGTACCGCGCACGCCGACGATGATGCTGACCGCGGGTGTGTCGGTCTCGATTGTTCGCGTCGGCGGGTCAAGCACAATCGGCCAGTCGCGCAAACAGTGCTGCAGTAGGCGGCCTCCCGTCGTTGGAAAAATCCGTGCGACGGTCAAGGTTGAGGAGAACGCCGCATCCAGCCGCCGGGCTCCGCTAACCGGATCGCGCAGCAAGCGCTCGCCGCGATTGCACAGGTCCGTCCA
>JANNXS010000323.1:0-4597 GCA_031409695.1 Hyphomicrobiaceae bacterium
GTTTTGCGCTGCAACAAACGGCGCAGCGCGCGTCGTCGCGGGCTCTCCACGGCGGACGTTTCCGCGACGTCAGGAATTGGGGTGTCGATCAAGGTGTCAGCACTCATTGCCCAAAACTCATGGCCCAAAACTCATGGCCCAAAACTCATGGCCCAAAACTCATGGCCCGAAATGAACGCGCTGGGTAGCGTTGGTCAAGCAAGACGTTTTCACACGGGCACGGCATCCTTGCATGCCCGTATCCTTGCATACCCGTATCCTTGCATGGCGTCGACAGTACCTCAGAAAACCAGACGTGATAGAAACATTTCAACCCCTCTTGCCCTTCGTTCGCCGGACAGCCACAATCATGTCGCAGGCAAAGGCGCGGCGACGCGTGTCGGCCCAAAGAAAACAGCGGAGGAAACTATGAAATACACACTCACGGCATGTGCCCTTTCGGCATTGGCCGCCACTGGCGCGTTTGCGCAAACCAAAGTCACCAACCAAGGCATCAGTGCCGGTGAGATCGTCATCGGCACGCACCAGGATCTATCGGGCCCGATCAAGGGCTGGGGCGTTGCGGTCGCAAACGGCATGAAGCTCGCCGTTGAGGAGGTGAACGCGGCCGGCGGTGTCCATGGCCGCAAATTCAAGCTGATCCTCGAAGATTCCGGCTACGACCCGAAAAAGTCCGTGCTCGCCACCCAGAAGATGATCGAAAAAGACAACATTTTCGTCAACCTCGGTTCGATGGGTTCACCGACCGTCATCGCGGCCCAGGACATCACGCTTGATGCCGGTGTGCTTCAACTCTTCCCGCTCACCGCTGCAGAATTCACCTACAAGTTCGATCCGGCAAAACCGCAGGAGCGGCTGAAATTCAACAATCTGCTGCCCTATGTCGAGAGCACCCAGCTCGCGACCCAATACTTGATGACCAGCAAGAGCCTGAAAAAGCCGTGCATCCTGCATCAGGATGATGAGTACGGCCAGAACGTGCTCGATGGCTTTCAAAAAGCTGTGGCGGGCATGAAAATGACGGCAACGACGGTCACGTCCTACAAGCGCGGCGCGACGGATTTCTCAGCGCCAATCGCCAAGATGAAGTCTGACGGTTGCGACCTCGTCGTCCTCGGCGCGGTTATTCGTGAACCCATCGGCGCCATGAGCGAGGCCAAGAAGCTTGGCTGGGAAACGATTTTCATGGGTGCGACACCTGTCAACGTCCTAGAAGTCCCGGCTCTTGGCAAAGAGGTCGTCGAAGGGCTCTACTCGGCCGGCGGCTTTGAAATTCCCTACGAGGACACAGCGCAAGGTAAGATCAAGGATTGGCTGGCTGCCTACCGCAAAATGCACAACACAGCCGCTAACTCCCAGGCGATCATTGGTTACAATACGGTCGTCACACTTGCGCATTACGTCAACCTCGCCGGCAAAGACTTGACCGGTCAGAAGTTGCTTGAAGCGCTTGAATCAGGCGCTGTGTTCCAGGACATCTTCAACTCGCCGCCAACCAAGTTCTCCAAGACCAACCACCTCGCGTCGACGATCACGTCGGTGCAGCAGGTCCAAAAGGGCCGTTGGGTGGTCGTCAAGGCCGGGTTGGCGTTCTGATCTCGGCGTACAACGACAGTGCGATGGTCGGTAGATCGGGCCTGGGGAGCAATCCCCGGGCCCGGTGTCGTTTGTGACCTAGAGTTTTAGCCCGACGGCCAGCCCAACCCTTTGACGCCCAACCCTTTGACGCCCAAACCTTTGACTCCCGTCTGCCCCGACACCGCCCTATTGTGCCCCGATTTTGGACGCGATGCACGCCTACGCCGCCACCTCGATCAACGCAGACGTGAGGTGCGGCATGAACCGTTTCGTTCAGCACAGACAACTGGCCCGCAAAACGGCTGTCATCGGGTTTAGTGCAGTCGCATTGGCTGTGTCCGTCCTGACGACCGCGCATGCGGCCGACCTCGGCGGTGCGCGCAAGACCGCGTACCCAGCGCCGGTCGAGCCGCGCCTGGACATCGAGCGTTGGACCGGTTTCTATCTCGGTGCAGCCCTCAGCGGCAATGCGGCACGAACAGGCATCGACGGTGACTTCGGCGCCGACAAAGCCTTTGCGCGCGGCTGGGATGCCAGCATCCTTGCCGGCTACAACTGGCAGGCCGGCCGCATGGTCTACGGCCTTGAAGCCGACATCGGCCAGGGTCGCCTGAAATCGTCCCGCAGCAACGGCGTCGACAGCTACACGGCTGATTTTGACGCACTCGGATCAATTCGGGCACGGGCCGGTTACCTGTTGTCGCCGTCCTTCATGATCTACGCCACGGGCGGGTTTGCCTACGCGCATTCCAACATCACGCTCGATGGCGTTGAAACATCGAAGCAATGGTTCACAGGCTGGCAGGGTGGCCTTGGTACCGAATTGAAGCTCGATCCGCGCTGGTCGCTCCGACTTGAATATCTGTACACGGATTTCGGCGCCAAGACGATCAGCGGCCCCGTCTCCGGTCTGACCAACACTTTCGACCCAACCCTCCACACCGTGCGCGCCGGTTTGACTTTTAAATTCTAAGACCTGGCAAGTTTTAGGACCTGGCAAATTCTGGGGCCTCTCACGTTCTGGGGTCTGGCAGCGCACTTTGCTGGGTATGACGGCTGCGGGGGTGTTTCCGAAACAGTGTCCGTCGTGCAAGGTTTCGGCGAACTGATTTTGGATCACCGACAATGCCCCGTATTCTGATCTTCAATGGTGCACCTGAGGCTGCGCAAAAACGCATGGCCCATGAGGGCGGCAGCTCCAATGAAGCGATGATTAACACCAGTTTGAAGCGCTTCGAGCACGCCAACCAGCCGCTGGATTTTTTCACGCTTAACGTTGCTGACGGGGAAAACCTGCCGCAAGGTCTCGCGCTCACCGATTTCGACGGTGTCTGGATTTCTGGCTCTCCGCTGAATGTGTATCATTTGCACGAGTTGGCGGTGCGTCGGCAAATTGAGCTGGCGCGCGACATCTGGGAGTTGGGCATTCCAGCATTCGGCTCGTGCTGGGGTTTGCAGGTCATGACGGCCGCGCTTGGTGGTACCGTACACCTCAATCCGCGTGGCCGCGAAATTGGCATCGCGCGCACCATCACGCTGTCCGAGATCGGACGCAAGCATGCGATGTTCCGTGACAAACCTCAGGCCTTCGACGCGTTGTGTACACACGAAGATGAGGTGGCGACATTGCCGGCTTGTGGCGCGGTTCTGGCCTCAAACAGCGTCAGTCGAGTCCAGGCGGCTGTGTTTACCGAGGGGCAGCGGAGTTTCTGGGGCGTACAATACCACCCGGAGATGGAGTTTGCGCAAATCGCGGCGATTATCACTATGAGCGCCGAACGGCACATCCGTGAGGGCTTTGCCCGCACCCGCGAGGACGTTCAGCGCCAGGTCAGTGATTTCAGCCAGTTGAGTGTCGATCCGACGCGCGCGGATCTCGCCTGGACTTACGGCGTTGGCAACGCAATTCTTGATCCGCTTGTGCGCACGCTTGAGTTCCGCAACTGGCTCGATGCCAAAGTCATTCACAGGGCTGTGCGATGAGTTTGGCACTTCCGATGCTGGCGCGTTCGACGGCTCTGTCGCTCGTGTTGGCATTTGTTGGCTGGTCGCCAGTCTACGTGCAGACACTCTTTGCGCAGATTATCGATGTGCCCTCGCAGAACAAAGCCATGGCATCCGCGATATCCAAGGCAAAGGCGAAGCTGCCGACCTTTTTCGAGCGACTGGCCAAGCCGGCGCCCGGCGATGACGGCTTTGCGATCAAAATCAGATACCCGACGGGGAATACCGATGGCGAGCACATCTGGGCGAACGCGGTTGTGCGCGAGGGAGACATGGTCTCGGCAACGATCAACAACGAGCCGCGTGACATTCCCGATCTGAAACGGGGTCAACGCGTTACGGTGCCCATCACTCAGCTCACGGACTGGATGTATACCCGCAACGGAAAGATCCACGGCGCCTACACATTGCGGGCGGTGCTACCGCTCATGCCGCCGGATCAGGCAAAGAACTTTCGGCGTCAGCTCGCGCCTGAATGATTGGGCCTGAATGATTGGGCCAGAATAACTGGGCCCGAGTTACTGGACATGAGCGTTTTCGTGGGTGTGCTGGGCAACACAGCGCGACGGCTGCAGCGGACGTAGGGTTGCTTCATCGGCTCGATATGGGCCGCAACCCAAACGGAGCATGCTATGACCCCCTCGCGTATTTTCTCAGCTCTCGCCCTCGTGACGGTCAGCGTGGTCGGTGGTTTTGTCGCCGACGCCAGCGCCCAGAGCCGCCGTTTCCGCGACAGTTGCGACGAGATCTGCATCAGCCGCCCTAATGCTCAATGCTACCAAGCCTGCTTTGCCTCCAACGGCGAGAGGGTGTCGTCGCCCGGCCGGTCGCGCCGCGTGCAACCCGTTTCGGTGCAGAGCCAGGATTGGCGCTCCGTTGTCTACAACACGAATGCACCCGGCCGCGGTGGTAATAGCGGTGGCGGCAATGCTGGTGGCGGCGGCGGAAAGGGCAAGTAACTGGGCTTAAGCCACTGGGCTCAAGTCAGAGGCTCATTGACCTGGCCTCACCATGG
>JANNXS010000324.1:0-6274 GCA_031409695.1 Hyphomicrobiaceae bacterium
CGTATTGCCGGATGGTAGCGGGCGTTGCGAAGAAGGCCGTCGACGCTAAAGCAGCTGCGGCAGCGAAAGCAGCAGCTCCAGCAGCGACAAAACCTGCGGCCCCGGTTGCGCCAAAGCCACCAGCCGCTAAGGCAGCTGCTCCGGCAGCACCTGTCGCGCCACCGGCTCCGGCAGCTCCTAAAAAGCCATAAGCGCCGCCACTCGAAGCGCTGACGAAATGGGACCGCCGGGCAAATGCTCGGCGGTCTTTCTTCGTCTTGTGTTTGCGACCTCATTTGCAAGGCGGCAAAGCCCTTCACGCCTGCCAAACTCGACTTGACCCTCGCAATGCTCCAAGGCGATATGGCATGCCCCAGCGCTTAAACCGGTGCCAGATATGATTATCGCCATCGACGGACCGGCAGCTTCGGGCAAAGGCACCTTGGCGCGAAAGATCGCAGAGGCTCTGAACCTTGCCTATCTCGATACAGGTTCACTTTATCGGGCGGTCGCGCGCGACGTACGGCATTCCGGTGGCGCCCTCGACGACCCGACAGCGGCCGCGGCCGCGGCGCGCAATCTTGACCCAACCTCGGTATCCGATCCAGGCTTGCGCGATCCCGGCGTCGGTGATGCCGCCTCTATTGTCGCCAAGATCCCGCAAGTGCGAGTGGCCTTGTTGGAATTCCAGCGTGATTTTGCCCGCCAAGAACCAGGCGCCGTCCTCGATGGGCGCGATATCGGCACTGTTATATTGCCCAACGCCGACACAAAAATCTTCGTGATCGCAAATGTCGATGTGCGTGCGAAACGGCGCTTTCTCGAGCTGCAGGGCCGCGGCGAAGATGTCACCTATGAGGGCGTGCTGGATGTAATCCGCCGACGCGATGCCCGCGATACGGGTCGTGATGCAGCACCCATGATACCTGCACCGGATGCGGTCGTTCTCGACACCACCCACCTCGACGTGGAGTCAGCATTCACCGCGGCCATGACGATTATCGCCGCGAAGCGCTAACAGCAGCTTTGGCAACACGGACTTCCTGGCAGATCACTCAGCATCAGTCCTCGCGATAGACCCGCTCGCGCCGTTCATGGCGCTCTTGGGCTTCAAGCGACAGTGTTGCAATCGGGCGCGCGTCGAGGCGGCGTAGGCTGATAGGTTCGCCCGTCTCCTCGCAATACCCGTAGGACCCGTCTTCAATGCGGTTCAAGGCTGAATCAATCTTAGAGATCAATTTGCGTTGACGGTCACGCGCACGCAATTCAAGAGCGCGATCCGCCTCATGGGTTGCGCGGTCCGCCAAGTCAGCGTGTTGGATTGTGTCGTCGTGCAGCACTTGCAAGGTTCCCATCGTCTCTTTGACGATATCCTCTTTCCAAGTCTGTAGCTTTTTGCGGAAATAAGCCTGGTGCATGGGCCCCATGAATGGCTCAAAGTCAGCGGGGCGATAGCCCTCCGGCAACGTTACGGATTGATCGCCCCGATTTGATTTGGACTTGTTCACCTTGGACTTATCTACCTTGGACATGGACGTGACCAATGCTGTGCCGTTAACGGGCACGGGTGCAGGGAAAGGTGAGGTTTTGGGGTACGGTGTGTCGGCAGATTTGGACGCGAATTGACGGGCCGACGCGCTCCGTCCACGAGCCGGACGCGGTGACGTAATCGGTGGCGCGGGCTCGGATGTAAGCACGGGCTTAGAGGCGAGAACGGGCTTTGAGATTAGGACGGGCATTTTCGTGGATTTGGCGACCAATTTTTTTGCGGCAGCTGACGACAATGCCCGATCCAACGGGACCGACGCCTTGGAAGATTTGGACGCGGCAAATAGGGGTTTTGCCGTTGGGGATTTTGACGCCCGGACTGAGAGATCCGCACCGACCGCGTTCTTTTGGCGAGCCGAATCCTGAGCTTTTGCGGCTCCGCGTGACCGGCCGGAGCTGTCCGGAGCGGCAATCGGCTTGACCTTAGATGTGGCTCTCGGTGCCAGACTGCGCGGGACCGACTTCAACTTGACCGATGGGCTGCGGACGATCGCTTTACGTGTGAGGCGATTTGGTTCCGAATGCCCCGTTTCCGAAAATCCGGTACTGGCACCACGTGAACGCGCAGAACGGGCCGTTGACCGCGACACTGACGCCGCAGTTCGCTTCCCCCCCCCCGTTAAAGTGTTTTCCTTGACGCCTGAGGTGGCGGCGCGGCTTCGGCGGCGTTTATCCTTGGCCATGTTTTCGTGCTCGGACCGTTCCCATGACGCTTCCCCGGGACATGCAATTTGAGTGCTGCCGAAGTTGCGCACCGAACCACTGCAAAACGCGTGCTGCTAATGATGTCTCCTTGACCCTAAGTCAAGGCGATCAGCAAAACACCTTAACCGCAATCAAGTGCCTCACAAAACACGCCTTTTGGAGTTGGTTGCGCAAATCAATTAAGCTCGCTCTGATTGCGCTTTTTTGTCGAACAAAAGCGTCCCTACCCAATGCGCCCGATGCTCCGCGCCGGTTCGCAGCAGAGGCACCAAGGCCTCCCAAATACCATCTTACAATTGATCGGCACCCGCGCGCCCCACGTAACGAGTAATAACAGATGCTGAGTGCTGCTCTAAAACCGAGTGGATTGGCCGAGATGCAACGCAGTGGGCGGCCGATGTGGTTTTGGATGCTTTCGGCGCTTTTCGTTGCAGCCATCATTGGGGCCTGGCTATGGACGCCCGACAAATCACGCGCAGTGCTGGAACTCCGTTACCTCCGGTCGGCCACGGACTACCTCGACGTTTCCGGTGTACGCCTGCATGTCCGCGACACCGGTCCTCGCGCTGCGCCTGCTATCGTGTTGCTGCATGGAATGGGGGCGAGCCTGCACACATGGGAACCCTGGTCCGAGGCCCTGAGTGATCGCTTTCGGGTTGTGCGCTACGACATTGCAGGCTTCGGACTAACAGGACCAGATCCAACAGGCGTCTACACCCTAGATCGCGACTTGCAGACGCTGGCCGATTTACTCGACAGGCTCGGTATTAAGCGTGCGAGTCTTGCGGGCAACTCGATGGGTGGACGCATCGCCTGGAACTTCGCCGCCCGATATCCCACACGTGTTGACCGGCTGGTGCTGATCGCTCCCGATGGCTTCGCCAGTCCAGGCTTTGAATACGACAAATTCGCCAACGTGCCCTCATTCCTCGCTGCCATGACGTATGCGCTACCCAAGTCGATGCTCCATTCAAACCTGACGCCCGCCTACGCCGATCCGTCGAAACTGAGTGCAGCCACGGTCACGCGCTATCATGACATGCTGCTGGTACCGGGTGTTCGCGGCGCGATGCTCGCGCGCATGGGCCAAACCAAACTTGAACGACCCGAGCCGATCCTTCGGGGCATCCAAGCCCCGACACTACTGGTGTGGGGACAGAAAGATGCCATGATCCCGATAACGAACGCCGCCGACTATCAAGCGGTTCTGGCCTCGGCCGAGCTTGTGGTGCTGCCGTCACTTGGCCATGTCCCTCATGAGGAAGATCCCTTAGCCTCACTCGCACCCGTGCGTGCGTTCCTGCAGCGCTGAACCGTGTCCCGGAAGACTGAAATCTGACAGCGCTTCAGCATTTTGGTTCGCCGCACAAGCGTCTCCGCATCACGACCGACTTCCAAACCAGTCAAGGCCTGGGCTAACATCGAGCGATGAACCTTGCCCCCCGCGCCCCGCTGACTGTCGAAGTTGCCCTCGCCGCCGTTCTGAAAGGTGTCGTGCCGCTTAACGATGCTGAGCATGTCGACCTATTTTCGGCCGCGGGTCGTGTGCTTGCGGCACCCGTGGCGTCGCGGCTGACACAGCCGCCCTTCGACGCGTCGACCATGGACGGTTATGCCGTGCAAGGCGGCGACGTTACCAACTTGCCGGCGACCCTGCGGATTGTTGGCGAGGCTGCGGCAGGTCATGCGTTCGTGGGCAAGGTTGGCGCCGGTGAGGCCGTACGCATCTTCACGGGCGCACCAATGCCGACGGGTGCAACAGCGATCATCATCCAAGAAAACACGCGCCGTATCGGGGAGCACGTCGAGGTGGTAAGTGGTCATCCCGACACGGAGCATGTGCGCCCCCGTGGCGGTGATTTTGCGACCGGTCAGATGTTGCTCGCCGCGAACACCATGCTGACCGTGCGGGATGTTACGCTTGCAGCCGCCATGGGCCACGCAACCTTGCTTGTCCGCCGGCGGCCACGGGTTGCGATCCTTGCCACGGGTGATGAACTTGTCTTGCCAGGCGAGACACCGCGCGCCGACCAAATTGTCTGCTCAAACCCATTTGGAATCTCGGCGATGGTGGCAGCCAGCGGCGGCCTGCCCGAATTCTTGGGGATCGCCAGAGATACAGCCGCGAGCCTAACAACCTGCTTGGAGCGCGCGCGGCGCGCGGACGTCATTGTAACACTCGGCGGCGCCTCGGTTGGCGATCATGATCTTGTCGGCCCGGTGCTGCGCGAGATGGGCCTGACACTTGGCTTCTGGACGATTGCCATGCGACCCGGCAAACCGCTTATGTTTGGCCACCTCAAAGCGCAACGTGTGCTGGGGTTGCCGGGCAATCCGGTGTCTTCCCTTGTGACCGCCCGGCTGTTTCTGGTGCCACTGATCCATGCTCTCCTTGGGCGCCCGATCGAGCCGGAGCAGGTGGCGTTGGCGCGGTCTATGGTTGCCCTACCGGCAAACGGGCCGCGTGCGCACTATATGCGCGCGAAACGCGGCCTCGGGGTCGATGGCGTGGTTGAAGTCAGGCCGGTGCGCTCACAGGATTCATCCCTGCTTGCCCCCCTGGCTGAGGCCGACGTCTTGGTCGTTCGACCCATTCATGCGCCGGCACTCACGGCAGGCGCTTTCGTGCCCTATCTGCCACTGGACATGTGACGCGTCGAGTTGAACGCGAGAGTGTTAAAAAAACACTTGCGGAACATCGCCGGAACGGTCTAGGTGTTCCCGGTAGGTACCCAGAACAAGTCAGCGCACATAACAGAACGCGCGCATGGCCTGTGTTGCATGGGATCGTTGATTAGCCCGCCTTTTTGAGGCCCGAGAGCTAGCAGAAGCCCGAAACCTAGCAGAAGCCCGAACCCCGGCAGACGCCTGATACCTAACAGAAGCACGACACCTAGCAGAAGCACGAAGGCAAACCATGCTGACGCAGAAGCAAAAAGATCTCCTGATGCTGATCCACCGCCGGCTGCAGGAGACCGGCGTCCCGCCCTCATTCGACGAGATGAAGGATGCGCTTGAGCTGAAATCCAAGTCAGGGATCCACCGCCTCATCACGGCTCTGGAGGAGCGCGGCTTCATACGCAGGCTGCCGCATCGCGCGCGCGCCCTCGAAATTATCAAAATGCCGGAGGCCTCTGCCGGCCCCGCATCGATCCACTCGGCAGCTTATGCTGCACACCAGAATGGCCAAACCGGCATGTCTGAACCGCAGCGCGGCTTCCATCCTGCCGTGATCGATGGCGGTCAGCGCCGGTCGACTCACATACCTGGCGCACATGCCATCGAGTCCCTCAACACGATTGGCATCCCGCTAATGGGTCGCATTGCGGCCGGTGTCCCGATCGAGGCCATTCAGACCCACACAGCCGATATCGCCTGCCCGCCGGACCTGCTTGGACCGGGCGAGCACTTTGCCCTTGAAGTCAAGGGCGACTCGATGATCGACGCTGGCATCCACGAGGGTGACATCGTCATCATCAAACGTCAGGCAACAGCCAACAACGGCGAGATTGTCGTGGCCTTGGTCAAGAACGAAGAAGCGACATTGAAGCGCTTGCGACGCAAAGGTGCTTCGGTTGCGCTTGAAGCGGCCAATCCAAAATACGAAACGCGCATTTTTGGCCCGGATCAGGTTGATATTCAGGGCAAGCTCGTGGGGCTCATCCGCAAATACTGACACCAGGCAGGTACATGCCTGCCGCTGGGCTGCGCGATGAGTCTGTGAGGCTTGAGGACCCGAGTTGCCTGAGTGCGACGCTCGTGCAGAGAGCGGCGGCGCCAGTCTTGAGACGTATGCTTTAATTCGCCTTTTGGTGCGCCAATTGGTGCGCTGTGGCAAAAAATAGGCCTACGCCGCCTTACGCAGCCGTGCCGACAGATCAAGCACGGCCAGCATATAGCCGACGCGGTCTTCGACCGCTTCGGCGAGCACTGAAAAGTAATTCGAGCTGGCCGGAAGAATTTCGCCGACCACCTCGCCATATTCAAACTTCAATTCGGCCTCGTGCTTGCGGGCGATGGCCTGCATCTTCGTATTTTCAGC
>JANNXS010000325.1:0-23836 GCA_031409695.1 Hyphomicrobiaceae bacterium
GCTCTCCGTGAACTGCTTGAAAGGGGTCTGGGCCCGCCCGGGTGCGGGACCGAGAGCGGCTGCCGCTGCAAGCGCCGAGGCGGCCGAGAGATATCTGATGAAATTCACAACAAACTCCCCACGCAAAACACTATTGCGCGAGGCTACGCTTAAACTGGAATATCTGTCGACGAAATCTGGCGTATCTAGCGGCAAATAACATCAACCGCGGCATATCGAGTCGAATTGGACCGCTGCTGATGACGGTAACTTAAGCTCCCGGGACCAGGTCACCCTACCGTTGACGCCTTCGGACATTCGCCGATCGGCTCGAACCACTGGGGATCAGTGCAAGCCGGCCCGGCAGCACCGCGATGACGTCGCGTCGCTCGGCTGGTGTATAGCCCATCCACCCACCAACTTCGGCCCCAGTTCGCCCACAGCCGACGCAGAAGCTGGTGATCGGATCAATCACACAGATTTGGATGCACGGTGTTTCGATCGGCTCGGCCAATTGCCCGGATATCATCGCCAACACACCATCCCAAGGGTCGAGACGCCCAAGCAGCGTCGCACCAACACGACGCAACTCATTTCAGGGCCTTGACTGCCGCCAGCACCTCGTCGGCGTGGCCCGGCACTTTCACTTTGCGCCAGGACTTGGAAATTTTGCCCGACTTGTCGATCAGGAACGTCGAGCGCTCAACGCCCATGTACTTTTTTCCATACATGGATTTTTCGACCCAGACTCCGTAGGCTGTCGCGGTCTCGGTGTCTTCATCGGCTGCGAGATGCACCGTCAGCGCATGTTTTTTACGGAACTTCGCCTTCGACGCTGCACCTTCCGGAGAAATGCCAATCACGTCACACCCGGCGGCTTTGAAATCATCCACGAGACAGGAAAAGTCTTTCGCCTCGGTTGTACATCCCGGTGTGTCGTCCTTCGGATAGAAATAGACGACGACCGGTTTCCCCTTCAGCTTGGAGAGCTTGATGTTGCCGCCCGTATCGCTTGGCAAGTCGAAATCGGGGGCCTTGTCGCCATCGTTCAACATCGGGATGCCTTCCTTTGGACGAATTTCAAAGATGTGTCTGAACGTTACGGTGTGACGCTAGAATCGGTTTCCCCGAGGCGCGAACTGAAGCAGAGATGCACTGGAACGAGGGGGCATTGCACGTGGCGAACGGCGAAAGCCGTCAGAGTGATAAAACCGCAAGAACTGGCCAAAGGACAGGGCCGGTTCAGGCGCAAAGGGTCGCACGCGCAAAACATCGCCAAGGTGGCAAGGGCTTGAAGATAATCGCCGGCTTGCTCGGCTTTGTTGGCATCGGGCTGCTGGTCGCAGGCGGGCTGCTCTACGTGCGCCTCCTGCATGGCAGCGTCTCATTGGCGATGCTGGCGCCCATGATAGAGGCGTCGATATCAGAGGAGTTGGGCGGCCGCCCTGTGCACATCGAAACAGCTGAGATGCGGCTTGATGATGGGCGCGGCCTCACCTTTGCGCTGCGGCAGTTGTCGATCCGGGATATTGATGGCGCGACGCTTGTGGCCGTTCCAGAGGCGCGGGCGCGGTTGAGTGCCTCGGCGTTGAAGCGCGGTCGTGTTGCGATCGAGCAAGTCGAGCTCCTCGGTCCAAGACTGAATCTCGTCTACAATGAAGACGGCACGCTGGCACTGAGCTTCCAGAAGCAGGCGTCATTGTCGCCCGAACTGCAGGCATCCCCGAGGGCGATACCCTCTGCACCGGAACTCCAGCCATCAACACCGCAACATTCGCCGGTCGAGCCGAGCGTCGGCGGCGAGGGTCGCAGCATCGATTTGCTCAGGGCGATTGCCGAAGCCTCTGGTCGCGCACGCCGACGCGACACGGCCTCAGGATATCTACGTCTGATCGGCGCAAGCGACGCGGTGGTGGTCGTTGGTCGGCCCGGTCAGCGGCGCACGCTATTGAACGTCCCCGATCTGCAGTTTGACCTCGACCACCGCAAAGCCCGCAGTCTGATGTCTGGCAAAGCGACGGTTGCCTCGCTGACGGGACCGTTGGTGATTGGCTTCAACACGTTTGAGGCAGAGAACGCCGACCATCTCGTGCTCGATGTTTCGGTTCGTGGCCTGAACCCGCGTGGCCTTGGACGCATGTTGCCCGGCATGTCGGCAGCCGAGCCGGTTAACCTGATGTTCGATGGCGAAGGAAAAGTGGTTATTGGCACAACGGGCGTTGTTCGCTCGGCGTCAATTGAAGCACGCAGTGCTGCAAACACTGGACCGCTGTCAACCGTTGCAGGCCAACCGCCTGATAGGGTCGAATTTAACGCGACATTTGACGGTGCGACCGGTCGCTTCGATGTGGCCAAGTTTTTTGTCGATTGGGCTGGTGCCAAGATAACAATGGACGGACACGCGGTGCCGGCACAGGGAACGCCCGACACTTGGATCTACTCCCTTAAATCGACTGGTGGAACGCTTGCTGCCGCCACCCCCGGTGGATTGGCGACACGCATCGACCAGCTATCGGCCACGGGTACATTTGTCCGATCCAGTGGCCAAGCCGTGCTGCAACAGCTGGTCTTACGGGCGGCCGGCGCAGAAATCGCGGCAGCAGGTAATGTTTCCGGCCTTTGGGGGCAGCGCCAAGGCACACTGGATGGGCGGATCAGCCCTATGTCTGTTGCCACGCTGAAGTCCTTATGGCCGACCGGCGTCGCTCCGTTTGCACGCCGTTTGCTCGTCTCGCACATTGCCAAGGGGCAACTGGCGGGAGGCACGTTCAGAGCGGTTCTCGAAGCCAGCCAACCGGACCCGCGGCTGTCGCTTGCCATTGAGACCAGCGGTGTTGAGATCGTAACGGCCAAGGGTGTTCCGCCGGTCGACGTCCCGCGCGCGCTTGTGCGCATTGAAGGCAACACCGTCGAACTCACAGCGCCGGACGCCGTCATGATAGGCAGCGACGGTCGCAAGCTCGCCGCGAAGAGCCTCCGGCTGACGTCCGTTGAAACGACGCGCGGCGAACACCCAACGGCTGAGGTTTCGGCCCGTCTGCTTGGCTCTCTCGGCGCGGCGGCCGATATTGCGGATCGCGAAGGGCTACAACTGCTGAAATCGAACGGCATCATCCTGCCAGGCCTGGACGGCAAAATTGACGGTCAGATCAAGGCCATTTTCCCACTTGGCAGTGATCTCCAAATGTCTGAAGTCAAATCCGAGGGACGGATCCGTATTACCGAGCTTCGTGGTCGCCAACTCGCAGGTGGCATCGATATCTCTGGTGGGACCGTGATGCTCGACATCGGCGACAAGGCCGTCGATGTGAAGGGCGATTTGCTGGCAAAAGGCGTTGTCGTCAAACTTGCGTGGCAATATTTGATCAACCAACCGGCCTCTGCACAGCCTCCCTTGCGCGTGACCACGACGCTGGACAGCGCGGACCGTAACTCGCTGGGCCTGGACCTGGACGATGTGCTCCAAGGCGAAGTGCTGGTTGAAACCGTGGTGTCCTTTGGCGAAAATGGGCAGACGTTGCCGAAAGTCCGTGTCGATCTGACCAAGGCCGACCTGATGTTTGAGCCGCTCGCCTGGCGCAAACCGCCGGGCCGTCCAGCTGTTGTGATGTTCGATCCGGTGAAGGGGCCAGGCACTGGGGCCGCACAACGGATCGAGTTCCAAAACGTGCGTATTTCGGGCGGGGATGATCTTGCCGCGGAAGGGGGCTGGATCGCAATCGGCCTGGACAACAAGGTGCGCGAATATTCGTTCCCGGTGATCAGCCTCAACACCGTCTCACGTCTGAGCGCGCATGGAAAATTGCGGCCAGACAATGTCTGGGAAGTAAAGTTCGGCGGCGAGACCTTCGATGGCCGTGATATGTTTCGCGTGGCGCTGGGCGTCGGCCCTGGCTGGACCGCACCGCCCGCGCGCGCCAAAACTGCCATCGACATTTCCGGCGAAATCACAACGGTCCTTGGCTTCACAGAAACCGCACTGCGCAACGTGCGCTTGACCATGTCGCGGCGGCCAGATGGCAAGACCACAGACAAACTGACCGCGCTTGATCTGACGGGCCAATTGGAGGGCAACAAGTCGTTTCGCGCGCAATTGCACACTGTCCCGGGTGTCGGCCGTCAGTTGCGTGCCCAAGGGGCCGAGGCTGGACAGGTGCTGCGCCTGGTCGGATTTTATCCCAATGCGGTCGGCGGTAACTTACAACTCGAAGTAAACCTCGATCAAAAGGGACTCAACGAGAAGAGCGGCACGCTTTGGGTCGAGAAGTTTGCCATCCTCGGCGATCCCGTGGTGGCCGAGGTGTTCCAATCCGCTGAGCAGCCGAACGCATCGCCGACCGCGTCCAGGTCTCGCCAACGGGTTGTACGCCAGCAGATGGATTTCGATATCCTCTATATTCCTTTCGACATCGGCTCTGGGCAGTTCGTGCTGAAAGATGCGATTTTGCGGGGGCCACTCATCGGCGCGAGCCTACGCGGCAAGATTGATTTCAAGACCAACTTGATCGACATTGGTGGCACCTATGCGCCGCTATCGGGTTTGAATGTCGCCTTCGGTAGCATTCTTGGTCCGCTCACCGGCGGCGCACAGGGCGATGGCGTGTTCGGCATCACCTTCAAGGTCGATGGGCCACTCTCAAGACCGAACGTGGTGGTCAATCCGCTGTCGCTGCTGGCGCCGGGCATCTTCCGCGAAATCTTCCAGATGGCGCCACAGGCGCCCCAGGTCACGCCGCGTGGCGACGCACTTTCGCCAGCCGCAAAGGCGCTTGCCAAGAACCGCCAGACCAAGCCCGCTACCCGTTCCTCAAGTGAACCGGCCGTTGAGGTACCGGCGACCGGCGCTGCAACTGTTAAACCCGAAATCAGCCCAAGTTGGCCGGCTGAAGTCAAACCGAAGCGGCCCTGACACCGTCGGTCAAAACGAGAGATCAGCGGCGCATAACGATGGTCGGCAGCTCACTGTCTCGCGCGAAACGCTGCGAGACGGGCCACATCCAGCAGCACGCCCTGCACCACCGTTGCTTCTTCGAGCACGCCGAGCGGTCCGCCGGAGCGCGCAAGGCGTTGGCCCTCTGTGACGCGGGCCAGCGCACGCGTGAGCTTTGACGCCGACCACTGCTCAAGCTGGCGCATGAATTGATCCCGGGCCCGCGAAAACAGCGGAGGCCGAATGCCTTTCAAAGCGTCGTCTACGGAACTGCCAGCATCGATGGCGAGGCGCACACGGTGCAGCCGGTGCAGTTGCTTTTCAGTTGCGATGATCATGTAGGCTGCGCTCTCGCCCGCCGCGATTGCCTTGTCACACTCGATCATGGTTGCCTGGATCTGGCCTGTGATGGCCGCTGAGACGACGCGGTCAATCGCCATCTGAGAGGCATCACCGACGATCGCCTCGACGTCCGCCTCTTCGATGCGAGGGGCACCAAGCGCATAAAGCGCGAGCTTCTCGATCTCAGCCCGCGACAGGGCGCGATCAGCACCAAGACGTGAGATCAACAGCCGTTTGGCGTCGGGTGAGATATCGATTTTGTGGGCGGCCAGTACATCACGCACGAGGCCCTCAAGGTCGCGCGCCTCGTCACCATAACAGGCCACCGCTGCAGCGTTCGGTGCTTCCTCGAACAGCTTGCGCAGGACATCTTCCTTGCGCAGGC
Source organism: Hyphomicrobiaceae bacterium (assembly GCA_031409695.1). Classification (GTDB taxonomy): domain Bacteria; phylum Pseudomonadota; class Alphaproteobacteria; order Rhizobiales; family Hyphomicrobiaceae; genus JABFRJ01. The sequence goes on from JANNXS010000325.1 coordinate 5,637, forward strand.
CACTCGCCTCGACGATTAAAAAACCCTCCAGCGGCGGCCCGGACACATACGGCTTGAGCAGGTTCGTGGTCACACGGCGGCTCTGCTGGGTGCGCACAATCTTGCGGCCACCGAACATTGAGATCGTGCCGAGCTCGATGCCAAGACGCTCAGAGCCATTTTCGAAGTCGGCGTCGTCGAGGCGCAGGATCTCCCCCGGTGGGCTTGTCTGCGCCGCGACTGCTTTTGCGAGCGCTGCGGCCCGTTCCGACACCAAGCCGGCATCGTCACCATAAATCAGGATCGCGCTCACGCCCCGTGGCGGCGACTTCAGATAGCGCTCGGTGTTGTCTCGGGTGATGGCGACCATGGGGTCTCCTGAACCCGCAACCTCTGCTTTTGGAGCGCGTCTCTTGGACGCCGACTAGGCCTCCGACAGACGCGCTCAAGTCGGTGCAGTTCAAGTCGGTGCAGTTCAAGTCGGTGCAACCGACAACTCGCCCTATTGATCCAGCCAGACGTTCTGCAAGTCCTGACCGGTGAAGTGGGCTGCGTGCAGTTCCCAGCCTTTGACCTTGGAATGGATTACGATCGAGCGCTGCCACCAATAGAGCATGCCAATGTAGGCCTGATCGAGCACGCGGCTTTCCATCTCGTGCACCACTTTTCGGCGCGCAACAGGATCAACGATGCTTGCCTGTTTGTCGAACAGTTCATCGATCAACGTGTCCGTGTGGCGGGGCAGGGCTGCCTTGGATTTGGCGGAGCTGAGCACCTTCTGGAACTGGATCGAGGGGTCGTCGACGTAGTCAGCGATGAACTCCATCGTGACGTCGTAATTGTTCTGAGCCTGGGCGTCGAAATACAGCTTGGTTTCGAGCTGCTGGTGGTTGGTTTCGACACCGATGCGCTTCCATTGGTCGACGACATAAATGCCGGCGGGCGTGTATGGCTCCGCGATGTTCCGGTTAATGAAGTTGATCTTGAGGTTCTCAACGCCGGCCTCTTTCAGCAGCCGCTTGGCCTCCTCGCGCGATTTGGCAATATCCTTGGCGTAGCCGGGGAATTTCTCAAGATCTTCCGGCGCCATGGCAAATTCAGACCCCGTGCGCGACAAGCCACCGACATACTTCAGGAACGAGATTTTCGACAGCGGGGCTGACCCACCCCAACGATCGATCGACATGGTCAAGGCCCGGCGAACCCGCACGTCGTCAAACGGCTTTTTCTGTGTGTTGAAGGCGAGGAGCAGCGAAGTCGTCCAGGGCCCCTCCATGACCGTCACTTTGTCCTTCATAGCGTCGACCAACTGGTCACGCTCTTTGGGCGTGCGACCACGAAACTCGGCGTCGAATTGGGCGCCTTGAATGCCGGGAACAACTGCGTTCGACTTGACAATAAACACCTTGTAGCCGTCGAGGTAGGGCTTGCCCGGTTCGAAGTATTCGGTATTGCGCACGCCTTCAAAGGTCGCGCCCTTCACGTATTCCTTCAGCTTGAATGCGCCCGTACCCATCACTTCGGTCTCGGGATATTTCGGATTTTCCGCCAGCTTCTTGGCCGATAGAATGCAGTTGAAGGGCGACGCAAAGTTATTCTGCATCGACGCGTTGGGCTTTGAGAGTTTGAACACGACGGTTGCTGCGTCTGGCGTATCGATCGAGATGATATCGGCGTGCAGCGCGCGACGGGCCGAGACAACACCTTCGGGTGGGTTCTTGATGCGCTCATAGCTGACTTTGACGTCAGCTGACGTCATGGGCGATCCATCGTGGAATTTGACGCCCTCGTGCAGCTTGAAGGTCCAGGTCAAACCGTCGGGCGACATTTGCCAGGACTTGGCAAGATCGCCGACGACTTCGAGCTTCTTGTTCACGTCGCCGCGGAACTTGAGCAAGCCGTTATAGGCGGGTGCTATCGGATGGATGGTCGCGAACGTGGTTGTGGCGTGGCAATCGAGCGTCGGCGGTTCCGCGACGATCGAGAAGTTCAAAACACCGCCTTTTTTGGGCGTCTGGGCGTCGGCGGTCGTGGTGGGCATTGCCGCAGCAGCGGCGAGCGTGACGGCGAACGCCGTCCCGAATAAACTGCGCATCGTGTTCCTCCCTGCGACGGGCCGTCTCTGGCGGCGCTCGTCATTTGACCGCCACTCAATAGCGGATCCTTGCGCCACACGCGAGGGGCTGCACGGGAGCCCGGCACTTTTCGCCATACCGTGTTTTTATCGAAGCCTGCTATGCGCCTGCCATGCCCTTGCTCCTGGTCCTGTCTATCGCCGCCTTTATTTCGGCTTTCACCATCCGCATGATCGATCCGCTGGTGCCAGCGATCGGTCGTGATCTCGGTATACCTGTGGAAACGGCGGCGCTGTTGGCGTCGGCCTATACGTTCCCTTATGCGCTCTCACAGCCGATCTTCGGCGCCCTTGGCGACGGCTTGGGTAAGGCGCGCGTTATCAAAGTGTGTCTCGCGGTGATGGCTCTCAGCCTCGGGCTAGGTACGATTGCGGCGTCATTTGAGTATTTGTTTCTGTCGCGGATGTTGGCTGGCGTTGCGGGCGGCGGCGTCATCCCGGTCTCATTTGCGGTCATCGGTGACCGCTTTCCGTTAGCCGATCGTCAATGGGCGCTGTCGCGGCTCGTCATGTCGTCCCAGATTGCGATCCTGCTGGGTACTGCGTTTGGCGGCGTGGTTGCGACCAGCCTTGGCTGGCGCTGGATGTTCGGCGTGCCGGCGGGTCTCGCGGCTTTGGTGTTTCTGTTGACGTTGAAGGCGCTGCCGACCCGTGAGGGTGTGGTGCGGCCGAAGTTCACCTTTGCCTCCGCGAAAGCCGGCTATGCTGAGGTGTTCCGGAATCCGTGGGCTTTGGTTGTTCTCAGTGGTGTGTTCATCGAAGGCGTGACCATGTCCGGGCTAACGCCGTTCGTTGCCGCTCGCATTGAGCAACGTGGGCTTGGGACCCTCGCCGAAGCTGGATTGGTGTTGTCCGCCATGGCCGTGGGCGGGATCGCTTTTACTCTGGTGGTGCGGCCTTTGCTCGCCCGGCTGGGGCGCGCTCGCTTGGTCCGCGCGGGCGGTGTGTTGGCACTGCTTGGCCTGACGGCCGCAGCCTACAGTCCCACATGGCAAGCTGAGGCCGCGTGCTTTTTTGTGATCGGTTTCGGTTTCTTCATGGTCCACAACTCCTTGCAAGCGAGTGCCACCGAGCTGGCACCGAACGCACGCGGGTCTGGCATCGCGACATTTGCGTTTTTATTCTTTTTTGGCCAGGCGCTTGGGCCGCTTTTCTATACCGGAATGTTTGCATGGTTGGGTCCGAACCTGCCGCTGGTCGTCGGCGGCTTGGCGCTTCTCGCTGTTGCCCTCTGGTTCGGATGGCGATTGGAACGGGCCGATCGGTCATCTCTGGAACCTTCAACGTGACCTGGTTTTCGACTTCGTTTTTGCTCTGTTCTGAGTGATCTGCGCCCGAGCGTCGAGCGTTTAATCGGCATGAGCAGGACGACTGGCTCAGCCCCCTGTCGCTATGGTGCGGCGGGTGCCCAGGGTCCTGCGTGAGCACAGAGCCATGCCGTCGGCCTGCAGAACAGTGTATTACGACAAGTCTTGCCCGTTGTGCTCGGCCGAGATCGGCCACTACCAAGGACTTGCTGCGTCAAAAACGGTCGAATTTGTCGATGTGTCTGTTCCTCAGTCAGCAGGTGGTGCCGACCTAGGTACCGGCCTTACACAATCGTTGGCTATGTCCCGATTTCACGTTCGGGATGAGACCGGGGCTCTCCACTCAGGCGCCGCTGCCTTCGTTCAACTGTGGAGCGTGCTGCCGGGTTGGCGGTATGCGGCAAAGGCCGCCCGGGTGCCGGGTGCACTCTGGATATTGGAAGCTCTTTACAAGGCATTTTTGCCGGTTCGCCCCACGCTTGCGCGGATCGTACGTCGCATTGGCCGAAGCCAGCCCACAGGTGCACCATGAAAACTGCAACGCGCGATGCGCATAAAAAAACTGTGACCGAACAAAGTGTCGTTGCGGCGCCACCCGTGGCCGCTGACCGGTCACTACTGATTGTGGACGACGACAGCGTGTTTGCGACCCGCTTGGCGCAGGCATTAACAACTCGTGGTTTCGCCGTACGTAGTGTCACGAGCTTGAGCGCCGGGCTTGAGATGATGCATCTTGCGCCTCCCCAGTTCGCCGTTTTCGATCTTCGCCTTGCCGACGGCAACGGCATTGATCTCGTGGAGGCTCTGCGACGCTTGCGGCCAGACGCACGCGTGATCATTCTGACTGGCTACGGCAACATCGCGACAGCTGTGTCGGCCGCCAAGTTTGGTGCCAAAGATTTTCTGGCAAAGCCCGCGGATGCCGATCAGGTGGTCGCGGCATTGATGGCGGCCGGGACAGCTTTCCCACCTCCGCCCGACACCGTTGCTGCCCCACGCGAGGTCCGTCTGGAACACATCCAGAATGTACTTCAGCGCTGTAACAACAACCTGTCGGCTGCAGCACGCCAGCTGGGTATGCACCGCCGCACCCTCCAGCGCATCGTGCGTGGGCAAGAGGCCCGGAGCCAGTCCACCAACTCCTGACCATACCCGAGCGGCCTTCAGCGCCGCCCGCGAGCGGGTAGGGTTGAATTGCGCATCGAGATCCAACGTAACCGAGACACAAATCATGCTGCGACAGCAAATGCGGGCTTTTGGGACTCTGGCCGTTGGCATGTTCGTCGTGGGCTGGGGCGGCTTCACGCTGCTTGCGATGCCTGAGGGAACGATCCCCCGGGAGCTAATTTGGCTTGGCGCGGTGATCGCGGTCGGCGCATCGTTGGCGGCTGTTGGATTTGCGGTGGTACGCGCACGAAGCCGCAATCGTGGTCGGTGACATCCACACCGGTGGGCGCGTGGGCGCTTCCCTGTGCAACTGACGTCGTCTCTTTGCTGCCGGCTTGGCATCGTTTTGCCGCCCGGCACAGTCTTTGCGTTCCGTGTGGGTCACATCATCGATCTGGCCGCTTTATTCGGCCCCGCGCGGAGTATTTACCATGACGCCCGAACTTTTATCGCCCTGGTCGCCAGAAACGGTCGCGCTTTGGGGCAACGCGCCACTGAAACTCGGGCATACTTTACACACTTCACCTCTGTTTTCGCGCGCAGCGTTAATCGAACTGATAGAGCACTACCCGCGCTCGAAATACGCGCTCGTGCACATGGGTGAACAAAAGGACAGACGACTCTGGCAGGAGGGAGAGATCGGCCAAATGAAGGGCGCGGAGGTCTTCGAGGCCATCGCCAAGGGTCGGATGTGGTTGAATTTGCGTGAAGTATCGAATGTCGATCCGCGATATAAAATCGCACTCGACGAGATGTTTGAGACCTTATCAGAACGCCTCCCGGGGTTCGATGCCCCACGCCGGTCGAGCGGCATCCTGATCTCATCGCCCAAGGCTCAGGTTTATTATCATGCTGATCTGCCGGGGCAGGCCCTATTCCAGATCGAGGGTATGAAGCGCGTCTACGTTTATCCGAACTCACAGCCATTCATCACGCCAGAGAACCTTGAAGACATCGCGCTGTTCGATATGGAGCTCGATGTGCCCTACGCACCTTGGTATGATGCCCATGCGCGGGTGATGGACCTCAATCCTGGTGAGTTCTTGCACTGGCCTTTGAATGCGCCCCACCGGGTCGAGAACATGGATGTGTTGAACGTCTCTATGACCGTGTCCTATAGCACAGAAGCCATCAAACGCGCCCAGTCGGTCAATCTGGCCAACGGCATTCTGCGGCATCGCTTCGGGGTTAAGCGACTCGGACGCAGCATCTCTGGGGCACCGTACTGGTCGAAGGCCGTGCTGCAAAAGGGCATGCGCGACATGGGATGGATCAAACGAGAGCGCGCCAAACGCCGGGAAATCACTTTCAGGCTGGATCCGAGCCGCCCTGGCGCCATCATCCCCATTCAGGCTGAGGCCGCAGAATGAGCGCGGCCTACGACATCACCGTGTCAAGCGATTGGTCATCAACGCGCGCGCGATGGGCTGAGCGCTGTGGGCAAACCGTCTCCAGCCCGTTCCAGACACTGTCTTGGCTTGATGCATGGTACGCAAATTACAGTCGTGCAGCCGAGCCGGTCCTGATTGAAGTGACGCGTGGGCCAGAGCTCGTTGCGCTGTTTCCGTTTGTGGTGTTGCATCGGGGCTCGCAACGTGTGCTCGCGTTTGCCGATCTTGATGTGTCCGACTTCAACGCGCCAATTCTTGGGCCGGCCGCACCGACCACGCCGACCGAGGCACGCTCACTCTGGCGCGCCGTGCGCGCGGTGTTGCCAGCCGTCGATATCGTCGACCTGCGTAAGATGCCAATGTCCGTCGCGGGGCGTGTCAATCCGCTAGCTCTCTTGGGAGGGCTCGCACCGAGCCCCATGACAGGCCATCTGATCTCCGTTGCGGATTGGTCGTCGTATCATGCCGGACTGGAACGCCGCGTGCGGATGGAGTTTGAACGCAGTTGGCGCGTGTTCCAACGAACGGCGAGCGCCCGCTTCGTGCGGATTCGCGACGCGGAGGCCGCTCACCACGCCATCGACACCATGGACCGCCAGCAACGCGCACGCATGGCCGAAGTCGGAACGGCATTTCTGCTCGACCGACCGCGGGAGCATTCGTTTTACCGTTACAATCTCGCCGAAAGACTGGCCGCGAACGAGGTGATTATTACTGCACTGATGGCGGGCGAAGAGATCGTTGCGGCACTGTATGCCTTTTCGGATGGCCAAACGCCGGCCGTGGTTCGCATATCCAATGCTGGCGGCGACTGGTCAAAAGTCTCGCCTGGGCGGCTGATTGTGCACCGGACACTGGAGCATCTGGTCAGCGAGGGCATCCATCAGATGGAACTCTCGATCGGCGACTATGATTACAAGCGGCGCTTCGGCCCGACCAAAACGCCGCTTTTGGAACACGTGTTTGCCACATCCTGGCGCGGGCAGACCTCGGCCGTCCGTCATCGGGCGATCAGCGCCATTCGCCGACATCCAGTTCTGGAGGCCCGCCTGCGTCGGCTGTTTAGCAAGCCGGACCCGGCGACGGGGCTCATACCCAAGCGCACATCAGGCATCGAAGCGCATATGAAAAAGGGAGAGGCCTGACGCCTCTCCCTTTCTTTAGTTTGTGTCTCCGAGCGTGTCGTGACAGTCAACCGTCTTGTGTCAGTTGGCTTTCGGCGCATCCGGGATACGGCAGGCTGGTGCCGGTTTTGTTGTGCCTTCGACCGGTACGACGGCGTTCAGGAATACCTGAGCCTCCGCAAAATCTGACGTTGGCTTGGTGCATGCAACCACTTCCTGGCCAGCCGGGACATCGCCTTGGAACTCACATACAGCCGGCGTGTCAGCCGGAGCGCCGGTCTTCGTCAGGCCACCGCTTACCGTGATGTCGTGGTCGCAGTTGTTGACCATGGACACTGTGGCTTGACCATCTTCACCTTCGGTTGGCCCTAGCGCCGCAAGGCAAGCAGAGCAGTCGAGTTTCTCGGGCGGGACTGCAGCGATGGTCTGAGCCCGCGCGGCGGCGCGGTCTATGGCTGCCTGGACCTGAACCTTACGAGCCGGTTCACGTTCCTGCCAAGTTGCGACCGGCACAGCCGTCGCAGCTTCGTTTTCGATCATCGTTTCGACCGTGCGATAGCGCGACGGGCGATACTTGAAGACCTTGCCGTGACACTCGAAATCGTCGTCTTCACGCGCGACCGAGAAATCATAACAGACCCGGGTCCCGGGATAATAGTACACCGTCGATCCGCCTGCGTAACAGGATGGTGGCGGCGGGGTCCAATAGTTGTAGCCCGCAACAACAACCGCGCCAGTCACAACCGTGCCGACGAAGAAATACGGGAAGTATTTCCGGCCACCCCATGGATACCAGGAGAATTTAGGTGCGGGCTGATACCACGCAGGCCCAAACAGACGAGGGGCTGGGATTGGAGGCTTTGCCGGCCGCCAGAGCATCTGGTTTGGGGCCGCAATTCGCGTCGGCACCAACATCGGCTTGATATTGACACCTCGCGCCGGGAGCGAAACTGCACGGATCGGTGGCTGGGCAATCGGGCTCGCCGTTTTTTGTCCTGGCAATCCAGCCGGGCCAATCGGCCTCCCTGTTGCGTTTGAACCGGAAGGTGTTGGTCCGAGCGGGCCGCCAACCTTGCCCGGCAACAGTGGACCTTTTGAAGGATCAATTCTCGTCAGGTCGCCCGTCCTTTTGGCCGGATCAATTGGCTGAAGAATTGGCCCCTTGGTGAGGTCACCGGGCCTCTTGATTGGATCAAGCTTTTTAGGATCAACCTTCGCCGCATCGAGGGGCTTCTTCGGTAACTCAACGGGTGTCCTGGTGTTAGCTGTTTTGGGCGGCTCGGTTTTATTCAGCACCGGTTTTGACGCCGAATCGCGAATGATTGGCTTTTGATTGATGATCGGCTTCGGTGCAGCTTCCCTGATGACGGGCTTTGAGACCGGTTTAGAAACGGTCGACGCGGGTGGCGAAACCTTTCTTACGCTGTCACTTGAGGCCGTGTTGCGTGGAGCCTTAACGACTTCGCGCCGTGCCGGCTGCACGGCTTGGCGCGCTGACTGGGTGACCTGGCGCTGTGGCTGAACCACACGTGGCGCCACCTGCCGCACTTGAGGTTCTGGCTTCTTTTGCTGCTGCGCGTGGCTTGTATCCGGAAGCGTCAGCGAAGTTGCCAAACCGGTTATGGCAACTGCCGCGAGGCTAGAACTGGCTTGGGTACTCCATATTCGTTTCATCTAGATATCTCCAAAAAGCGAGGCCCCAGTCGCGAGAGGCTACTCGATCTTCGGTGTCGTGCCCAGTGGTTGATTGGACTGGCGAATGATCGCAGCGGTGTTTGATCGAGCCGGTGATAGTCGAGCCTACGTCCAATGCGGGCATCGCCGTCCTGATCGACGGTGCCTGCGAAAACATTTCGCCCGAGCAGGACCTTTACCTGTTGTTCTCCTCGTCTTGGTCTATGCCCCCAACCGGTCTAAGTCCGGCCTTCTGGTCTAAACCCGGCCTTCTGGTCTAAGCCCGGCCTTCTGGTCTAAGCTTAGAGCACGACTGGGGTAACGTTGGGCAGGTCCGCCGCTATGGCCGATGAGGTGGATGACGGAGACGTGGCAGACGGGCCTTTGCGGCCCGGTGGCAAAGACCTGATCACGCTGGTCGAGTTGTTGTACTTCGCTTATCGCGATTTTACGGCCGAGTCTGACGCTATACTTGAGAAAGACGGCCTTGGGCGCGCCCATCACAGGGTGTTGCATTTCGTGAGACGCAAGCCTTGCTTGCGCGTCACTGATCTTTTGGCAATTCTCAAGATCACCCGGCAGAGCCTCGCCCGCGTGTTGAACGAATTGGTTGATGGTGGCTGGATCAACAGCCAGATAGACCGCGACGACCGGCGTGCGAGGCGCCTGACGTTGACGGCCAAGGGCGAAACTTTGGCGCGACATCTCGCTCGACATCAGGTTAAACAGATCGAGCTTGCACTCGGCCCCGGCTCGCAGGAGCCTGAGGTTCGCCGCTTCCTTTTCGCCTTGATCGCAGAACATGAACGCGAGCACGCCCGCTTTCTCATTGGTGAAACATCGCAGCAAAGCTCCAACTAATTGCAGCGCTGCATCACCCAAAACCGTCGAGGAAGGCACATGACCACGACCGAACTTCAACCGAACGCGCGCCGCGAGCCCTTGCCAGACAACGCGCCGCACATTCTCGTGGTTGATGATGACCAGCGCATCAGCCAACTGCTGAGCCGCTATCTTCTGGAGAACGGTTTTCGCGTTACGACTGCGAACGATGCCGAGATCGCACGCGCACACATGCGCGGCCTGGCATTCGACCTCGTTATTCTCGATGTCATGATGCCGGGCGAAGATGGCTTGTCGCTGGCCCGTAGTCTGAAGGAAATTTCCGATATTCCTATCTGCATGCTGACCGCGCGGGCTGAGACCAGCGATCGGATTATTGGGCTTGAGATCGGCGTCGATGACTATATCGCCAAACCCTTTGAGCCGCGCGAGTTGCTGCTTCGGCTCCAAAACATCCTGCGGCGTGGACGTGCGGTGACCTCGCCTGGGACGAGCGGCCTGCGGGACGAAATCAGGATGGGGGAATATATATTCTGTATCGGTCGCGGTGATCTGAAACGCGGCACCGAGATTGTGAAACTCACAGAGCGCGAGCGCGATTTGTTGCGCATGTTCGCCCAGCGCCCGGGCGTGCCAGTCCCGCGCCATGAACTGGCGAGCGACGACACGACGGGAAGCGAGCGCGCCATTGACGTACAGATCAATCGGCTGCGGCGAAAGATTGAGCAGGACCCGGCCAATCCCATGTATCTGCAAACCGTACGTGGCAAAGGCTACATTCTCTACATTGACTGAATGAGTTGTGCGGACTGAACGAGTTGTGAAAACTGAGTAAGTTGTGCGGAGCTCATGGAGCTACTAAGGCCCGAAACGTCCAACGACAAACGGCAGTGGTTGCCGCGGCGATTACGTGCGTTTTGGCGCTTTAGCGTGTCACGAGTTGGTGGTCTATTTTCTGGTTTGCTACCCAAGGGCCTTTATGCACGTGCGATGCTAATCATCATCGCGCCCATCGTACTCCTCGAAAGTGTCGTTGCGTTCACATTCATGGAACGGCATTGGTCGCAGACAACGGAGCGCCTGTCCGAAGCAACGGCGCGCGACATCGCAGCTGTTGTCGAGATCTACGAGACTTTTCCGCTCGACGGCGACTACACGAAGCTCACGGAGGTCGCACAATCGAAGCTTGGCCTGACATCGTTTTCGATACTGCCATCGGGCGAACTGCCGACAACGCAGGACAAGCCGTTCTTTGGTCTTCTTGAACGGAAACTGTCGGAGCAGATCCGCCTTCAGGTCCGCAAACCGTTCTGGATCGACACTGTTGGTCGGTCAAACCTCGTCGAAATCCGGGTCAAAGTCGACGAGGCTATTTTGCGTGTTATCACGCCGCGCAGCCAGATCTACGCCTCCAACAGCCACATCTTTCTAGTCTGGATGGTCGGCACCTCGGTGGTGCTGTTGTTGGCTGCAACCCAGCTGCTCTCCAACCAGATCAAGCCTATCCTGAAACTCGCCGATGCCGCTGACAGTTTTGGCAAAGGCCGGGGCATGCCCGAGGATTTCAAACCACGTGGCGCACGTGAAGTGCGGCTTGCTGCTGAAGCCTTCCTCGCCATGCGCGATCGTATCACGCAGCATGTTGAGCAGCGCACTCACATGCTGGCGGGCGTCAGCCACGACCTCAAAACAGTGCTGACACGCTTTAAACTCGAACTTGAGATGATGCGGAGCACCGACAGCGTCGACGGCATGAAAGCCGATGTGATGGAAATGCAGCAGATGCTGGAGGAATACCTCGCCTTCACCCGGGGTGATGGTGGCGAACAGTTAACCGAGACCAATGTGCGGGAGTTGCTTGAAGAGGTGGCCGAGGACGCGGCCCACTTCGATGCGCCGATCACTATCGAGATTCCGCGTCGGCGCCGCGACGTGGTCATTCCCCTGAAGCGGCAAGCCATGAAACGAGCGCTCATAAACCTCGTCTCCAATGCCGCGCGCTACGGCGACAAGGTGCTGATCCGCTCGAGCATTGACCGCAAGCGCTTACAGATCGATGTCGAGGATGACGGTCCTGGGATTCCCGCCGACGAACGCGAGAATGTGTTCAAGCCCTTTTATCGCATCGATCATGCGCGCAACGTCGACCAGGGCCATGTCGGGCTTGGTATGGCAATCGCTCGCGATATCGCCAAAAGTCACGGCGGCGACATCGAGCTCGGGCGCAGCGCACTCGGTGGATTGCAAGTGTCGCTGAGGGTGCCGCTTTAGGCGGCGGCTGTCATCGGCCAAGAGGTACGACCGCTGTTGCAAGACGACCTATGAACGCCGCTTTGCCAACTCAGCTGCGGCCCACACATATGCGCTGTCCATCAATTCACCGTGGCGTTGCCAGTCGAGGAGGCTCATGTCGGCCGGCAGAGGCGGCTTCAGATGCAGATCGTCCGCAGTTAGATGCCGTTCATAATCACGCCGGTGCGCGACCAGCGCGCGCAGCAACACTGTCTTGATTCCGGGCGCCACAGGTATTCGATCGCGTGCGAAGGGATTTGCGAGCATGCGTAGCAGTGCATTCCGAGACGGTAGCTGGGCATAGTCGACCGCAAACCGCGTGAGCTTTGCGGCTTCGAGGCTCATGACCACGTTCGGGCCGCTCTTGAGATCGCGCATAACCTTGACTGGCACGTTGTCGATCAGGCCGCCATCAACAAGCATATCACCGTCAGTCGTGTAGAACGGCGGCAACAGCAGCGGTATGGAGCTTGATGCGCGCACGGCCTGCCAAAGCAAGCCTGAACGATGCACCTCGATGCGGTTTTCCGAGAGATTGGTTGAGACGCAGAAGTATGGCAGCCACAGGTCCTCGATGCACCGTTGACCGAATAGGGTCTCGAGCTCGGCGTCATAGACGGTGTGATCGAGCATACTGTAGCGCGGCACCGTATAGCGGCGCATGGCGCGGCGTTTGACGAACGAGGCTTCAATTGATGCGTCAATCTCGGTCGGGGTAGCACCCGACGCGAAGGCCGCCGTCATGGCACTACCACCGGATGTGCCGCCCATCATATCGAAGGTGTGGCCGGCTTCGATCAGAGCTTTATAGACGCCAACATGGGCGACACAGAAGGCGCCACCGCCGCCCGCGACCAGCCCGCGCGCTGTCCCGGTGATAAACCGGCCGACGCGTGCGAAGTCGTCAGGCCGGTCGAGGGCAACGTGATGATGCATCGTGACATGACGGTTGGCGAGCCAGCGGGCGGTACCAGCGAAGTCGTGGCGTGTCGGATGCAGGAGGACGAGGCGCGTTTGCGCAGGCGACAGAATTTTTGCAGCTGCCTGTTCGAGAGAATTGACCTCCTCGTTGGCCGCGAAATCGGCAACCAACAGAGCGAGGTCAGCTTGGCGGAGGGCCTTCATGGACCAAGGTGTCAGCGCCGGATCTGTGACGTACAGAACTCTGCTGGCACCAGCCTCCAGTGCGTTGAGCACTTCGGTCGCGGCTGAACTTTCGAGCGACGCCTGCACCGGTATCAGCGTCTGCGCCGTCTCGGCGGTTACAACAATGGTTTCCCCGCTTGTCTGGAACACATCTGTCAATTGTCTCAGCACATCCGGCGCGAATGTCGAGCCGCCGGCTGCAATGATCGCGATCGTGCGCGGGCGCGGATCGGGAACGGATGGGCGCCCGGCCGTCGTTGCGGCAAGGCGGCGGGCGAGCATAACGGTCACCGCCGCCGGTAGGGCTGGCACGCGTTTGGCGAGCGCCACATAATCGCTCCGCGCGAGGCGCAGCACAATTGAGTCGCGCAGAGCCGTTACGGTCGCCGTGCGGTTACCACCCGCGAAGAAGGCGATCTCGCCAATGGTCTCGCCTGCACCAATTTCATTGATCGGGTCGGCGCGTTCCGACCGCATAACGCCAAACCGACCCGAAACGACGATGTAAAGATGTTCGGCCGGCTCGCCTTCTTGAAGTAAGACTTCTCCACGCGCGAGAGACAGTGTCTCAAATTCGGACACCAAGCGTGCGCGGTCCACGGGGCTCAGGCCCGCAAACACTTCTGGCATTGGCGTTTGGTCCGACATGGACCCATGCTAAGCAAGTTTCGGGCGCAGCGGAAACGTTCGTTGGCGCGTTTCTCGAATTCTGAAAAGGTCTTGTCCCATCGGTCAAAAGAACTAACCGACAGTATAAGCGGTCTTTTTGCTTGCGCGCGGCCGCCCCACCAACCCCACGCGCGGATACCATCGGTCAACAGATGACCGCTGGTATCATTGGCAATAGTCCCAATAGCCGCGCTGGCCATCGGAGTCGGCCCAATACCAGCACAGGTTTGGGTCGGGCCTACGAGGCGCGTACCCGATGGCCGCGGCGGTCACGATCGTTCCGAGTGCGACGCCCGCAAAGATCCGGCCGTAGTAGGGGCGGGCAGCCCATGGGCGAGCCGCCCAGTAGGGCCGGCCGGCGTAGCCACGCGGGGCGTAAAAGCGTGGCCCGGCCACGATGCGCGGCGCATAGCGCGGACCAGCGCCGTAGCCGCGCGGGCGGTATTGCACGTGTTCGATCGAAACGCCGTTGGCGCCCGTCGACTTGGCAAGTGCGGTAAAGGAGGCAGCTGAGGCTGTTGCGCCTGGCAGCACTAGCAGTCCGGTCAGCGCCATAGTTGTTGTAAGTTTCATAGCGTTTCTCCAGGAGTGGGGTGCCGCAATAACGGAGACGAGGTGGGCAATCCGACGACCAAAGGGTTAGACTTTAGACGTGGCCGCCGACTATTTCAGCAAGCCTTCGCATTACGGTACTGATGCCGATCGGCCACGGCCGCGATGGCGCAACTGCCACTTGCCTTGTTTGTCAGGTCTGTGCCCCTTGACCTAGCAACGCCGTTTGTACGGACGATCATGTCTATGATCGGACATGTCCCCAATCAGACGTGTCCTCAATCAGACATGTCCTCATTCAGACGACGGCAACACCGGAGACAGTCATGAGCATTTTCAGCGCAATCAAGGATGCGATCTTCGGAGGGCCAGCGGCCGCCGCAGAGATAACAACGGCGCCTACTCCCGCCTCCGCACCGCCGACGGTGACGGCGGCCTCAGGCGCGACACCGGTAGCGTCTGCGTCGGGTGGCGCAGCAACAACCCCAAAAGCCGTTCTAGCGAAGGTCGACGTTGCCGCCGTGCTAGATAGACTGGACGAGGATAGTGACGAGGACCTCGATTGGCGCGTCTCGATTGTCGACCTGATGAAGTTGATCAAACTCGACTCAAGCCTGAAGTCGCGCAAGGCTCTCGCAACCGAACTGCACTACAGCGGCGATATGGCCGATAGCGCCAAAATGAATGTCTGGTTGCACAGACAGGTTATGAACAAACTGGCGGAAAACGGCGGTACCGTTCCAGCTGACCTGAAAGATTAAAACTGCACAAAGTGGGTCTGCCGTTCCCGGACAGACCCATTCTGCGTTCAATGTGCGACACTTGCTTAAGAGCTGGAACTATAAGGTTTGCGATCCGCCTTGTTACTTTCTGACAATCGCTACCGCCGCGGCCAACGCGCGTTCGTCTTTGCCAAACAGGCTGGCCGCCGTTTCCATTAACTCCTGGAGCACAGGATCGGCTGCGATACCGCGCGCGAGGGAGCGGTGGAAGATGGAACCTGGCTCAAGTTTGGCCGTGCCGATGGCCTGACGCACGGCCCCTTTGAGGGTGTTCACGCGCGAGAGGCCGCTTGTCTCGGGCATTTCGGCTACATGCTCGGCCGCCCGGCGCAGCACCGACAGCCCGTAACCGGCCGCCAGATGTTCAGCCAAGATCGGATGGCTGAAGTCGACGGCCCCCGGCTTCTTACCGGCGCCAAAGAAAGCGAACTGTACGATCGCCGTTGTTACGCGTGCGCTGTCGGCCACGACAAGTTTACCGTCAACGTAAGCAGGGCCGAGTACACCGCGCAGATCTGAGACGTCGACGTCACCTGCGTTCGGCTGGCGGACGCGACTGTGTGCGACCTCACCGAGCAACTCGCGCATGTTTTCCCGGCCGGCCTTGTCGAGCAGCTGCTCCATGACCTCGCGGCCCTTTTTACCGTCGGCCATGGAGAAACCAAGCATGCTCTCGCCGGCCGCTAGCACATCGTCGAGGACATCAAGATCCACGAACTCGCGCCATTCGAAAACGAGCTTGCCGCCCTCGCGAGCGAGCATGCGCTCGACGATGGTGTCGAGGACTGCAAGCGGATCGGAGGCGAGCTTTGCGGTCTTGCGGAATTCCTCAAGCAACACCGTGCAATAGAACGGCAGCGATGCCAGCTGCGACAGTTCCTGTGAACCTGAGAGCGCCGCAACGAACGCGTCCACACGCGGCGACGAACGCTTGTCGTTGAGCCCGGATTCAAGCTCCATCCACGCGAGCTTGCGCCAGGCATCAGGTCCCCATGGTGCAAGTTCGTAGAGTTCGATCGCGGTGCCTTTGGCGATTTGCTGGGTGACGAAGGTGCTGAGCGCGGTGCTCGATGTCAGCAGGCTATCGCGCGAGCAGATCAGCACCTGCGCACGCGAGTCGGGGTTTGAAAGTTCGTTGCCGAGGAAATCGAAGAAGTTGTTGTCATTGCCAAAAAACTCGTCGAGCCCATCGAACATCCAGACGCCATGGCCGTGATTGAGGAGGAATTTCAACTGCTCGGGTTCAACCGGCCTCGCGGCTTCCGCCTCCATCGCCGCATCGATGATATTGTCGACGTAGCCGGCGAGGTTTTCGCCGCGGATGTGGTCGGGCAGAAACACGATGGGCCGTGGACGTTCGATTTGGCGTTTTTTGGCCTCGATGAACTCGTCGTAAAGCGCGACTACGAGTGTTTCGAAGGCGACGGATTTGCCGCCGCCTGCGGGCCCATCAATGATGCGCAAGGTGGCGCGCGAGACGGGGTCACGAAACAGTACGTCCAGATGTTCGACAATATCGCCATCGGCAATGGCGCGGTCGTTGGGCCCGAGCCCGGTGCGGCGCATGAACGGCTGGGCAACGCGGCGACGCGATTTTACGCGATCAAACAGCTGACCAAGTGCGGATGCCTTCGCCGAGCGGCCTGTGCGGCTGTCCATTTTATAATCGGTGTCGAAGAATTCGCTTGGAATGCGGATGCCGCCGCGCTTGTCGCGCCCCCCGCGTTGGAGCGTCTCGGTCGCCGAAGCAATGAACTCGGCCGATAGCCCCTGCCGACTTGGCGCGATGTAATAACCGACCGCGTCGTTGTGACCCTGCATTTCAGCGATCATCTCGCGCAGCAGTGTGTCTTCGCGGGTTGCACGCACTTGCCGGCCGACCGTATCGAGCGTGCGCGAGGCCGGTAATGTTTCGTCCTCGACCCAGATTAACACGCGTTCCGGTTTGTCGCGCAGATCCTCGCCCGCGTACTCGCCCCGGGCAAAGCCCGGTGACGCGTCGTGCATGCGATAGTCCCCACGGACGAGATAGCGGGTTATTTTTTCGTACAGCGGCAGCATCGCGGCCTCGTGTGGACGACCCTATAGTCGCGCTGCACGTTGCCGAAAAAATGAGGCGAAAGGCAATAGGTTTCGCCACCCGTGACAACCGTTTGGATTTAGATACACAAGCGGCTAGAGGATTGGCGTCAGCAACAGCAGCGTTATCCCATGACCGAACAGCTCTACCGCACGGACGCCTACGCCCGCGAGGCGGCGGCAACCGTCATTTTCGTCAATGAACGCGGCGGCGTCGTGCTGGATAGGACGCCATTTTATGCCAGCGCTGGTGGTCAACCGGGCGACAAGGGCGTCATTCGCTTTGCTGGCGGGGAGTGCTCGATTGCGACAACCGTGTATGACACTGCAGATAAGTCACAAATCGTGCATGTGACGGCGGAAGGTGCTTTGACCCCCGCCGTTGGCGAGAGCGTGACGATCGCCCTCGATTGGGACGCGCGCTTCAAGTTCATGCGCATGCATACGGCCATGCATCTGCTGTGCAGCCTCGTGAAATTCCCCGTGACGGGGGGGCAAATTGGAGCCGACGAGGGTCGGCTCGATTTCGACATCGAGGACGCGTCTGCGGTGGATAAAGACAAACTGACCGCTGCGTTGCAGGCGCTGGTGACGGCCAACCACCCGGTTTCAGATCGCTGGATCACGGATGCCGAGCTAGATGCCAATCCTGGGCTCGTGCGGACGCTGTCGGTTCAGCCACCGCGCGGATCGGGGCAGATCCGGCTGGTGATGATTGGCGAGGATGGGTGCATCGACATGCAGCCCTGTGGTGGTACGCATGTGCGCGCGACCGGTGAAATCGGGGCGGTCGCGGTCACAAAAATCGAAAAGAAGGGCAAGATCAACCGACGCATCCGGATTGCGCTTGTGTGATTGTCTCGCGATGAACTGTTTGTTTTGCGATGAACTGGGGTTCATCGCGTTGAACTGTTTGTTTTGCGATGAACTGGGGTTCATCGCGGTTGCCTAGGTGATGACGAATTGATCATGCGCGTCCTACTTGTCTATTGCCACCCGAACCCTGAGAGCTTCACGGCGGCTGTTCGCATGGCGGCCGAACGTGGTTTGGCCGCCGGCGG
>JANNXS010000326.1:0-5836 GCA_031409695.1 Hyphomicrobiaceae bacterium
AGGAATTGTCCACTCTTAGACGAGGAACTGGCGATGGAAGCGAGCGCCGCGGCAATAGGCTCTTGAAGCAGCGCAACCCTCGGAAGACCGGCCGCGTCCGCTGCGCGCATCGTAGCCTCAGTCTGCATCTGGTTGAAAGCAGCGGGAACGGTCACCACCGCTCCCTCAATGGTGAAATCGCCAACCGCCATACGGGCTTGCGCGATCAGCGTTTTGAGAATCTCTGCGCTAGCCTCCTCGGGGCGCATCGTCCGTTCAGACCCCATAAATGTGATTTGGCTTGACGTCCCCATCAGCCTTTTGAAGCCCTGCGCCACATTTTCGGGCGAAAACGCAGCTTGATCATACGCCCGCTTACCAACAAGCATCCCACCGCGCCGATCCATCATGATCGCGCTTGGCAGTACATCGGTGCCTTCCGGAGTCTTAAACAGTTTCAGCGATGAACCGTCGTTGCCAACGATGGCGGAATTAGATGTTCCGAGGTCAAGACCGAGATACATTTGCACACCATGTCATTGTTGTTGTTGGCCGGCTGCAAGGAAGACTTTGCCGGTAAGTACGACGCCATGATCGGATACGACGGCAGGTTCAAGTGTCCGCTCGACTACAACACTGGCGACCCCAGCCATTTCATCCCCATTTACTGCGGTTGCCGGCATGTTCACCTCGTAGGCCGATCCGTCGAATGAGACGAGCCGCATTCCTTCTCGACCGAGTAGCGTCTCAATCCTTCCATTGGCGTAGCGGCACTGAGCCAACAGCCGTGGCCGCATGTCATCGGGCAAAAGCGGAATCGTCCGCTCCATGGCACGGATCAACTTCCAGTATTCAGCCGCAAGTTCTGCGCTTGTCGTGCTCATATCGTCTTCCCGGTTACCTCGTGCAACGATGGTAGACGACACTGCCTCGTTCGCTGCTCCACCCAAGAGAATTGCCATCGCGCGCCAATCGAATATTGGCCGTCCAAGACGCACCATTTCCGCGGCAAGCGGCACGCACTTCCCACTGTTGACCACCCCCGCGCTTCTCCAAGAACTGACACGACAATTCGCCGGCGGTCGCGCGTTCACGCGAGATCACGATCGCCGGGCTTGATCCCCGACTAGGTGGGCAGTGGCTCACGTTTGCAGCCCATACACCTCCTACGCTTGTCTCAAACGCAATGTCCGTATTCGCTGGTGCTGGGGCTGGTGCTGGTGTCGCGTCGCTCAGTAAAGCCAATTCTGTTAGGGGACCCCAACCATCGTCTCCGGCAATACCTGCAACTTTTTTGAATTCTCTCAAAGCGAAGCGTGACGCTCCGCTCCAGAGAGTATCGTTCTTCCCCTTATAAAAACCGAGTTCGCGCAACTTGGCATTTATCTTCGCCGCATCAGCGGGATTTATTGGATTCAAACTAGCACCCATAGGACCCGCATAAACGGCCGGTTCAGTCGATTGGCTGACGCTGACTTGGCCTTCGGGTGCTGCTTTTGCTGATTGAGCCAACAGTGCTCCTGCAGAGGCGGCATCGACCCGATCGTCTTCGTCGAGACCATTGGTCAACTTGAACATTCGCATCGCAGCCCGCGAGGCAGTACCCCAGGTTCCATTTGCCACGTCCTTCAGATACCCAAGCTCAACCAATCGACGTTGCACGCGTACCGCATCGTCTATCATCAGCAAGTCAATCGCGACCGGGACAATCGATGGAGGGGCGGGCGAAGGGTCTGGTCTTTGGATGGATGACGTTGGGGGAATTGCACCGGCTGCAACTCCAACTGGCATTCTGGGAGCGGCGCTTTGATCAAAAGCACGCCAGCGCTGCAAACGCTCTGCCGCCTGCGACCGGAGCGTCTGATCACGCGATGCCAATTCTAATTCGACGGCGGCTTGGTCACTAGGTCGATATCGATACTGCGCACAGACCGAATTGAAGTCATCGACGGCGGCATTGAACCGTGCCACGCCGTCATCCCGACGCTGTAGCTCTTTGAGATGCGAAAGCCTTGCCTTCTCAAACATGCAGTACCTGATGTTGCCACGTGAGAAAGTTGGGCGAGGCTGGCCGTTCAGGCCGTCCGCTCCTTCCGGCCTTACCTCAGTGTAGTCTGATGGAGCCACGACCGTTGGCTGCTGACTACCTGGATACGCTGGCGACGGCCGTTGTTCTTGAGGCGACAGAACCGGTTGATACGTTGGCGAAGTGCGTGCAGATGAGGCGGCCGAACTCGGTGGCGCATACGCTGGTTGCCGATTGTACGATGCGGTCCTGTTCTGATCCGAAATCATGTTGAACACGAAAAACATCGCGCAGGCTGCGGCGGCGAGCCAACGCAGTGCTCGCGCATTTTCTTTCGCCCCAATCTTTGTTCTTACGACCCGGAACTCCTCCACAGCCTTTGGATCGGGGTGCTTGGCGATGATTGCATCAACAGCTGTGGAAGCTTTGCTCCACCTCTTCTCCGTGATGTGTGTCGTCAATTCCTTCTCGAGCAGGGCTACTTCAATGTCGGCCAGATCGCGCTTTAGTCTGCTAATCATCGCGATTGGCGCTACAGATTTTTCTGCAAGCGCTATTGTCTGCTTGGTAATCTCAAGTGCGGCCTGCGGTAAGTTTTTGTCATTGAACAGCGCTATGCTTATGCTGCGCATCATCAGCCACGGTAGTTCTGATGGCTCACCCAGTCTGGCAAGCGTGAGTTTTAGCTGATCAAAGACACTAGTCATCAGGCTCGGCCAAACCGCCTTCAGATTTTGCGTGCTCTCTGACTTGATACGCTCCACCAGTTTTACAAGGTCGCCGCATGCTTGTTCAGCCACCAAGTTTTCGAGGCCCTGGATGTCTTCAGCAATCTTTTCGCCTGCTCGCGGTAATTCAGCGAACACTTCCTTGGCCGCGAGCGTAATTCGAAGTGCAATAACCGCCTGATTTCCATCATTTGCGAGGGCAAGGCACAGCTTGCGCACAAGGCGAAAAATCTCAGTTGCTTCTGGATCGTCGCGGCCTTTTTCAAGCTCGACGAGCTGCAGCGGCTGCGCCAGATTGTCCCATTCGCGCAACTGCGTCAGAAATCCTTCAATTGTGGAGCTGTCAGTCGGATTTTCTATGATTGAATCGGACAGTCGGTCGAGATTGCTTCGAAGTAAGGCGGTTGCGCTCCCAATTGACCGCCAATACGCTTCAAGGACTCCCGATAGCGACTCCAGAACTGCACGGTCCTGCATGTGAAGCAGGCGGCGTGTGGCCGACTTTACAGTGTCAGCAAGCAATTGCGGGGAGCACTTGACGTCAAAAAGTGCGGCCTTCTGGCGATTGATGTGTTTCGATATCTCGTCTGAAGCGAGTTGGGGATCGGCGCTGACAATCTGCGCCTCCGTCCTTGCGCGATTGATGGCTCTAATGACCGAAGCTGTGTCGAGTTGAGCGTGAGCTAAAACCGAATCGACGATCAAGTCGGCATCAACGAGACGCGCTGTTTGCGCCAAATGGACGATGACGTTGCTTCGCGACAGTGGCGCGAGACGGGACGCTGCCTGTCTGAGGTACAGGTGATCATTTGATTTTTGAATTGCATGCAGCAGTCGGACTGCTTCGCCAGGGGGCGTGTCGACCAAAAATGCGATCTCGGCTGACAACCGCTGCTTAGGAGCAAGCAATGTCTGCTTTGCCTCCGAAAGTCGGATTTCGTCATCTGGATTTTCGGCCGTCAGATCTTCAAACGCCTCGCGCACATCTTCATGCTTGGCCGACACCGCTAAGCCAAGGACGACAAACGCATTTCGCTGAAGATCCGTCTTGGCCAATGCAGCGCCCCATATCCAAAAAAGGCGCAACGAGTCGGTGTGCCCACCGATACCGCCCGCGCGCAGCACATGTTGCTTGAGTTGCATTGATATGCAAGCGCCCGAGGCAATCGCATGTGGATGATGCGCAGTGGTGGGGGATCGCTTTTGCGGCACAAGTAATATCCGATGTCAGCACCCGAAAGTCGGAGGCGTGTCGTGAGCTTGGTCTTGACGTTGGATCGCGTAAAAACGCTTATTATCAGTGTGTTAAATAAAAAAATACCTCTTGCATTTCATTCGTCAGTAGCGAGAGTAACAGTCTCCATCAACTGCAATATGGAGACTGCAAATGAAGTTCTTGATCGTTGGATCGGGCACGGCCGGCGGGCTGATCGGCGCACGGCTGGTCGAGAAGGGGTGCGATGTCACGTTCCTCGTCCGGCCGGCTCGGCGGGTGCAGTTGCTCACCACGGGGCTCGCGCTTTCCAGCCACTTCGGACGGTTCCGTCGGCCGGTCGATGCTGTCGAGCCGGGTGCGCTTGGCAATCGCGCCTTCGACGTCGTCATTGTCGCGTGCCGGACGCCGGACTTCCGCGATGTCATGAAGTTGCTCGTCGCGCATATCGGTCCGGAGACGACGGTTATGCCGGTGATCGAGGGCGCCGACCATTTGGTGCCGGAGTTGATCCCGAACGGTGGCAGGCTGGTTGGCGGCGTGCTCGAAGCGCGCATCGCGCTTGATGCCGATGGCCGGCTCAGTCAGCGCCTGCCAGCAGCGGAGCTGACCATCGGCGCCTTTGACGACTACGATACTGATCGCGCCATGATGCTTGTGCGGCTGCTCGATGGCCGTGGCATCACAACGATCGAAACGGATCGCATCCGTTCCGATATTTGGGCGCGGTACTGCTTTGTGGCCGCGGCCATCGCCGTCAATGCCAAGACCGGTCTGCCGCTGCGCGACGCGCATTCGCCGTCGCAGCTCGTTTCGTTTTTCGATCGGTGTCTGCGTGAGGGGCACGCGATCGGAAGCGACCTTCGGCTCGCGCCCGATATCCACAAGGTGTTGGCCTATCGAAGGAGCTATCGGATGGAGAGCCGGCCAGTGCAGCCGCCGGATCTTTTGGAAGTGGGGGGCCGCGGTGCCGATCAATCCGCTTACTTGCTGATGGAGATGTGCGCGATCGCGCAGCGCGTCGGGAGCCACGTCCCACGGTTGACGTCGGCTCGTGATTCACTGCTGCGGTCGCGCGAGATCGCACAGCACTTTAATGATCTCTGCGATGCCGAAGCACCATGACTTGCGGGTCAGTGGCTATACCACTTCTACTTCTCTGACGACGCCATAAACGGCCGCCCCAACCGATCGCACGGTTGGGGCCGAGCTGACGTTGCTTCGAAGCCCACCACTTCCGAGCCGTTCACGCCCCAGATTTCAGTGCCTCGCGGACTTGACCCGCGGTCTTGGTGTACGCCGCAACGACATTTTCGTTCAGCGCCTCGGCACGATACGATGTAGATCGAACCATATATTGATACTGGGCACTCAAATCAGCCATACTATTCGCCGTAGTTGCCTGAATTGCGCCTTTCTCTACCAGCGATTTGGCTGCATTCTGCACGCCCACCGTGCCACTAAAATTCACAGTTACACCAGCAGTTTGAGCAGCCGCGCGGAACTGATCGCGGGTCTGCTGCCATTGCGTTTCGAGTTGCTTCCATAGCTGTTCACTGGTCGGTTGACCAACCGTTGGAGGGGGCTCCGGGCGCGCAGCCTGAGCGACTTGCTGCATTGCCTTGATATCGGCAGTGGCTTCGCTCAACGCAGCAATTTGGCTCGCCAGATCAACCACTTCACCACTTCGATCGAGAAGTGCCCGTAAATCCGCAGCGGCACGTGAAACCAACGCGATGTAGGGCCTCAACACGAACAACGCGATGAGGGCTACGATCGGCCACGCGGCGAGGCCTGTCAGTTTAATGGCGTCATCAATCGTCACGGTGTCCCCTCAGTCCCCGGCAAGCTCCCATAGTCTGGTTCGCCAAGGCCGATAGACCATAACCG
>JANNXS010000327.1:0-2323 GCA_031409695.1 Hyphomicrobiaceae bacterium
GCGGCGATGTCTGTCGGCTCAAGGCCTGCAGCTTGGCATTCCTGCAGCTTGCAAGAAAGTTGGCCAAGCATCGCCGTTCGGCGCGGCGCTTTCAATGCCGCCTCAATTGTGGGCTCGAATAAAGCCGGGAGAAACGGGCAACCAAGCAGCCATTCGACCTCTTCTCTCCGTGCCTTGGATGGCTGCTGTGGTAGCGGAGCCACGACCACACCTCGATCATCTGTCCCCCCCTCGTACTCATTCAGATTAGTAGTTGTGTCCGAGTTCCAGGTGTTCGCCTGCCCCCGTATGTCCTCGATCCTGGACACGTCGGGCCCATGGGTTTGGCCAAGGATTTCTTCATCCCAGCGTATGTCATCATCCCAGGAATGGCCCTTACCCGGGACAAGTGCGTAGGTTGGACCTTTCCGACCGTGTGCGCCAACTTCGTCGGCGCCCGACATGCGGACGAAGCCTTGATCTCGAAGTTCCAGCAAGATTTTTCTGACGCCATTCTTGTTCCAACGGTAACCGTCGATTTTGACCATCATTTGGGCGAGCCTCTGGTGCGACACCCAGGCATAACCGCGCTTCGCGTTAATCAGATCGATGATGAGATCCAGCACCGCTCGTGCGGTTGGTCGCAGCCGAATCGCATCGGCGCGTCGGGCGATCGACCGAGCAGCCCGATACCTCAGGTCCGCACTGGGCGATTTGAGTGCTTGCCAACTGCGGGCCGCGTCACGAACGGCAAGGCCGTTTGCAGACGGTCGGTCAGCTCCCAGCTGTGGCAGCCCAAAATCCTTCCGGTCCATCCTGTAACCAAGGTGGACCGCGATTTCGATTAGCGTCCCAAGGCCGGTCGGGTTCGGTGCGTCGAGATTCATTTTTGCCCATTCGTCGCGAAGCTCATCTTCGTCAAGGCAAGGTAGGTGCCCAAGAAACCCGCGCTGGCCGTCCCCTGCGGTCATGGCTAGCCAAAGCTGAAGGCCGACGTCAGCTCCGCGGAAGAAGCGATGCAGGACACGTCCGTAGCGAAGCCAAGGCACGCGTTTCGAAATGTCGAGATCTGCTCCCCGACGATCGAGGATCGGCCGCCCGGCCACGCGTGCTTGATGTAGGAACCGGTCGATATGGCGGAGCATGCTTTCCAGGTAGTCCAGCTCGGCTTGACTTCCATCCCAGAAATCGCGGGCAACCGGCGGCTTGCGATCGCGCGGTTTATCGGCTGTCGGTGACAGAATCTTCGGCACGCCACCGAGCGCGGCCTTGAGCATTTCCGGACAAACTGAGCGCCAAGTTGAGCAACCCGTAAACCTTGTCAGCATTGGCTGCATAGATCGACCACGCCGTACCTTGGCACTCTTCGGCCAATTTAGTGTCCCTGGTACCCGCCACATCTGGAGTGGATTTGCTGTCGTACCATCCGTGTCGCGGACGTGCGCGCACAGTACCTTGGCAGTCTTGCGGGCTTCTTCCACCGTCGATGGCGTGTCAAAAAACCAAATGAGGTTGTGATTTGTGACGTTGTCTGAAGAAGTCGACGTAATCGTATTTAGAGTCGGGGGCATCGCCAACGCGTCAAGAGTGAACGTATTTTGCTTATCGCGATCGATGTCGGCGCCAAGTCCGCAAATGCCGATTGCATGGGTTGCGTTACCCGTCGATGTAATTGGCAAATCATGCCGCCAAATGGCTAGAGAATAGAAAACTGACCGTCCAGGTTGTCGATTTTGATCTGTGATCCAGCTGACAACATCGTCGAGTTCATCACCGGGTGAAATGTGCCGGAGTGCCGGTTGCAGTTTCAGCCATGGTGCTGCCATGTCGGGGCGCGGTCGTTCGCCGAAACTTGCTAGAACAAGCCTGAACGATTGATGCCCGCCCCCATTGGCGATCGCAACCATAGCGTTATGCCAGCGGTGCACGAATGCGGCGACGGTATTGTGATCGGTCACAGACGTGTTGCGGTCTAACATGGCAATCTTCTCGACACAGGGGCCCCTGCCGCGGTACGTCGCGCGGCTTCAGCATTGTGTTTGGTCGTGGGGGGGGAGGCGAGGCGTGCCGATACTTGTTGGCTGGCCTACAGGGGAGGCGAGCTGGCCTTGTCAGGCAGACGTGCTCGATTTCATTCGGTCGTGGAGCCACACGCGATAAAGTTTGCGCGGATAACGGACGTTTTTTCCCACCTTGACAAAAGGGGGCGTCCTTGTGCCGCCACGGACCCGCCAATCCGCCAAAGTGGCTATCGCAACATTGAGATCGGCAGCCAAAAACTGTGGCGTCAGCAAATCGTCATCGATGTGTGGAGATGCGGCCTGCAAGTTCGGCAACGGGTTTT
>JANNXS010000328.1:0-2162 GCA_031409695.1 Hyphomicrobiaceae bacterium
GTCCCGTCAGACCAAGCCAATCGTGCGCAAGCGGCATAGAAGAGATCCATTGAGATAGCGGCCCTTTACCTAGCCCGTTGTCTGGCAATGTCGATCACTTGGCGACGCTTTGCAACGCCGCTGCGCCTCACGACTTTTTGCCATCGAAAGCGTGCCCTGTCGGGCTCTCAATGATGCGCGTTGGCCAGACCGACGTGTGGGCAGGGCAGATCCGTGTCGCCATCGTCGGCCCGGCTCGTGTTACCCGACAGACCGCCAAGTGCCATCAGGGTTGCGGCAAGCGGTGCCGCGCATGGCCTGGGGGCGGCCGTCGATGTAAATTGTGTGCGTGTAATCACGGCAATCGGCTGCACCGCGGCGATAGGGTTCCATGGGCACGATATCGCCATAGCGGCCGTTGTCAGGATTGCGCCACCTGTAGGGCTGGCGCGATGGGCCGCGCTCGAACGCTTCGAATTCAGCCCTTTGGGCCAGCATCCGGTCTCGCTCATCGAGTTTGCGGCCGATATCGTTGCCGACAATGCCACCAATGAAGGCGCCGGCAACGGTGCCAAGAATTTTGCCGTCACCTTTGCCAAATTGGTTGCCGATGACACCACCGATCACGGCACCTGTGCCAAGGCCCACGTCAGCCTTGTTGGCATTCGGCCCGCAGGCGGCCAGCGGTAGTGCAATGAGTGCAACACATACGAGACGGTGCATGTAGCCCCCTTCGTCGACCCGCCAATGATCGGCGGACACGCCCGCTGTCGGGCACCTAAACACAGTTCAGCGCAGCGCGTATAAGCCACGAGCGGCGTAAGTTGGTCCGTAAAGGGGCGAAACTGGGGCGCAGCGCACCTGATCCACAGGCAGCACGTCTTCAGACTGTGTTGTGCTGACAAAGCCTTGTTGTGCTAACAAAGCCTTCCTGTGCTGACAAAGTCAGCTTGTGCTAACAAATAACGTGCGCCATGAACCGCTATGCCTCTCAAACACGCGACCTTTGATCTCACTCTGGCCCTCGCAGACGATGCCCTCGTTTTGGCCCATCGGCTGTCGCAGTGGAGTGGCCAAGCGCCAACACTGGAAGAGGATATCGCGCTCTCAAACCTTGGCCTGGACTTGATCGGGCAGGCGCGCGCATTTTACACCTATGCTGGTGAGCTTGAGGGCAAAGGGCGCGACGAAAACCATTTGGCTTATTTTCGTGATGCTGGCGGATTTCGCAATTGCTTGCTGGTCGAGCAGCCGAACGGTGACTTTGCCGTAACCGTCACGCGGCAGTTTTTGTTCGCCGCCCTGATGCGCGATTACTACGACGCGCTGACCCATTCCACCGACAAGCGACTTGCGGATGTGGCCGGTAAGGCCGTCAAAGAAATGTCATATCATGTGCGGCATTCCGGCGAATGGGTCGTGCGGCTTGGCGATGGAACACCCGAAAGCCGGAACCGCATGCACTCGGCGCTTGAGGACCTGTGGACCTATACGGGCGAAATGTTTGAGATCCAGGCCCCGGAGCGTGGCCTGATCGACGCTGGTATCGCGCCGGATCGCGCCGCATTGAAGCCCGGGTGGGAAGCCTTGGTCTCAGCCATTTTCAGCAGAGCCACGCTTGATCGGCCCAAAGACGGCTACATGCAGACGGGTGGCCGCTCGGGTCAGCACTCAGAACATCTCGGCCACATGCTCGCTGAGATGCAGGTGCTCGCCCGAGCACACCCGGACGCGGCTTGGTGAGCGCGCACAAGTGAATCAGGTCCACACCGCCGACTTGTCCTTCCCCTGTCGGTGTTAGGCCTCGAAACCTTCAAAGATCGGGGCATCCGCCCATTTGGCCGCAACTTTGCGATCAGCGGCCGTGCGTACCGTCCAGGTGAACAGCGGCAGCCCCTGCACCTCGCGGAGATAACGTGTAACCGGTGTGGGCAACGCCTTCACGTGGTAGGCGAAGAACGACGGCGCGCAGTCCCGGGACTCGAGCAAGTCTGTCAGTCGCGCACCGCGTTCGGCACCAATCGTATCCAACCACCAGCCGTCACCCTCATAGCGGCCGGCAACAATCCCGCGCGGCACTTTTGGCGCAAGCGTGGCAAGGGCTGCCATGACTTTCGGATCGAACGACATCAGCGCCAACGGCCCTTTGTAGCGCTTGGCGTGCTTCGCGATGGCCTCGAGAA
>JANNXS010000329.1:0-7188 GCA_031409695.1 Hyphomicrobiaceae bacterium
GGACGGGAGACAAAATGATCTTGCGGCACGATTAGGTGCGCTTAGGTCCGCTCGGGGTCAATCGCGTCGGGTGCCAGAGTTTCGATGGAAGGTATCGCCTGAAAGCGGGCAAGTCATACCGCTCGGCCGCTAACATAGTGAGTGCGGGGCTGTGTGGCGCTGATCGGCTTGATACCGACGAAGCCGGATATCGACGAAGCCGGATATCGACGAAGCCGGATATCGACGAAGCCGGATATCGACGAAGCCGGATATCGACGAAGCCCGGCGATTTTCGCCGAGCTTCGCGGTGTGTGCCTCAGTTTAGCGGCAGATGCTAACGGCGCGCGCCATGTTGCGACCATGATAGTGATCCCAGACCCAGATGTATTTTGTGAAGCAGCCGTAGGAGACCGGGACGTACTTGTAGCTGTTGCTGAAGCCGTAGCCGAAGCTATGGCCGCGATGGCCGTACCCGGCTTGGGCCGGTTGAGCGGCGAGTGCCGTGCCAATGAGCGTTACGGCGAGGGCGAGCGCTTTGAACTTGGTCATGTTCGTTGGTCCGTGCGGTGAGCGCGTGGGCTCGGGGTTTTCGGTCTGGCCGGTGAGCTTTGTGTTTCGCCGGCCCCGATGCACAGAGGTTTATGCGTCCCCCGAACGGTCTGCGGTGCTGGCCAGCACAGGGCCGAAAGAATTCGGTCAGCACCGGTTGCCACGGCCTCCCTGGGAGCTGGCTGGGGGCGTTCGGGGTGGGGGAGGCATCGCGTCGGCCTGACACCAATCCATGACGTCCGGGCCCCGACGTTTGTCCCCCGACGTTTGGGCCATCTATCGCCCGTTCGCGGCATCGCGTAGCATTTTCTAAGGCTGGTCCGCGCGAGGGGCAGTGCCCGCAGTTCCGCGCCTGGTGACGACCGCGGAATTGCGCCCTGTGAGGAGGCTCACATGACACTATCGATGACACGCCGCTCGGCCTTGGCTGTGATCGCAACCGCGGCTGGCGCGGCACCAGCCCACGCCGATGGTCAGGTCGACCTGCAGTTGGTCCTCGCGGTCGACACCTCCGGCAGCGTCAACCGTCAGCGCTTTGAATTGCAGCGTGACGGCTATGCCGATGCGTTTCGCAGCATGGACGTACAGCGTGTCATCCTTGGCGGTCGAGTGGGCGCAATCGCTGCCTGTATGACGCACTGGACCGGACCCGGAATGCCGGAGGTGTCGCAACCCTGGACGCGGCTCGGCGATGTTGGCGCCTGCAACGCTTTCGCCGATGCGATTGCCACGGGGCCGCGCCGGTTGTTCTCCGGTGGCACATCGATCTCAAGCGCCATCGACAACGGCCGACAGTTGCTCGCCCAATGTCCGTTTAACGGGCCAGGGACAGGTCGAGGTGGCCGCGTCCGTCAGGTGATCGACATTTCAGGCGATGGCGAAAACAACCGCGGCCGCTCGCCAGACGCCGCCCGCGACGAGGCCGTTGCCCGCGACATTACCATCAACGGCTTGCCGATCCTGGCCCTCGACCCGGCTCTTGATCTCTATTACCGGGATCACGTGATTGGCGGCGCTGGCGCATTCCTGATCGCAGTCGATACGTTTGAAGCCTTCGGCCCAGCTGTCCGACGCAAGCTCATCCAGGAGATTGCCTGAGGGCGCGCCCCTCAGTTGGCCCCTTCAAGCAACCGCCGCGCAACCACCTGCGCCTGAATTTCGGCGGCGCCTTCGAAGATGTTGAGAATACGGGCATCTTGCAGGACGCGGCTGACGGCATATTCGAGCGCAAACCCGTTGCCGCCGTGTATTTGAAGGGCATTGTCGGCGCACGCCCAGGCGATGCGGGCAGCTAACAGTTTGGCCATGCCGGCTTCCACGTCACAGCGCCGGTTCTGATCCTTTTCGCGGGCGGCGAAATAGGTGATCTGGCGTGCGATCATGGTTTCAACCGCCATCAGCACGATCTTGTTTGCGACACGCGGGAACGACGCGATTGGGCGGCCGAATTGGACCCTGTCCTGGGCGTAGCGCAGGGCTAAGTCCATAGCCGACTGGGCAACGCCAACGGCGCGGGCGGCAGTTTGGATTCGGGCCGCTTCGAACGTCGCCATCAGTTGCTTGAAACCTTGTCCTTCGACGCCGCCGAGCAGTTGCGTGACGGGCACCTCGAAGCCATCAAAGGAGATGTCGTATTCCTTCATCCCACGATAACCGAGCACCTCGATTTCGCCGCCAGACATGCCGTTAGCCGGGAATGGATTAGCGTCTGTGCCACGTGGCTTTTCGGCGAGCAGCATGGACAGGCCCTTGTAGCCCTTTTCGTTCGGGTCCGTGCGCACCAGCATGGTCATCACGTCGGCGCGGACGGGATGCGTGATCCAGGTTTTCTGGCCATAGATCTTATAGACGTCGCCCCCGCCCTTCACTGAATGGCGTTCGGCCCGGGTCTTCAAGGACGCGAGATCAGAACCGGTGTTTGGCTCAGTGAACACGGCCGTTGGTAAAACCTCACCCGAAGCGATCCGGGGCAGGTATTTAGCTTTCTGAGCCTCTGTACCCCCGGCGAGAATAAGTTCAGCAGCAATCTCGGAGCGCGTCCCGAGCGAGCCAACGCCGATGTAGGTGCGCGACAGTTCTTCTGAGACGAGGCACATGCTCTCTTTGCCAAGTCCCAGGCCGCCGTAGGCCTCCGGCAGGGTAAGGCCGAACACGCCGAGATCAGACAGTTTAGAGATCACATCGAGGGGAATGTACTCGTTGCGCAGATGCCAGCCGTGCGCGTGCGGCAGCACCTCAGCCACACCAAAGCGGCGCATCTGCTCGCGCATCTCCGTGAGCGTCTCATCCAGATCCGTATCTCCGAACGTGGTTGCGCCGGGTTGAGCGAGGATAAGTTGCATCAGCCGCGCACGCACCGTTTCGTTGGTACCAGCCTCGATGGCGGGGGCGGCTGCTTCCGAGAACAGGCGTTGATCAGCACGGGCAACGCCCAGCGCCGACAACCGCACAATCTCCTGTTGGCTCATGGGAATGCCACCCTCGATCTGGGCTGCGTATTCGCCAAAAGCAATCGTTAAAATAAGCGTTTCGATCTCGCCAAAGCGACTGGCCGCATCGAGACGAACCGCCCAACCGTGCATCTGGCGCAGGGCCTCGACCGTGGTCGCAAGCCAAGCAAAGCCGTGGCTGGCTGCCTGCTCGGCATCGATACCATCGAGGGCGACGCGGCGCGCCACGGCGATCTTTGCGATTTGCAGCACCCGCTCGGCGGCGGTCAGGACCGCCCGACAATCGTTGGCCGACAGAACGTTGATCTGGGTCGAGGTGCGCAGGGCTGCTGACATGGAAGGCTCCCACTGAAGGCGATTCGGAGGCGGCAATACGCCAGTGCACTGCAACATATGCTGGAACGTCAGACCGGCCAATGCGTCATTGTTCGCGATGGTTGGCGCGCAGGTGACACGTGTTACCAGCGCCACTTGCCACGGCTCCCCCGCAGGCGGCGCTGAATTCAAGCATCTAGCATTAGAGTTGTATCCAAAAAGCACTGGACGGCGGGAGCATCTCCGGTATTCAACCGAACCAATCGGCGCGAATCGACCTTGCCGCCCCCAGGAGATCCCTATGCTCGTCCGAACCTTGATAGCCAGCCTCACTGCCCTGGTCGCCATCGCGACTGTTGCCGAGGCCCAGTACTACCCGTCTGAGCCGCGCCCTTATCGTGAGCGTCCAGAACAATACCGTGAGCGCCCCTATCGCCCGGAACCTCCGCAACGCTTCAACGGTTGCGTTGTTTATGAAGACATCAACTTCGGCGGCGCACAGTTTCGCGTGCGGCCGGGCCAATTTTCGTTCGTCGGCGAGGGCTGGAACGATCGGATCTCATCCGTCTCCTGCGCCCCTGGCTGCCGGTTGGAAGCGTTCGAGCACGCTGACTTTCGCGGCGCGCGCCAGGTTTTCGTTGGCCGGGTTGGTTTCGTCGGCCAATTTTGGAACGACCGGGTGTCTTCAGCCGACGTCCGCTGCCGTTGACCCATCGACCGGCGGTGGCCTTGCCTAGCATTGATGCCAAAGACACAGACGCGGTTCGCCACTTTATCGTTGCGAACACGCGTTTGTCGGCGCCACCACTGGTGCCGGAAATCCGCCTGCATCTTGCCGACCAAAGCGTAGAAATCTGGCAAAAGACCGAGGACGACCTCGGCCAAATGAACCTGCCACCTCCCTATTGGGCGTTTGCCTGGGCGGGTGGCCAGGCTCTTGCGCGCTGCCTGCTGGATTTGCCCGGTCAGGTCGCCGGCAAGCGTGTCCTGGATCTTGGCTGCGGGTCGGGTCTCGTCGGTATTGCGGCAGGCCGTGCCGGTGCAGCCTCGGTGCTTGCGGCCGACATCGATCACATCGCGCTTGTTGCCAGTGATTTAAACGCTGACACCAATGGTGTGACCGTGACGACAACGGGGCACGATATGCTGTCGGGCTTACCCGCACCCATCGACGTGGTGCTGGTCGGCGACCTCTTCTATGAGCGCCAACTCGCCGCGCGCGTACTCGCCCTGATTGAGCCACTCGCCACGGCCGGTGCATGTGTTCTGATCGGCGATCCGCAGCGTGATTATTTTCCGCGCGGGCGCTTCACCCAAGTTGCAGCCTATCAAGTTCCAGTCACGCGCGACCTGGAGAACGCTGAACTTAAGCATACCGCTGTCTGGCGGGTTTGATGTGTTTTGGCTGCGCCGGCTGCGGTTTGTCGTCCTGAAGCCGCCATGTCGCCATCTTAACCGCGACGACCGAAGGACGGCGCCGCGCCTCGTGGTATGGCTCTGGCCGCACCAGCCTCGGCGATGCGGGCGGGACGGCGTGGTTGAGTTGTAGGCGCGAGCCGTGCCGCGCGGTCAGGCTGTGGTATCGATGCCGGCGCAATGCGTGCCGATGCCACGGCCGCTACCGTTGCAGTAGCTCCGGCTTCGGCCTCGACGGAATGCGCACCCGGTGCAGCTTTCGCAGTCACGAGAGCGCCGAAGCCCTTAAACACGGCCAACAACCCGAGAACGATGGCATACATCCACTCGACCCAGAACGCGCCGGGCGCATTGAAAAGCCCCCAAACAAGCCCTGGTGGATCGGGCAAGGCTTTTATACCAGCCGCTGCCGCAACTTCCGGCAGCATGTCATCTTTCCAGGTCATGTAGCGGCTGGAGCTGCCGACGTAGCCAATCCATCTGCCACTCAGACAGCCGGTGTAGAGATAGCCAAGGTTGATGTGTTGGCCATTTGGCAGAGCGAACTCCGCGGTTTTCGGCAGCGCCGCGACTTTGACGATTTTTTCCGACGTGCAGGGGATGGGGACCTTCGCCTCGGCACCGACCGTGCCGTAAAGCAGCGCGACAAGCACGACCGTGAAAGCAAGCAACCGCTGCACCATGATACCCTGCACATATTGGAGCCACCCAACTGCAGTATGGCCGCGCAAGTTTAATGATCCGCGACCCGCGTATTGGCAATTGATTGCCAGCTGTGCCGGATCGAGATGGGGAGAAGGTGGCTCTCGGGCCGCGCTTGTTTTTGCGCCCGCGCTTGCAGTTGGTCAACGGCCGTGGCCTTCTCAGCCCATCGCGTCTGCGCGGGCCACGGGGGGCGGAACATGGACACTTTTGATTACATTGTCGTCGGCTCTGGATCGGCCGGCGGGGTTCTCGCGGCACGGCTAAGCGAAAACCCGCGCAATCGTGTGCTGCTGCTCGAAGCCGGCGCGGTGGGCCACGTTTATACGCGTTTCCCCGTTTCGTTCGGCCTGCTGATCTACGAACCGTCAGCCAATTGGCTCTACGAGAGCGACCCCGAGCCCGGCACGGCGAACCGGCAGATTCCCGTGCCGCGCGGCAAACTGCTCGGCGGCTCATCGTCGATCAACGGCCTAGTGTGGGTGCGCGGCCAGCCACTCGATTACAACACGTGGGGGCAGATGGGCTGCCGTGGATGGACGTGGTCTGACGTCGCCCCACTGTTCGACCGCATCGAGCGCTTCGAGGGTGAGAGTATCACCAGCCGGGGGCGCGCTGGCCCACTCACGGTATCGGAGGTTCCGGACCAGAACCCGCTCTACGACGCTCTGTTCGAAAGCGCGCGCGAAACTGGCTATCGCGTTAATCGTGACTACAACAGCGAGGATCAGGAGGGCATCGCCAAGACGCAGGCGAACATCCGGCGCGGCAAGCGCATGAGCGTTGCCGAGACCTATTTGAAGCCTGCACGCTCGCGACCCAACTTGACAATTGTTACGCAAGCGCCCGTCCGCCGTATCGTGCTCGATGGCACGCGTTGTACGGGGGTCATTTATGAGCGCAATGGCCGCCAGATCGAAGCGAAAGCTGGCCGTGAAGTCATCTTATCGGCTGGTGCGGTGGCAACACCGCAGTTGCTCGAATTATCCGGGATCGGCAATCCCGCGATCCTCAAACAGCATGGCATTGACGTGCGGCACGCTTTACCAGCCGTCGGCGAGAACTTCCGCGATCACATCAATGCGCGCATCCAATGGCGCGTTAAAGTCCCCTCGGTGTCCTACAATCAGCGCATGAACGGCTGGAGCGGGCGACTGCGACAGGCGTTCACCTATGCGACCACGGGCGGCGGGTTCTATTCACTTCCCTCAGCGCCGCTGGTTGCGTTCCTGAAAACGCGTGCCGAGC
Organism: Hyphomicrobiaceae bacterium; assembly: GCA_031409695.1. Taxonomy (GTDB): domain Bacteria; phylum Pseudomonadota; class Alphaproteobacteria; order Rhizobiales; family Hyphomicrobiaceae; genus JABFRJ01. The sequence goes on from JANNXS010000329.1 coordinate 6,663, forward strand.
TCGAAACGCCTGATGTCCAGATGCACCTGTTACCGTATGCCGTGAAAGACCCAAAGCGGCGCATCCTACAAGATTATCCAGCAATGACAGTTGCTTGCTATCAGCTACGCCCCGAGAGCCTTGGCTCGATCCATATTCGCTCGGCTGATCCTGACGCGCAGCCCGCCATCCGCTTCAACTTCCTCAGTGACACGATTGACCAGCGCGTTTCGGCTGCTGGCTTCCGCATGATGCGCAAGATCATCGGCGCGAAAGCCATGGACCCATACCGGGGAGACGAAATGTCGCCCGGCCCGGACGTTGTGACGGATGACGCGATCCTCGGCTGGATTCGTGCCAACTCGCAAACCGCCTATCACCCCATTGGCACCTGCCGGATGGGACCCGCTGGACCGTCAACGGTTGTCGGCACGGATCTCCGGGTTCATGGACTTTCCGGCCTGCGCGTTGCCGACGCTTCGATCTTCCCGACCATGCCCTCCGGCAACACCAATGCCCCCGCGATCATGGTCGGCGAGAAGGCCGC
>JANNXS010000330.1:0-2564 GCA_031409695.1 Hyphomicrobiaceae bacterium
ACGCGGACAGTCCGCAGCCGAGAACAAGATTATTCGCGTGGTGCCATTCGCTGACCTCGCGACCATTGACCCGATCACGACCACCGCTGGCAACGTGCAGAGTCACGCAGCCAACGTCTATGATTTCCTGTTCGGCCGCGACAGCCGTCAGGTGCCACAACCGCAAATGGTCGACACGTGGTCCATGAGCACCGATGGCTTGCTTTGGAAGTTCACCCTGCGCGACGGCCTCGCCTTCCACGATGGCGCGCCTGTGACCAGCGACGACGTCATCGCCTCGCTGAAGCGCTGGGGCGCGCGCGATGCCCACGGCCGCCAGATTCTTGCAGTCACTGACGCGATGACGGCCATCGACGCCAAGACGTTCGAGTTGAAGCTGAAGCAGCCCTACGGCCTGATGCTCGAGGCGCTGTCCAAAACCGGTTCAAACGTGCCGGCCATCATGCCCAAGCGCATCGCTGACACAGACCCCGCTAAGAACATCACGGACGCGACGGGGTCCGGCCCGTTCATCTTCCTGCGCGAGGAATGGAAGCCGGGCGCCAAGGCCGTCTACGCCCGCAACACCAAATACGTGCCGCGCAAGGAGCCGACGGACGGCATGGCGGGCGCGAAAATCGTCAACGTTGACCGCATGGAATGGCTGACGCTGGCGGACCCGCAGGCGGCCGTGTTCGCGCTACAGAACGGTGAGGTTGATTTCATCGAAAACACGCCTGTTGATCTGATCCCGGACCTGAAAAAGCGCGGCATCGGCCTGCAGGTGACGAACGCCTTCGGCCACCAGGGTATCCTGCGTCCGAACCATCTCAATCCGCCGTTCAACGATCCGACGGCGCGCAAGGCGCTGCAATATCTGATCGACCAGCCGCGCTATCTGGCGGCCATGTGGGGCGGCTCGGATATCTGGAAGCCGTGCCAGGCGTACCTCGTCTGCGGTTCGGCGTTGGCCTCGGAAGCGGGGGCTGAGCCAGACTTCGGCAAATCGCGCGACAAGGCCAAGGCATTGCTCGCTGAGGCCGGTTACAAGGGCGAGCCGATCGTCATCTTGCAGCCGACCGACATTGCGTTTCTCTCCAATGCCTCGCTGCTGCTCGCCCAGGATCTGCGCGCCATCGGGGCAACGGTCGATTTGCAGGCGATGGATTTTGCCACCGTTGGCCAGCGCCGCGCCAACAAGAAGGCCACCTCCGAGGGCGGCTGGAACCTGATGTTTTCCTGGTGGAATGGCGTCTCCATGTCAGACCCGGTCGGCAACGTGCCGATGGCTGCCACGTGCGACAAAGCTTGGCCCGGCTGGCCCTGTGATGCAGCCCACCAGGCGCTGCTCGATGGCTTCCCCTCGATCACCGATCCCGCCGCCAAGAAAGCGCAGGCCGAAAAGATCCAACTCTCGGGCATGGCGCTGGTGCCCTACATCCAGGTCGGCATGTGGTCACAACCGGTCGCGTTTTCGCCGAAGCTGTCGGGCCTTTTGCCGGTGCCAGGGGCCATGGTGTTCTGGCATGCGGTGAAAAAGTGACGGGGCAGGGCGTGGTTGGGTCCAAGCGAAACCCACCATGGCTGGTCAGTAGGCGCCGTTTTTCTCGACGAGGCCCCAACCAGTCCTGTCACCCTGCCTCCTTGTGGGTTGGACCATTCGGTGGCTTGCTGAGAGGCGAAGAGAATGCGCCGCGCTTTCCACATCCATTGTCTGACAGGTAAGCCTGCTGATGAATGGGTCCTACCCACAAGGGGTAGGATGACAGTGGTGCGGCTGCGACCGTGGGTTCGAGCCGGCGAAAGCCCGTTTGCTCTGCGGTCGGATCAAGCGTAGTGTTCGGGGCGTGCACGAAATGCAGCGCGACCAGCTTGGAGTTCGGCCCATGCGTTACGCGGTCTTGGCCATCGTAGCCCTGGCAACCCTGGCAACCAGCGCCGTGGCACCTACAGGTATGGCCCCAAACGCCTGGGCCCAATCGGGCGGCAAAATCAGTTGTCCCGGAGACCCGGCCGCGGCCAGCTATCGCATCTGGCCCGCCGGCCAACTTTACAACCGCAGCGGCATTGTCGGCACCCATCCCTGCGGACGGCAGATCCGGTGTGAAGGCGGTGTACAGATGCAAAACCAAGCGCGGCGCTGCACCTGGCTGTGACCGGCGGCGAGCGGACGGGGTAGCCGGGGTTGAGGTCGCAGTCGCGGCAATCGCGCCGACCTGAACCGACCTGCGGCTGGAAAGCAGAGGAAGCTGCCACTGTCGCACCACCATAGTCCACTCTATGCGCATCGAGCCGGCGCGGTCGCTCCAGCTACAACAGCGGACCAAGCCTCGGCCGCAGGCAAGCCACGCGAACTGCAAAATGAATGTCGGCCTTAGCAAGCGGCGCCATCTGCGTTGCCAAAATCCGGGCAACCAGCAGAAAGCCCTACGCCGCTGCCGATGGCGTCGACACAAATCGCTGTCTATACTTTTGTTTGTTTGCCCCCGCATCGCTCAATGAACGCCTGCGCTTCTGGACTTGTACACAGCATCATACTAAAAATCGTCCACCACAAGTATAATCCAGCAACACTGCCGTTTTGC
>JANNXS010000331.1:0-28662 GCA_031409695.1 Hyphomicrobiaceae bacterium
CAAAGCTGCGCCAACACACCTCCTGCTCGACCATGACGGCCGGATGCAAGCGGCCTACGGTGTTCAAGTCGCCCTGACGATGGCCGTCATCGATGCGCGTGGGGTGCTCGCCTATTTTGGTGCAATCGACGACAAGCCAACATCGAAACCGTCCGACATACCAAGTGCCCGCAACTATGTGCGTGGTGCCCTCGCCGCGCTCGCGACGGGGGAACCCGTTACACCGGCTCAGACGCGGCCGTATGGCTGTGCGGCGCGATAGCGATCTGCCACAATTTTTGTTAGGCATGCGCCGCACGGATCGCGCTCGGACAGGTAGAGGCGGCACAGGCTGCGTGCCTGCCGCCCAGCTGGCTTGGCTTTCACCACCACGCGCCCCGACATGTTGAGCCACAGCCACCCCCGGATGGGCCACCCGGATTGCTAGCGACGGGGTCGACGTCTATGGCTGCGTGAGAACGCCCACAGCAAAACACGTCATCATGTCCACCCGACCGACCGCCATCGTCGCAGCTCTGCCCGCAACCGTGCCCTTTGTCGGACCGGAAGCGCAAGAGCGCGGGCGCGGCCGCCCCTTCCGCGCCCGCATCGGGGCGAACGAGAGCGTGTTCGGCCCAAGCCCGAAGGCCATCGCGGCCATGCAGGCGGCCGCCATCGACAGCTGGATGTACGGCGACCCAGACAACCACGATCTGCGCGCAGCCATTGCCGTCAAGCTCGGCTTGACGCCGCAGAACGTCACCATCGGAGAAGGCATCGACAGCCTGTTTGGCTACACGGTGCGTCAATACGTCGAACCCGGCGATGCCGTGGTCACCTCACTGGGCGCGTACCCGACGTTCAACTTCCACGTCACCGGCTACGGCGGGCGTCTGGTTTTGATCCCCTATGTCAACGACCGCGAGGACCCGGCGTCACTCATCGCTGCCATCATGCGCGAAAAACCAAAACTCGTTTACTTCGCCAATCCCGACAATCCCATGGGCTCCCACTGGCCAGCATCCGACGTGCAACGCCTGATCGACGCCATTCCAGACGGCACCGTACTCGTGCTGGACGAAGCCTATTTCGAGTTCGGGCCACCGGGCACAACGCCAGCACTCGATATGTCGAACCCGAAAGTCATCCGCTATCGCACGTTCTCGAAGGCCTATGGCATGGCCGGCGCGCGCATCGCCTACGCGTTGGGTGAGGCCACAACGATCCGCTCGTTTGACAAGATCCGCAATCACTTCTCGGTCAATCGCATCGCGCAAGCCGGTGCGTTGGCGGCCTGGGCTGATGATGCCTACCTTGCAGGCGTGAAAGCCAAGGTTCATTCAGCCCGCGAGACGATCGGGGCCATCGCGCGTGCCAATGGCCTCGAACCGCTGCCATCCGCGACCAACTTCGTCGCCATCGACTGCAAGCACGACGGCGCCTATGCCAAACGCATCATTGATGGCCTGATCGCGCGCGATGTGTTCGTGCGCATGCCCGGCGTGCCACATCTCAACCGCTGCATCCGCGTGTCAGCCGGCACCGAGGCGGACCTGGCGCTCTTCGCTGCCGAACTCCCGAAGGCCTTGGCAGAGGCGGCGCAATAGCGATGCCAGCAGCCTCGAAAACAGTCGCCGTTATAGGCTCGGGGCCAGCCGGCCTAATGGCGGCTGAAGTGCTCTCGGCCGCGGGCGCGCGCGTCGTCATCATCGAGCGGATGGCCGCGCCTGCGCGCAAATTCCTGTTGGCTGGTCGCGGTGGCCTGAACCTGACACATAGCGAGGAGCACGCCCGCCTTTTGACGCGCTACGGTGCGCTCGATCCTCAGCTCATGCGGGCGCTTGATGCCTTCCCAGGGTCAGCCGTTACGGCGTGGGCAAACGCGCTTGGCCAGGAAACGTTTATCGGCAGTTCGGGCCGCGTGTTTCCCAAGGCCATGAAGGCCTCACCCTTGCTGCGCGCCTGGCTCGCGCGGCTCGCCTCGCAAGCCGTTACGTTGCGCCTCAACACGCGGTGGCTAGGGTTTACCGAGGGCGGCGCCGTCCGTCTGGCCCATGTGGCACCACAAACTGGGCACCAGGAGACGGTTGAGCGCTTCGACGCGGTCGTGCTGGCCATGGGCGGCGCCAGCTGGCCGCGTCTTGGCGCCGATGGCGCCTGGGTGTCCGTGCTCGAAAGCAACGGCGTCCCAGTCACTCAACTGACCCCGGCCAACGCGGGCGTTTTAGTCCAGTGGTCCGACATACTGCGCACGCGCTGCGCCGGCATGCCCCTGAAGCGCATTGCCGTAACGGTTGGCGAAACACACCGGCGCGGCGAAGCTGTGATCACCCGCGACGGGCTCGAGGGTGGCGTGGTGTATGCGGTCACAGAGTCGCTGCGCCATGCACTTGCGGCGTCGACACCGGCCACCATCACGCTTGATCTGCGTCCTGACTTGACCACCGAAGCGCTTGCCACAAGGCTTTTCGCCCCCAACAAACAGACACAGGCCAACACACTCCGCCGCGCCGGACTGTCGGCGGCCGCCGTCAATGTGCTGCGCGAGGCCGGGCCAACGCTCCCGAGGGACCCGGCGGCTCTTGCGGCCCGAATTAAGTCCGTACCGCTAGCTGTCACAGGTTTTGCCGGCATGTCCCGCGCCATATCGACCGCCGGCGGCGTCGCGGCCGCGGGGCTTGACGACCAGTGGATGTTGAAGGCGCGGCCGGGCGTCTTTGTGGCTGGTGAAATGCTCGACTGGTCGGCCCCGACCGGCGGCTATCTGCTCACCGCTTGCCTCGCAACCGGGCGCGCCGCCGCCAAGGGGGCCGAGCGATGGCTCCAACAGCCGGGACGCCAATAGACTGATGTTGGCGTCCTTGACGATGCGCGCGTACAGTTCTGAGTCCTTTTCGACGATCGTCTCTATGTCCTTGAGCGACTTCTGCTCGATGGCTTCCAGCCCCTGCTTCTCGAACAGGTCTTTGATTGCGGCGTCCCTCGTTGCTTCGTTGATCGCCGCATTGATCTTCTCGACGATCGGACGCTGGGTATCCTTCGGCACAGCAAGACCATGCCAGGGCACCATACTGTTTGCACCAAAGCCTGCCTCCGTCATGGTCGGTACGTCAGGCAACAGCGACGACCAATCGTTGCCGATGACAGCGAGCGCCTTCAGCTTCTTTACCTTCACGCGCACAACCGACAGGCCGATCACAGCGACCGCAAACTGGATGCGGTCGGCCATCAAATCGATCAAGAACGGCGGCTGTCCCGCGTACGTTATGGTCGTCAGTTGGATGTCGTTGCCCTGCATGAACAGAACGGCATTAAGATGCGTCGATGAGCCAATACCGGCATTGCCGAAGTTCAGCGCGCCAGGCGATTTCTTGGCGAGGTCGATGAATTCTTTGACCGTGTTCGCAGGCGAGCCGGGATTGGCGATCAGCGCAATGGGCGCCCAGGCCGTGATACCGACAGTCGTAAAGCTCTTCTCGCTCCAGCACAGCCCGAATAGAAGTGCGGGTTTGCAAGTGTCGCTGGCCCCATGAACACCCAATTATAGCCGTCGGGTTCAGCGCGCGCGGCAGTGTCAGTGCCGAGGTTGGAGTTAGCGCCAGGCTTGTTCTCGATCGTAATCGGCTGGCCGAGAATTTTCGATCCTTTGTCGGTTACGACGCGCGTCGCGATATCGACGATACCACCGGCCGAATAAGGTACGATCACAGTGATGCGCCGGCTTGGATAGTCTGATTGCGCGGCAACGGGGCTGATTGCGCCAAACGCGGCCATCACGAGCATTGCGATCGTCGATCACCGAGTACCTGCACGCATCTCGTCGTCCCAGAGCGCCAAATCACTAAGCAACGTATTGGTTCATTTCGGATCTGGCGAGTCATTCTGCGCGGCGGGGAAACCGCGCACGACATGTCTTGTTGCTACTGGGATGCGCGGCGTCGCGGACCAAGCGCCGTCCCTGAACCCGATCTCGCCAACAGTGGTGCGTCCTCACGTCGGTCGAGGAATGCCCAGATCTTGTTCGTCAGCGCGTTGGCATGTTGGCGTCGACGTAACAGCTTGATGTCGAGGGGGACCTCCCAACGCTTGCCGCCAGCCGGAGCCAAGAGGCCGGCCTCGAGATCGGGAGCCACCAGGCTTTTTGGCAACCATGCTATACCGAGGCCTTCTCGGACGCGGATGCGCAAAGCGCCGGACATTGAATTCTCATAGACGACCTGCAGTCGTGTACGGATCGTATCGGCTTCGAGCAAGGGCGCGATGTGCTGCCCGATGGGTGCCGCGGCGCCGAACCTCAAGTAGGGAATAGCCGTAGAGCCCTTGCGGTCAAGGTTGAACATCGGGTGCCCATCCGGAGCGGCCTTTGCCACGGGCAGGAGTAAATCTCGACCGATCCGGATGCTCTGAACATCGCTTGAGTCGACAATCGAGGCCGCCTTGCGGCTCTCATACGCAATGACAAAGTCAACAGTCCCCACTTTTAGATCCTGCAGGCAGTTTGGCAGATCGTCTGCGCGTAGGCGCGACATGATCGGGCCGTAGACCGTTTCGAACGCCTGCAGCCAAGCCGGGTAGAAGCGCCAACCGATTGAATGCTGGGCGGCAAATGTGACGACGTAGCGATCAGGCCGAGATTGCGTTTCACGAATGCTCTTGCGCTCGCTGTCCAAGCGGGTGAGCGCTTGTTGGCCAGCTTCGAGCATCTGCAGACCGGCACCCGTCAAAATCACCGGGTGTCGTGACCGGTCAACGAGCACGGCCCCAACCCAGGATTCGAGCGCCTTGATGCGGCGACTGAGCGCCGGTTGGCTCAAATTGCTGCGCTGCGCCGCCTGAGAAAAGCTGCCGGTCTTAGCCAGATGATCAAGATCTCGGAACCAGGACAGGTCCATTGGGCGGGCACTCTATGCGTCATGCGCATAATGCTAGGTGAACATAACATTGGAAACAACCTTGTTTTGCTGTCCTACTGTCATGTGCGTGTGAACGAGACGTGAGGCAGCGCAGATGGCAATAACCCCCCGGCAATCTGAGCAACACTCCAAGATCAATCTTGAGCGTTTCCCGCGGGTTCCGCTTTGTCATCGGCCCACACCGATCGAGCCGATGCAGCGGCTCAGCGCGCAGCTTGGCGGGCCACGTCTGTTCATCAAGCGCGACGACTGTACAGGGCTTGCCGGCGGCGGCAACAAGACCCGCAAACTTGAGTTCCTCGTTGGCGAGGCGTTGAAGCAAAACGCGGACATCCTCGTGACGCAAGGCGCCGTACAGTCGAACCACGTCCGACAGACAGCCGCTGCCGCCTGTCGCTACGGTTTGAAATCGCATGCCCTCCTTGAGCGGCGCGTGTCGCACCGTGACGCCAGCTACGAAGTCACCGGCAATGTGTTTCTGGATCGCTTGTTCGGCACCACGCTGGAGTTTCGTCCGAACGGCCTCGATATGAATGCCGAGGCGCAGGCGGTAACAGAGCGGCTACGCAGTGAGGGCCACCGTCCATATTTCATCCCAGGCGGCGGCTCGAATCCGACCGGCGCTCTTGGCTACGTCGATGTGGCGCAGGAGTTGGTCCAGCAATGCGCAGACATGGACCTGCACGTGGACTGGCTGGTCATGGCAACGGGCAGCACGGGCACACATGCCGGGCTGCTCGCGGGGTTTCATGCCTTGGGTGCTGATTTGCCGGTCATGGGCATCAGCGTTCGTCAACCCCGCGAACGCCAGGCGAGTGCCGTCGAGGCTCTGACGCAGGCGACGCTGAAGAAGCTCGATGCCTCGCCGCTGGCTGTGGGCCGAACGATTGTCGATGATCGCTTCGTCGGTGAAGGCTACGGCGTGCCTGCGCCGTCAACACTTGAAGCCATTGCGCTGACCGCGCGTTTGGAGGGCATCCTGCTCGATCCCATCTACACCGGCAAAGGCATGGCGGGTCTGATCGGCCTCGTCCGTGAAGGCTTCTTCAAGCCGACTGATCTGGTGTTGTTCCTCCACACGGGAGGCTCAGTCGCGCTGTCTGCTTACGAGCAGGACTTCGCGCATTATACCAGTTAAAGGCGCCGCACGACCCGAACACATCGATGCTATCCAGGTAACCAACGGAGACGCTCATGCAAATGACACCCAGGGGAACATTCATGCGAACGACGTTGAGATCCATAGTTCTCGGTACAGCTGTTGTCGCAATGACATCGGCTGGCACCCTCGCACAGAAGCCAGGCGGTACTCTGGTCCAGATTACGCAGCCCGAGCCACCCAACCTCGCTCCGTACGTCTCTACGGCGGGGCCAATCGGTCAGGTGACAGCCAAGATCTTTGATGGCCTTCTCGAATATGACTTCAATCTGAAGCCACAGCCGGGGCTTGCCGAGAGTTTCACCGTTGCCCCCGATGGCAAAACCGTGACGTTCAAGTTGCGGCGCGGCGTGACGTTTCACGACGGCAAGCCATTCACCTCGGCCGACGTCCAGTTCACGATCATGGAAGCCCTGAAGAAAAACCATCCGCGCGGCATCGCGACCTTCAAGGAGGTGACGGCCGTCGAAACGCCGGATGAGATGACGGCGATCTTCAAGCTCGCGAACCCCGCACCCTACATGATGATGGCGTTGTCTGGCTATGAGAGCCCGATGCTGCCGAAGCATGTCTATGGCGCTGGCGACATCAAGACCCATCCCAATGCGAACAACCCGATCGGCACTGGTCCCTTCAAGTTCGTCGAATGGCGGCGCGGTGAGTTCGTTCGCCTCGACAAGAACCCGACCTACTGGCGCGCCGGACGTCCATTCCTCGACCGCGTTGTCGTGCGCTTCATCGCCGATGCTTCGACCCGCACCGCAGTTCTCGAAAAGGGCGAGGCTCACATCGCCGGCTTCGGCGCGGTTCCCTACAACGACGTCAAGAAGCTCGCGACGCTGCCGTCGGTCGAAGTGTCGACCAAAGGCTACGAGATGATGTCACCCGTCGTCGAGATGGTCATCAACACCAAGAAAGCCCCATTCGACAACGTTAAGGTTCGCCAAGCAATCAACTACGCCGTTGACCGGAAGTTCGTCATCGACAACGTCTGGTTCGGCTTCGGAAAAGCCGCCCGAGGGCCAATCAGCTCGAACTTCGAGCCATCTGGTCTCTTTGGCGTCGGCACTGACTACGCGGCCGCCGACCGCATCGACCGCGCGAACAAGCTGCTCGACGAAGCTGGCTTCCCGAAAAAAGCTGATGGCGTTCGCTTCGAGATGGTCCATGACATGACGCCTTACGGCGAGGAATGGCAGCGGTTCGGCGAAGCAACGCAGCAGGCACTTGCCCAAGTCGGCATTAAGGCAACGCTGCGCTACGAAGACGTGCCGAAGTGGCTGAAGCGCGTCTACACCGACTATGACTTCGATGTGACGTCCAACTTCCTCTACAATCTCGCCGATCCGGTTCTCGGCGTGCATCGCAGCTTCCACTCGGATCGCATCCGCAAAGGCACCGTGTTCGTCAACGCCGCGCAGTGGTCGAGCCCGGAAACGGATGCGCTGATGGACAAGGCGACAGTCGAACCAGACAGCGCCAAGCGCAGTGTCATGTATCGGGAGCTGGTTGCGAAGGTGACCGAGGCGAGCCCGGTCGTTTACGTGCATGAACTCACGTTCCCGACCATCATCAACAAGCAGTTCAAGGATTTGATCGATACGCCGCTTGGCATCTATGGCAACTACGCCAACGCGCATCGTCAGTAAGTCGACTTGAGCCCTGGGTCGGCGTCGTTGCCGGCCCAAGGGTTTGCATGACCTGTCGGGCCGATCTTCCCTGTCTTTAAGATAGAAGGCGTCCCCAAATGGGTGGTACCGCTCTCGCAAGTTACATTGTTCGGCGCCTCCTGCAGACGATCCCGGTGATCTTGGGCGTCGTCATCCTCAACTTTCTCTTGCTTCAGTTGGCGCCCGGCGACCTTGCGACGGTGCTGGCTGGCGAGGCCGGCGGCGCGCCCAAAGAGTACATCGACCAGCTGCGCCAGCGCTTCGGGCAGGATCAACCCGTCCACGTGCAGCTCTTCAATTATCTGCGCAATCTCCTGGTGCTCGACCTCGGCTACTCATTTCGCCAAAGCGCGCCGGTCCTTGAACTCCTGCTGAAGCGGCTGGGCCCAACCTTGCTGCTGATGGGCACAACGCTGGTCGTCTCACTGCTCATCGGCGTGGTGATGGGTCTCCTTGCAGCACTCTGGGTAAAGACCTGGAAGGATCACCTGATCTCAGTCGCGGCGATCATCTTTTATGCGACACCGCTGTTCTGGATCGGGCTGATGCTAATTCTGGTTTTCTCGATCAAACTCGATTGGCTGCCAACATCAGGGATGGAAGATGTCGTTGCCTTCAACGAAGGCTTTGCTCGCGTCGTCGACATCGGCCGTCACCTCGTTTTGCCGACGGTGACTTTGTCTATGTTCTACCTCGCGCTCTATGCGCGCCTGATGCGGGCATCGATGCTTGAGCAACGCGGCCTCGACTACGTGACGACCGCACGGGCGAAAGGTCTGACCGAGCGGCAGATCATCACGCGCCATGTGTTCCGCAATGCGCTTCTGCCCGTTGTCACCATGGCTGGTATTCAGTTTGGCAGTCTGCTCGGCGGATCGGTCGTCGTCGAAAGCGTGTTTGCCTGGCCAGGGCTCGGCCAACTGGCCTACCAGTCCTTATTTGCTCGGGATTTCAACTTGCTGCTTGGGATCTTTTTTCTCTCCGCGTGCCTCGTCGTCATCGTTAACCTGGTCGTCGACGTGATCTACGTACTTCTCGATCCTAGAATCCGCGTTGGGTAGGGCCAGCAATGAAATTATTCTGGCAGCGCTTTCTTGGAAACCCTCGGGTCATCATTGGTCTCGCTTGGTTGGCGATGGTCGTGTTTGTCGCACTCTTTGCAAACGTGCTTGCCCCGCGCGACCCATTTTCGATCGTCGCCGTGCCGTTCATCCGGCCGAGCGGTGCTTACTGGCTCGGCACCGACAGCCTCGGGCGCGACGTGCTGGCAGGATTGATGCACGGAGCCCGCACGACATTGCTGATCGCGGTGTTTGCAACACTTGCGGCGGTCGCGTTTGGTACGTTGGTTGGTGCCATCGCGGGCTATTATGGAGGCAACATCGATGATGTTTTGATGAGGCTCACCGAGTTCTTCCAGACGATTCCGTCGTTCCTCTTCGCGATCGTGCTCATTGCCGTCTTGTCGCCCTCGGCCATGAACCTCGTCATTGCGATTTCTGTCGTCAGTTGGCCACCGATCACCAGGGTCGTACGCGGGGAAGTTCTCTCGGTGAAATCGCGCGAATTTGTCCAAGCTGCCATCGTCGCCGGTCAGCGCGACAGCGCTATACTGCTCACGCAGGTGCTGCCGAACACGCTGTCGCCATTGATTGTTACCGGCTCATTGCTGGTCGCGACCGCTATTCTTGTGGAAAGCGCGCTGTCGTTTCTCGGACTCGGTGCACCCAATCAGATGAGTTGGGGTTTCATGATCGGCGCCGGTCGCTCGTTCTTGCGCGATGCTTGGTGGCTCGTGACGGTGCCCGGAATAGCAATCCTGCTGACCGTACTCGCCATCAACCTCGTCGGCGAAGGCCTGAACGACGCCCTCAATCCGAGGCTCGCCGACCTATGAGTGCTCATATTCTCGCCATCGAAAATCTGACGGTGGCCCTGCCTGCGTGGTCCGATCGCAAGCATGCAGTCTCGAACGTGTCGATCTCCATCGGCACAAAGGAGATCCTCTGCATCGTCGGCGAATCCGGCTCCGGCAAATCGATCATGGGCAAAGCCATCCTCGGGTTACTACCAAAACCACATGTCCGCGCGACAGGTGGCAGGATCGTGTTTGAGCGACGCGATCTGCTCGGGCTGCCGGAAGACGAGATGCGCAAGCTGCGTGGCGGGCGCATTGCGATGATTTTCCAGGAGCCCATGACCGCGCTCAATCCGCTCATGAAGGTCGGGCGCCAGATTGATGAAGTTCTGGAAGTGCATACCGATCTGAAACCACACAAGCGCAAGGCGCGCGTTCTGGCACTCATCAATGACGTGCGGCTTCCGGACCCCGAACGCATCGTTAACAGCTATCCGCATCAGTTGTCGGGTGGCCAGCGCCAGCGCATCGTCATTGCCATGGCGCTCGCGCTTGAGCCGGCGCTGATCATCGCCGACGAGCCCACCACTGCCCTCGATGTCACCACGCAAGCTCAAATCCTCCACCTGATGAAGGAGCTTCAGCGCGCACACGGCACCTCAATTCTCTTCATTACCCATGATTTCGGCGTGGTTGCTGAGATTGCCGACCGCGTTGCCGTGATGCGCCACGGTGAGATCGTCGAAGCGGGAAGCGCAGATGACGTCCTGCGCAATCCGCAAGCAGACTACACGAAGGCGCTCATCGCTGCAGTTCCAGGATTGAAGCCGAGGTTGAAAGACGCGGAGGCCGCGCGGCCACTCCTGGTGGTGCGTGACCTTGAAAAAACCTACGTCACCGCCGGCGGCTTCGGCGGTGCGCCGCGCCGAGTAACAGCCGTGAACAAGGTAAGCCTTGAACTGGGTCGACAGAGTTCTCTGGCGCTCGTTGGCGAGTCCGGCTCTGGTAAGTCGACGTTGGCACGCTGTATCATCGGCCTGGAGGTGCCGGAAGGCGGTGAGATTCTTCTCGACGGCGCGCGCATTTCAGGCCTTACTCGCAATCAACTGCGCCCGTACCGGCGCGACATTCAGATGATCTTCCAGGATCCGTTCGCGTCGCTCAATCCGCGCCAGCGCATCGGTAACATCATCGCGCTCGGACCGATGATACAGGGCGTCAGTCGCGAACAGGCTATCGCGGAAGCGCGGGAACTTTTATCCCTGGTCGGCTTGAAGCCCGAGGCCGCCGATCGCTATCCGCACGAGTTTTCCGGCGGCCAGCGTCAGCGTATTGGCATCGCGCGCGCACTAGCAGTCAAGCCCAAGCTCATTGTCGCGGACGAGCCGGTCTCTGCCCTTGATGTGTCCGTCCAAAAGCAAGTGCTCGAACTCTTGAACGACCTCCGGCACAAATTCGGGCTGTCGATGCTGTTCATCACGCACGACCTCCGCGTGGCGGCGACCGTCTGCGAGGACATCGCGATCATGCAGCGGGGTGTCATCGTGGAGCACGGCCCAACGGCGAAGATATTCGCAAACCCGGAACACCCCTACACGAGAAGCCTTCTGGACGCCGTCCCCGGCAAGGAATGGATCAACGCGTTGCCTTGACTGTATCAATCAAAAAGTGTTGACGCCGACGGCTTAGGTGGCTCCCACGTCCGAGTACGGAGCCGCAATTGCAGAACCATTTTGCTGCAATCCACAACGTGACTGCCGCAATGCTGGACATATTTGCTACAGAGTGCTGAGCCCGGGCACTTCGTCGACTCAGCGTCAAAACTGCCCGTCGCCCCCCCCTGTTGATCCGCTCCCACCCCCCGCGGATGCACGCACTTCGATCAGTTGCACATCAATGCTGTTGCAAGGGCTAGTGAGGTCCTGCGTGCGGTGGAACTCTAGCGAGACCTGCCAGCCTTGATCCTCGAGCAGGCTCAGAAACGCCAGCGTTGTCACGCGGCTTGGCTCGGTGAGCAGGGCCGCGCCACCGGCCGCAAGCGCCTTGCCGAGCACTTCAATGACAGCTTGATGATCCGACGTATCATAGACGACGTCTGCCCCGAGCACGAGATCAAAGCGCTGCAGGTGAGCTGGGGTGTGCGGCCAATGTTGCCAATCGACAAGCTGCCGCTCGATCCGGTCGGCGACGCCGTTCGCCATGGCGTTTCGTTCCGCCAAGTCAATCGCCAAGGGGTCGATGTCGATCTGGGTCACATGTGCGCCGCCGAGAGCTGCGACAATTCCAGGCAATCCAACGCCTGCGCCAAGTTCGAGGATGTGCAGCCCCGCAACGTTGCGGCCGGCGATCAACTCAGCCAACGTCACGGCTGATTCCCACAGCATCAGCCCGAACGGAACCATGTCACGGCCAGCCATAGCGGTGAGCAAGGCCGTTTGATCGGGGGCGGCGATCAGTTGCACAGGCCACCGACCGAACGACATGGCGACCGCAGACAGAGGCAAATCGTCGAGTGTCATCATAGTGTCAGCTCGCCCACTTTTGCCGTCTTCAACTTGAATTTAGCCGCTTTCGTTGGCGAAGAGTGAAAAGTCTGCTTAGGAAGGGGCTCAGCCCTACCGCGCCGGATAAGATCGGACCCATGCCGCGTATTATCGCCATTGGCCATGCAGCCCTCGACCGGATCTACCGGATCGAGACGTTTCCACCCCAACCGACCAAAGTGCGGGCGCTCGAACACATCGAAGTCGGCGGCGGCATGGCAGCAAACGCCTCCGTCTGCATGGCACGCCTCGGCGGCAAGGTTGAGCTGTGGAGCCGGGTTGGCGATGACAGTGCCGGCCAGATCATCAAGGCGGGCCTCAAGGCCGAGAAAGTCGACGTTCGCTACGTGCAGCAGTTTGAAGATGCCCGCTCCTCCACCTCAGCCATTATCGTCGATGATCGCGGCGAGCGCTTGATAGTCAACAACCGCGACACCGGCATGCCCTCGAGCACCGATTGGCTGCCGCTCGAACGTCTCAAGGGCTGCGGCGCCGTGCTTGGCGATATCCGCTGGCTTGAGGGACTGCGGACGACGTTCACGCACGCCCGTTCGGCCAAGGTGCCAACCGTGCTGGACGCAGACCTGGGCGCGCGCGAAGTTTTGCCCGAGTTGTTGGCATTAACGGACTATGCGATTTTTTCGCAGCCCGCGTTGGGCGAGTTCCCGGGCGGTACAGATGAACGCTCGCGTTTGCAGGCGATCGCCGCGCTTGGTGTCAAACATGCCGGCGTGACGCGCGGCGAGCGCGGCTATCTCTGGCTTGAGGGCGGCGCGTTCCATGAGATCGCCGCTCCGGTGGTCGAGGTCATAGACACAACCGGCGCTGGCGATGCCTTCCACGGCGCGTTTGCCCTGATGCTGTCAGAAGGCTGCCCATCCGAGGTATGCGCGCGAGCCGGCGCTTTCGCTGCTGCCGAAAAGTGCACCCGTCTCGGTGGCCGCGCGGGTTTACCGACGCGCAAGCGCTTGGAGGCGTTGATGCAGGGGTGAGGAAACGCCGCAGTTTACGCAGTCATGCAGCATTTCTTGTGCTTCTTACCGGAGCCGCATGGGCAAGCCTCGTTGCGGCCAACCTTGGGGCCTGCGCGGCGGAGCGTTGTGACCGGAGCGTGGTGATGATGGCCGCAGTTCTCGTCATGGACGTGCCCGTCGTGGCCATGGTCAACCGGTGTGGTGGATGTGACGGCAGTCTTGGTCGCTGTTTCGGTCATGTTGGCCCTGTCATTTCATCGGATTGAGGTGCCAGGACGCTCGACCCTGAGGCGCATGGGTTGATAGGCTTACGGGTGGCGGCGCGTGCCAACAGTTGTGCATGTAGCATCAGCGTCGCCAGCACGTCGACAGGTTCAGTGGGCGTTGATGAAGGTTGGCCGATAAACGCCTTCATTTTCAGCAAACATCTGGCCCACTTGGGGATGGCGCAACGGCTTGCCGCTCTCGTCGGGCAAAAGGTTCTGCTCCGAAACGTAGGCGATGTATTCGGTCTTATCGTTTTCAGCGAGCAGATGGTAAAAGGGCTGATTTTTTGTCGGGCGGATCTCGGTCGGGATCGAATTCCACCAGTCATCGGTGGAGTTGAACACAGGATCGATGTCGAACACGATGCCGCGAAACGGGTAAATTCGGTGCTTAACCACATCTCCAACGCGGTACTTTGCCATGCGCATAGAGCTTTGCTTTGGCAGACGTGGCAGGTCCTTGTCGGCCCCATCGACAGCTTCGACGTCGCCCGTTTCGGCAATGGGACGCCCTTGATTGGTCGACTTGGCGCGTGGCACGACATGTTCCTTGATGATCGCTCAGTCTACCCTTGTCAGGGCGCCGTGACAGGATGTCAATCTGTGCCAAGGTCGTGATCCGCTCCATGGTGTGACCACAAATGAGGCAGGAGATCGGTCTTAGAGGCACCGTCCGCTGGCAGCTGTACCAAGCGCAGCCCTTGCCTTGACGCAGCCCCGACGCCGCGCGCAAGACGACGCCAGATATCCTTATCGCCCGAGGCTTGATCATGTCCGACCCCGTCATCTCAGCAGCCGTCCTCGTCATCGGCGATGAAATCCTGTCTGGGCGCACCAAAGACAAAAACATCGGCTGGATCGCGGATCATCTGACGGCGATCGGCATTCAACTGCGGGAAGTACGCGTGGTGCCCGACATTGAGGACGAGATCATCGCCGCCCTGAACCATCTGCGCCACAAGTTCACTTACGTTTTCACGACCGGGGGCATAGGGCCGACCCATGACGACATCACCGCCGATTGCGTGGCGAAGGCCTTCGGCGCCAAGATCGACGTCGATCCGCGCGCACTCGCACTCATGAAACCGCACTACGAGAAGCGCGGCCTCGAGATGACCCCCGCCCGTTTGCGCATGGCGCGCTTACCGGAGGGCTCGGATTTAGTCGAGAACTCAGTGTCGGTCGCGCCGGGCTTCATGATTGGCAACGTCGTCGTCATGGCGGGTGTGCCACACATCATGCAGGTCATGCTCGACGCCGTCACGCCGCGCTTGAAAACGGGTGCCAAGATGCTGTCTGAAACAATTGAACTCAGCCACCCCGAGGGCGCGATTGCCGATATGTTCGGCGCGCACCAGAAGGAGTTTCCCGACGTCATGATGGGAAGCTATCCCTTCGGCCGCGATGCCACGACCTGGGGCACCAACCTGGTTTTGCGATCGACACGTGCTGACAAATTGGCTGACGCACTTGCCGGTCTCAAAACCAAACTTATGGCTAAGGGTTTGATCTCGTGAGCGCGCAGATCGACTATCGCTTCATCATCGCGGCTTTTTATGCCGCCGCCCGTACCGGTGACACAGTCGCGTTGCGCGCGCTGGTCACAGAAGATTTCGCCGTCACCTGGAACGGCGATCCCACGCTGATCCCGTGGGCGGGCCGGCACGTCGGCCTTGAAGCGGCCATGGGCTTTTTCTCGACCTTTCAACACCATGTGGAGGTCGTGTCGGTGACACCCGCTGACACCATAACCACACCCGAGGTGCTCGTGACGACGGTCGAAGGGCGCTGGCGCATCCGCGACACAGAGCGCGTGTTTGCAACGCGCTCGTGCAACATCTTGCGCCTGCGCGCTGGCCGCATTGCCGCCTACGAAGTCTATAACGACACAGAACCCTTCGTAGCGGCTCTTCGCTCCATCGACGGGTGATTTGGGGCTCGACGGACCTTGCTCGGTTGGTCCGCGCAACACGCAGGAAATCAGGTGTGTCCGTCTTGTCCGCAGCTCACGAATCGCGTCGTCTCATATCGAGAGTCGAGGGCATGACCGACGGTGTAAGTGGCGTTTCATTTGCGCAGCTCCGACCGACCCAGTGCGCAGTCACCAACAGTCGAGACCTGTAAGCGCTGGTGTCAGCGCGCTGAGTGTTCGCAGCCGAGAGCCCCATGACCCTTCATCGTCGCAGGTTTGGACTTGGAGCCGCATCCATGCTCGCTGCCACAAACATACCCCGTCACGCGCACGCCGATGACAAGCTGTCGACCTTTGGCGCCAAACGTGCGGCGTCTTCGCGCGCGCCGACCCTGGTCGCCTTCGATACAGTCGGCCATCTCGATGCCAGCGGTGACTTCTGGCACGTACCCTCGGAAATCTGGGCCTATCGGCCGCAGAACAGTACGGCCCGCAAGGCGATAGTTGCGGGTCTTTTGCGAGCGCAATACGGTCTTGAGGCAACCCCTTCGGGCCAATCGCTGTTCGACCGTCGGGTCAATCTGCTGCTCGCGGACAATGTTGCCCGCATCACACCAACGGTGCGCATCGGATCCGAGGTGCCAGACTATCCGCAAACGGCCGCCAACGGACATACCCGGCTCGACGCGCGCCTTCCCGTCTATCCCGCAACTCCAGTTTTGACCGGCGCGCGCATTCCGATCGACGTCACGGGTGGCGTTGGCGGCGTGGCGCGTCTGGTGCCCGAGGAGGGCCTGTCAATCATTTGCGACATCGACGATACCGTCAAAGACAGCGGCGTCCTCGATAAGCGGCGTTTGTGGGATTCAACCTTCTTCCAGCCCTTTAAGGCTGTAGCTGGGATGCAAGCCCTGGTGACACGGCTCGCCGGGACGGCGGGCATCGTCCACTATGTGTCATCAACGCCGTGGCACCTTTATGCGCCGCTGCGCGAGTGGCTTGAGGACGAAAAATATCCCGTCGCCTCGTTGCACTTGAAGCAGATCCGCCTCAAGGACACGACGTTGTTCGACATCTTCAAGAGTCCCGAGACGCTCAAGCCACCCGTTATTGCGGGCCTGGTTCAGCGGTGGCCGAAACGGCGCTTTGTCTTGATCGGCGACAGTGGCGAGAAGGACCCTGAGGTGTACGGCGTCATCGCGCGTCAATTCCAGGGGCGGGTGGCGCGGATTATGATCCGTCGTGCTCCGGGCGACACCAGCGGCGTTGACCGGTTCGAAACCGCCTTCGCGGGCCTCGGCCGCGATCTCTGGCAGGTGTTCGATGTGCCGGCAGAGGTGACATGGGTCCCGTGACTTGGGCTGGTGTAGTAGAGCCCCCGACAGTGCAGACCGTGAGCCTACACCAGCCGTCATTTTTATTGACCGATGCTATCCACGCGCGGGGGTGGTGGGGCAGCCGCGCGCAAGCGGAACACGCTACAGCCTTCGGTCAATTCTTTTGACCGGCGGTATTAGTATCTGGCTTCAACCAGCCCGACGCCCAACGCCGCCAGCATGTCCCAATAGCCGGGGAACGTTTTTGAGACACACCCGGGATTGTCGATGACGACGCCGGACACGCGCAGGCCGGCGAGCGCGAAACCCATGGCAATGCGGTGATCGTGCCAAGTATCAATGACAGCAGGCAACGCGGCAACCGACGTGAGACCACCCGTGACAAGCAGATCATCGCCATCTTCGCACGCGAGACCAGGGCGGAGCGCGTTAAGCCCCGTGCTGAGCGCGCGGATGCGGTCGCATTCCTTGACCCGCAAATTTGCAATGCCAATGAACCGCACGGGCGTGACGTTGAAGGCGGCCAACACGGCAAGTGTTGGCACCGCATCCTGGATCTGCGATCCGTCAATCACAGCCGGAAGGTTTGGAAACTGCGCCACAATCGCGCGCGATTTTGCGTCCGGCTGCAGGTCACTTGCCACGGCTGGTGACAGCGTCAGCGTGCCACCGGTGATCGCTGCCGCCCCCCAGACATAGGTCGCCGCCGACGCATCCGGTTCAATGTCAAAGGCGGTCGCGTGATAGCCGGTCGGGTGAATGCGCCAGGTTCGCGCGCCGGTCATTTCAAAGCGCGCGCCGAAGTGGCGCATGACCTCCAAGGTGATGTCGATATAGCCGCGTGCGCCAACATCGCCTTGGCCAGCGATGGTCACGTCAACCGGCTGCGTGCCGCAAGCAGCCAACATCAGCACAGCCGAGACGTACTGGCTCGATAGCCCCGCATCGATGCTCACAGCCGTGCCGGGAAATGTGCCAGTCCCAACGATGGTCACTGGCGGGCAGCGTGTCGGCGCTTCGGCAACAACGCCGAGCGCGCGTAGCGCGTCAACCAACGGCTGGATCGGACGGCGCCGCATATGGTCGTCGCCATCGACAACAACGGTGCCCTCGACCAGTGCGCAGGCGGCCGTCAGGAACCGCGTGGCCGTTCCGGCATTGCCGAGAAACAACGGCTGGCCCGGCGCGCTCAATCGCCCTGCGCCGGTCACCACGAGCGACGTCGCATCAATGCTTTCGACGGCAACGCCCATGGCGCCCAACGCTGAGATCATGTGGCGCGTGTCGTCACTGTCAAGCACGCCGCGCAAGACGCTGCGTCCCCTGGCGAGCCCTGCGACCAGCAACGCGCGATTACTGATCGACTTTGATCCGGGCACGGACGCGACGCCCACAAGCGGACGACCCGGCGGCAGGATTGCGAGGCGAGGCCAATCAACGGCGGACATGGGAGCTTTCAGAGGTTATCGTTCGAGACTGGGCGGCGGCGAAGACTGGGCGGCCTTGGCGGGGCCTTGAATAGGGGCATCAGATCGCTACACCCAGGGGCTTTCAATCAACCAACGGTGCGCTCTACCTGCCGCGCACCCTGGCATGGCACGACTGCCAACTCACCCATCCATCGCGCGCAAGGCAGCAGTTACTGTGTTCTTTAGCAGGCAAGCGATCGTCATGGGGCCGACACCGCCGGGGACAGGCGTGATGGCACCGGCAACGGCTGCGCATTCGCCGAAGTGGCAGTCACCGACGAGCTTGGTTTTGCCGTTGCCGGCATCGACCCGGTTGATGCCAACGTCTATGACGAGGGCGCCCGGTTTGATCCAATCTCCGCGTACCATTTCAGGCCGGCCGACCGCGGCAATGACAATGTCGGCGCGGCGCACGACGGCTGCCAAATCGCGCGTGCGCGAGTGTGCGATGGTGACCGTGCAATCCTCAGCCAGCAACAATTGTGCAATCGGTTTGCCAACGATGTTCGAGCGGCCGATGACCACAGCATCACGGCCGGCGAGCGAGGGCCACACGGACTTGGCCAAGATGATCGAGCCTTGGGGCGTGCAGGGCACAAGCGCCGTTTCACCAATGGAGAGGCGCCCGACGTTGATGGGATGAAATCCGTCCACGTCCTTGTCGGGGTCAATCGCACGCAGGACCTTTTGCGCGTCGATGTGTTTTGGCAACGGCAACTGCACAAGGATTCCATGCACGTCCGCGCGTACATTCAAGTCGGCCACGAGGCGCAGGAGATCGGCTTCAGATGTCGTTTCGGGCAGCCTGTGCTCAATGGAGAGCATGCCCGCCGCCTCAGTCTGCTTGTGCTTGTTGCGCACATAGACTTGGCTCGCGGGATCTTCGCCAACGAGAACCACGGCCAGCCCAGGCACTCGGCCGTACTTGGCTTTCATGGCTGTAACATCAGCGGCGACCTGTCGGCGTACGTCTTCGGCGATGGCTTTGCCGTCGATATTTTGAGCAGGCATTGGGCAACCTCAGGGGAGGAGGGCTTCGAGCTGGTGCATCACTGCGCGGGCGTCACCCGAAATGGTCACCGACTTCAAGCGCGATGTGTGGCCACCCGTGACCGAGACCGCGCGTCGGCCAAGCCGCAGTGTTCTGGCCAGCACGTCTTCAAGGGCCGCGTTGGCCTTGCCGTCCTCGGGTATCGCGCGCACGCGGGCTTTCAGCGCAGGTCCGTCGGGCAAGGCCGTGATGCCATCGATCGCGTCTCGGCTCGATCGCGGCGTCAGATGCACGCGCACTACAATGGCTGACCCAACGATCCGCCATGGAGCCAGGTGAACGCGTGGCGCTGTCAACGCGGCCGTCATCACACGGCCTTGGCGACGTTGGTCAGCACGACATCACGCAGGAACCAGATGATCACGAACACGACGAGCGCTGAAAAATCGATGCCACCGGTTGCCGGTAATCTGCGCCTGATGGGGGCCAGCACGGGCTCGGTGACGGCCATCAAACCTGTGTGGAACGAGCGCAGCATTGGCGAATAGGCAATCGCGCGCGACTGCACCAGGATCTGCACAATCACAGCCGCGATCAGGACGATCGTGTAGAGGCGAAGCATCTCATCAACGAAACGCAGTAATTCGGGCATGCCAAATCTCGGGTCGGAACGCGCACAGTGTTTCAGGGTTTCCTGCGAACATGCATAGCAATACGGCAACTTTTTACCAAGCTGGACGTTCAGCGAGCCAGACCTTCAGCAACCCAGGCACCTAACGAGCCGGCCAACGACAAAGCCGCGAGGTCGCCCCCGCGGCTTATATGCAGTTCAACGCAAACGAATCACGCAGCCTTGGCGGCGACGGGCTTGGCTTGGGCTGACTTAGCGGCGGCTGGTTTTGTCACTGGGCGGGGGCCGACCGCTGCAAGAGCTTTGTCGACAATTGCCTTAAACGCGGGTGCGTCTTTGACGGCGATGTCAGCGAGCATCTTGCGATCGACTTTGATCCCAGCCTTGTCCAGGGCGTGGATGAAGTGGCCATAAGTCACGCCGTGCTCGCGGACGGCAGCGTTGATGCGCTGGATCCACAAGCCGCGGAACGTGCGCTTCTTGCGCTTACGGTCCCGGAAGCCATATTGCATGGCCTTTTCGACGGCTTGCTTGGCGATACGAATCGTATTTTTGCGGCGACCGTAAAAGCCTTTAGCGGCCTTTAAAACTTTTTTATGCTTGGCGTGGGCTGTAACGCCCCGTTTGACGCGTGCCATTTTAATGCTCCAGGCTATTCAACAAGGGTGATGGTGGGGCGTGCTCAGCGGAAATACGGCATGTATTTCTTAACGATCTTCGCATCGCTGTCGTTGAGCACCATCGTGCCGCGCGCTGAGCGAACAAACTTCGCCGTCCGCTTAATCATCCCGTGCCGCTTGCCTTGGGCCGCTGCCATCACCTTGCCGGTGCCGGTAATCTTGAAGCGCTTTTTGGCGCCACTTTTAGTCTTCAGCTTGGGCATTGTCGTCTCCGTTTCTTTTGGCCCTGGTGCCGCTCAAACCGCCAATAACCTAGGGTTATGGGCCGCCGCGACGCAGGAGCGGGTCACTCAAGCCTTGCGGCTCAGACCCGGCTTGGTTGTGTTGTGCCCCCGACTGCCAGCCGGACGCGAAAAACCCGCCCAGCATGCCCTGCCAAACGGATCCATGTCGTGAATAGCTCGAACAGCCATGGGGCACAACAGAAATTCGTTGGCACAGAAACATGTGGGCGCCCATTGGCACAGCGGTTTCAGATTGTTCCGGTCACCAGCGACAGGTCCTACGCGCCATGGTAGGTCGCAAGATTAGACTTATAAACCGGCGGGGCCACATGAGTAAGGATGTCGAAACGGAGACCGCGCGCCTCGCGGCTCTGGTAGCGGCCCGGCCGAGCCTTGCCGGCGCGAAGATATTCGCCAGCCTCGTGTTTGCACTCCTTGGCGCGTCGTTCATCGCGTCGACAGCTCTGCTCTATCTTGAGTTCCGCGACCATAGCTTTGGCACTTTGGCGCTGACGCATAGCCACCTGTTTCTCTTCTTTCCGACCTTTGGCATCCTCGCGCTGTGCGCTTTTCACCTGCCATCCGCCGTGTTCGTGCATCTCTATTGGTACACCGTGCCGCGTGGTCGGCTGCGGTTCCTGCACGGCTTTGCCTGGGCGATCGCGCTTGCCCTGTTCGCGTCCTACGTTTTGCTCGGTGAGTTCACGGGGCCGCGTCATGTGTGGGAGGTCGATCCGCAAATTCTGGCGCGCGACAAGGGCGAGCCTGTAAACTGTGGCGCGGCCGTGTGCCGCCGGGTGCCAGCACTGGAGGCGATCAAAAATCTGCGCGAAAGTTCCACAACCAGCGTGCCGCTGTCAAAGCTCGGCCGCGCCTGCAAATCCGGCGACCTGATCGAGCCACCCGAGGATTTCGGTAAGGAGCGCTTTTGCGTGCCCGCCGGCAAAAAGCTGAACGGCGTGCAGTGTTGCGCTGTGCAACAGGCGATGCGCGACAGCATCGACCGGCAGTTTGCCCAGAAGTCGCCGCGGTCGAGGCTCGCGGAGCTTGAGATGCACCTACAGACGTTGAAGGCCTTCTTCATTGTGGTGCTCATGGTGATTGCGATTTTGCTGCTCATCTGGCGCCTCAAGATCCAGCGCCTGTACCCAGACTTCGCGCGCCGCATTGATTGGCAAGTGATGGTCGGCGCGTTCGCGCTGCTGCTCTGGCCGGTGATGGATTACGCCTACCAGGACGCGGCCAACGCACTTTACGGCCGCTTCGACGATGGCATCCAATTGCGCCTGAGCCTGGTCGTCGCCCCATGGCTGGCAGTGATCCTGTATTACTTTCTGCAACGATTCCACCGTCGCGTTGAAGTGCTCGGCCAGCTACTCGGTGTTGCGGGCGGTCTGCTCGCCGTGTTCGCCCGCGACGAGTTGCGCGACCTTGCGACCAAGATGACTGGCGTCGGCATGCCCTCCTGGATGTTCGTCGTTTTCGCGCTTGCGCTGATTGCCGGCTTCGCCGCCCTGATCATCCCACGGCGCTTGGTTCCGGATGCGTGGCGGCAATAACATGACAATGCATCAGCCCGGTGCTGACTTCACAAGAGCCTTCAGCCGGTAGAGCGCATCCAAGGCCGCTTTCGGTGTCAGATCGTCAGGGTTGATCTTGGCCAGCGCCTCATCAAGCGGGGACGGCTTCACCGACAACGCTGGCACGGACCCCTTAGGGCGGGACGCCGCAAATAGCGGCAGGTCGTCGAGCGCCGCCGCACTCGCGGTCTTGCTGTCAGAACTCTCAAGCAAGCGTAGCACCTCACTTGCGCGCGCGATCACAGGCCCCGGCAGCCCGGCGAGCTTTGCCACTTGGATGCCGTAGGAGCGATCTGCGGCACCAGCCTTGACCTTGTGCAGGAACACGATGCTGTCCTGCCATTCCTTGACGTCGATGGTGACATTCGAGACATCCGGCAGCTTGCCCGCGAGTGCAGTGATCTCGTGGTAGTGTGTGGCAAACAGCGTCCGGCATTTGGCCGACGCATTGAGATACTCGACTGTCGCCCAGGCAATCGCCAAGCCATCAAACGTTGCAGTGCCGCGTCCGATCTCATCCAGGATCACGAGTGAACGCTCCGTCGCCTGATTAAGTATGCCTGCGGTTTCGACCATTTCGACCATGAACGTCGAGCGACCACGTGCGAGGTCGTCGGCTGCCCCCACGCGTGAAAACAGACGATCCACCAGACCGATTTCGGCCGAGCGCGCGGGCACGAACGCACCCATCTGCGCCAGCACCGTGATCAGCGCGTTCTGGCGCAGAAACGTCGATTTGCCCGCCATATTAGGCCCGGTCACAAGCCACAGCCGACCGCTCGCCGCCTCGTCGAAACCGTTGCCACGCTTCTTCTTCGGTGCACTTCGTCCGAGCACGCAATCATTGTCAATGAACGGACCCTTGCGCTCGGCTTTCAGGGCTTGCTCAACCACGGGATGGCGGCCGCCTTCGATGGCGAAAACGGTGCTCTCGCCCAGGGTCGGGCGCACATAGGTTTGCTCACGCGCGATTTCGGCGAGGCCTTGCGTGCAGTCAATCTCGGCGAGAGCTGCGGCCAACGATCCGAGCGTGGCCTCCGATTTCGCAATCGCCTCGGCCAACTGATTGAAAACGTCCTGTTCAAGGCCGATGGCGCGCTCGCCAGCGGTTGAAATGCGGCCTTCTATTTCGACCAGTTCGTCGGTTGTGAAGCGCACGGCCGAGACCATGGTCTGGCGATGCTTGAAGGTATCGGCGTGTGGCGCAGAGAGTAGCGGTTTCGATGTGTTGGCTGTCACTTCGATGAAATAGCCGAGGATGTTATTGTGGCGCACCTTCAACGTTTTTACGCCGGTTTGCTCGACGTATTTGGCCTCCAACACAGCCATAACCTGGCGGCTGTCCTCACGCAGGCGGCGGGCCATATCGAGGTCTGCTGAAAAGCCGGCGCGCACAAACCCGCCATCGCGCCGAAAGGGCGGCGGCTCATCGACCAGCGCCTCGCCCAGCCGACGATGCAGTTCAAGCCCCTCTGGCGTCAGGCGTTTGGCGATTTCATTGAGGTCGCGCGGCAGGCCGATGTCGCGCGCTTTGGCCGTCAGAAGTTGCGCGCACTTTCTCGCCGCCGCGAGCGCATCGCGCACGGCTGCGAGATCGCGTGGGCCGCCACGCTGAAAGGCGAGCCGTGACATGGCACGTGCGAGATCGGGCGCGCGGCGCAAGCTGTCGCGCAGATCATCGCGCAGCGCATCCTGGTCAACGAGATAGCCGACCGAATCGAGGCGGCCCGAGATGATGCCGAGATCGCGCAGCGGTGAGCCGAGCCGGCCCGCAAGTTCGCGCGCGCCCGGCCCCGTCACCGTGCGATCAATCGCACCGAACAAGCTTGTCGCTTTCTCACCTGAGGTCGAGCGCAGCAATTCAAGGCTCGTGCGCGTGGCGGCATCAATGACCATGATCGCGCTGGCGCCGGTCTTTTTGGGCGCGCGCAACATCGGGCGTTTGCCGAGTTGGGTCAGCTCGACGTATTTTAAAAGTGCGCCGATGGCTGCCAGTTCAGCCCGTGAAAACGAGCCGAAGCCCGCGAGATCCGTGACGCCGAGTTGCGCTTTCAGCAGGCGGTCTCCAGCTAGGCTGTCGAACGACGCGCCAGCAACAGGCGTTACAGATGCACCCGCTTGCACAATGAACCCGCGCACGCCTTCGGCCGCAATCGTCACATCGGTTGCCAGCACTTCGCCGGGCCCGAGCCGTACCAATTCGCCTGGTAAATCACCGGCTGCGATTTCGCCGACCTCGAACTCACCCGTGGATATGTCGAGCGAGGCAAGCGCATAGGGTGCAGCGGTTTCCTCCGTGCCCGCCTCAAGGCGGTAAAGCGCAGTCAGATAATTGCGCACCTTAGCGTCGAGCAACGCTTCTTCGGTCAGCGTCCCCGGCGTGACGAGCCGCACGACGTCGCGCCGGACTATTGATTTTCCGCCCCGCTTGCGCGCTTCCGCCGGATCTTCCAGCTGCTCGCAGACGGCGACGCGAAATCCCTTACGGACCAGCCGTTGCAGATACTCGTCGGCGCGGACGACGGGCACGCCACACATAGGGATGTCTTCGCCGAGATGTTTGCCGCGCTTGGTGAGCGTGATGGACAGGGCTTCGGCGACAACCACGGCATCGTTGAAAAACAGCTCATAAAAGTCGCCCATCCGATACCAGAGCACGCAATCGGCGTTGGCGGCCTTGATCTCCAAAAACTGCGCCATCGAGGGCGTTACATGCGATGCGGCGGGGTCGATAGCGTGCGCTGGTGGTTGGGGGGCGATGGGCTGACGCGCGCCGTCCGCCGGGGAAGATTTTGCGACGGTGCGCGACATGCAGGTCCGATGGGTTGGAGACGCCCAACGCATAGCGCGATCAGGCGGCGCCTGTCACGGCCGAGTCTTCAACTCCGAAGTCTGGCACAGCGAAGTCTGGCACAGTAAAGCCTGGGCCCTCTACCACGCTGTCATGATCCCGAGGCGGATTCCAATGGCGGCAGACGGCAGCCCTTCGCCCGACAGGCCGGTCCATAGACCTCGCGCCATTGAGACGCCGTGCAAACTTGCCCCTTCGGCAATTTGCTCCGGACTTCGCAATGGCGCGACGACGCGAGAAAGCGTTTGCGCTCTCCATCACACAGACACGACCACGCCTGGGCCGCGCGAGCAGGCCCAGACAGTAAAACCGTCAGGCCGCACAGCGCAATCAGGCCGGTTGCACTCAGCGTCGTGCGAGAAAGCCTTTGGCTCATCATCAAACCCCGCGTTCAACACATCCTGTTTCATTCGGCTGTTTCGTCCGGACACGTCGATCGCGATGGCAGCCACGCCCTGTGACAGGGCTGCCATCGCCGTGCAGGTCACTTCTTCTCGATGTTCCACATCACGCCAGAGGCGGCCGTCAGAACGCCCGTGATATTTTTGCGGAATGCAACCGGCTGCGTGTATTGGCCAAGATGAATATGGGTTGGCGCCTCGGACTGCCGCACTTGAACGGCTTCAGCAATCACCTTCTGTTTCGCCGGATCTGTTTCGCGGGCGAAAGCATCACGCAGTTCTTCCATCTTGGCATCGCATGGCCAACCGAACATGGCTTTTTCGCACGATGAGTTCAGAAAGCCCGTCGACACGGGATTGAGCACATCAACAGAGCCCCACGAGGTCAAGAAGGCATGCCAGCCGCCAGCTGAGGGCAAATCCTTTTTCGTCCGCCGGCCAACCAATGTCTGCCAGTCCATCGACTGCATATCGACTTTGAATCCAGCCTTTTCCAACTGCGCCTTGGCGACCGGTGCGAGGTTGGTCAACGATGGAAGATCTGTTGACTGCATAATTACAATGGGAGTGCCGTCATAACCGGCCTCCTTCAACAACGCCGCGGCCTTGGCGGTGTTGCCGAATTTATCTTCCCAACCCTTGACGCTTTCGAGCGGCGTGCCACACGGCCACAGTGATTTGCACTCGCTGTACCACTTCGGATCTCCAACGGTCGCGTCGAGGAAGTCCTTTTGATTGAAGGCGTAGGCGAGCACCTGACGGATCTTCGGGTTATCGAACGGCTTGTGCAGCGTGTTGAAGCGGAAAGCGTACTGGCGGCCCTGCGGCACAGGCACTTTCATGGTGATGTTTGCGTCTTTCGCCAGCAAACCGACGAGATCGTGCGAGGGCGCCTCAACGAAGTCGACCTCGCCGGCCAGCAGTGCGTTGACCTGGGTCTGCGCGTCCGCGATGGTTACCCACTCGACCCGATCAACCTTCACGACCTTGCCGCCCGAGAGCCCGCTCGCCGGCTCCGACCGCGGCTTGTAGTTCGTGTTCTTGAGGTAAACAGCCTTCTCGCCAGGCTTCCACTCATCCCGCTTAAACACAAACGGGCCCGAGCCGATGGCGCTGTCGATCTGTTTTTGCGGATCCGTTTCAGCCACGCTCTTGGGCATCATGAACGCCACGTTCGACGACGGCTTGCCGAGCGATTCGAGCACCAAGCCGTAGGGTTCCTTCAGCGTGAACGAAAACGTCTTGGCGTCCACCGCCTTCCAATCGGCCACGAGACCGACCAGCTTCTGGCCCATCGTGTCGCGTGCGCCCCAGCGTTTGAGCGAGGCGATGCAATCGTCAGCCGTCACGGGTTGACCGTCGTGCCATGCGAGGCCGTCGCGCAATGTGAAGGTCCAGGTTTTCTTGTCGTCGGAGACGGTCCACTTGTCGACCATCTGCGGCTTTACTTGCAGCCCTTCATCGAGGGCGAAAAGTACGTCGTAGACCATGTAGCCATGGTTCAAGGAAATCAGCGCCGTCGTCCAGATGGGATCGATGATCTTCAGGTCTGAATGCATGACGGCCTTAAAGGTCGTCTGGGCCGAGGTTTGGGCCTGAGCTTGGAGCGGCGCCGCGATGACACCAGCTCCGAGGAGTGCGGCGGCAAGAGCGGATAATCGACTGCGCATGGTGGTCTCCCGTTGTGGCCGACAGACTGTGGCAACCCGGATCCGGCCGGTCAATGGCCGCATTGCTCGCTCCAACGCCAATAGCCGCCTCACATGCAAACAACAAAGGCACGCCGAGTGGCGCGCCTTTGTTTTAGCATCGCGTATTGTGACGCACCGGACGATCACGGCACGAGCTAGGCCATTAGGGCTCCGGTCTCTTGAGCGGCGTGGTCGGCAACGGGATGTTGGCGGTCGAGGCGCGCGCAAGTTCAGGATAGTCCTTGGCCATCTTGGCGCCATTGAGGGGCTTGTTCAAACCCTGATGGCACGTGGTGCAGAATGCCTTCGGTGCATCGCCTTGAGCTCCAAGCCGCTCCTCTGGATACACCGGAAGCAGCGGATCGAGATAGGCGCCGTTCAGGTTGCGCACCATCTGGATGCCATGCCAAGCCGTGACACGCTGCGGTGTACTCGTCGACCATGATCCAAATGACCGTGAGTTGTGGCAGAACGTACAGTTCACCCCCAAGCCCTCGGACATATGGATCATCAACGCATAGGTCTTTTCGGTCGATTGGATTGAGGCCACATGTCCCGTCGGTAGTGCCGTCGTCCCAGCGACCCGAATGCTCTCTTTGGAGTTGAGCAGCGCCGAGTAAGGATCTGCGATCATGGACGTCAAGCCCACGGACTTGTTTGCCTTGTTCTGGCCGCCTGCGGTGTAACCAGCCATCTTGGCAGGATTCACATCCGACACGTTGTTGAACCAGATGTTTTTCGGCACCGGGTTGCCAACGTGGCAGGTGTAGCAGGTGACGCCGGTTTCGCCGACGTGGGGCTTCCATGTTTCGTTGATCTCGCGCGTCATCTGGAACATGCGGCGCGCGACGATTTTCGTATATACGCTGTCTTCGGCAAGGTTGGCCGCGTTGTGACAATAGTTGCAGCCCTGTTCTGGCGAGACCCACTCGGTGATGGCAAGCATCACACGGTTGAACTCGTTCTCGTTGAGATCGCCCAGCACCTTGACGTTTTGATAGACCTGCGACGCCTTTTTAGGTGAGGGGTCCGCCGGTGGCTGCACGTCCGGCAGTTGAATGGCCGCGATCGCCTTGGCGTAGGTCCGGGGGTTGACCACCTGCTCCATGCCAACACCGCGCGGACCGACCTGCTGGGTTTTTGGCGGTGGCTGCTCGCAGCCAGCCAGCGCGGCGGCCACAAGCACAATCGGGGCCGTGACGTATGAGAGAAAACTCTTGCTCATCCTCATCTCGTCACTCCCGGCAAAGTTGCTGGATCGATGATCGGTCCATAGATGGCTGGGTACTGCGGTACCATGCCGTGTTTGATGCCCCACAGATACCAATTGTCTACAACGGTGCCTGTCAGCAGGATTCCAATACCGCCAGTCAGCGGGCAGAGGACCGCAAACCACCAAGCCCAGCGGTGAATTGATTCCATCGAGGCGTTGAAGCCCATAGTCCAGCGCCAGAACAGAGCAGCGCGCTCAGAAGCCGTTCCACGATCAACAATCTGCTCGATCTCACGCTCACCACCATAGCGACTGACGGC
>JANNXS010000332.1:0-6609 GCA_031409695.1 Hyphomicrobiaceae bacterium
CCGATCACGCTCGATGCTCCACCATGGCGACGCACCGGCCGCGGCTGTGAATACAGCACGCCATTGATGATCTCGCCGCTCAGATGTGGCGGCAGCGCCTCGATGTCGGCGTAGGTGGCGGGGCGCTTGGCGGGGGAGGTCATGGTTGTGACGTTACACCGGCTGCTTACGTCTTAGCCAGTATCTGTGCTTGAGATGCTCAACCGTTTTCTCGGCTCGGTTGGTCAGCAAATCGCGAGAACGGGGAAAACCAACGCATTTCCATTGCAATCAAAAAATCCCGTTCGATAGGATAACCAGACGCGTCGCCGATAACGCTGTCTATGCCGCAGCGAGGGCACAGAGCCGTTCCCGAACCTGCAACGCTTGGATACCCCGATAGCCAATCAACAATCTCTCGTGGTTCGAAAACCTCGGCGCAACAAAAGCAGCCGCAGACTTGGCTCGAACCCAACTCGCTCTCGTTCCGCCCACAATGTCGATGTGCCTCGACAACTGAGTTGCTCAACTCGTTCAGAAGCATCTTTACACCGCCACCGGTAGCAGCACATCCGTCCACAATTCGCTGGCGTCTGGCTCGGGGTCGTTCTGGGCGAATTCGGCTGCGCCGTTCACCCGCTCGCGCACTTTGGCGTCGATGGCTTTGAATTCGTCCTCCGACATGAGGCCGGCATCCAGCAGACGCTTGCGCACTTGCTCGATGGGGTCGCGGGTGTCGCGCATCTTGTCGACCTCTTCGCGCGCACGATACTTTGCCGGGTCGGACATGGAGTGGCCGCGATAGCGATAGGTCTGCATTTCCAAAATGTAGGGGCCGTTGCCATCGCGCACCCATTTCGCCACGCGATCACCGGCGGCTTTCACAGCCCGCACGTCCATGCCGTCGACCTGCTCGCCGGGGATGTCGAAGGAGGCGCCGCGGTGCGAGAAGTCGGTTGTGGCGGCCGCGCGTGAGGTCGCGGTGCCCATGGCATATCCGTTGTTCTCGATGATGAAGATCACCGGCAGTTTCCAAAGCTTAGCCATGTTGAAGGCCTCATAGACTTGACCTTGGTTGGCCGCGCCGTCGCCGAAATAGGTCAGGCAGATTTTGCCGTCGCCGCGATATTTGTTGGCGAAGGCGAGGCCCGCGCCCAAGGGGACATTGGCGCCGACGATGCCGTGGCCGCCATAGAAGGCCTTCTCTTTGCTGAACATGTGCATCGAGCCGCCCTTGCCGCGGGAATAGCCGGAGCGCCGCCCGGTCAGCTCAGCCATGACGCCCTTTGGGTCCATGCCGGTTGCCAGCATATGGCCGTGATCGCGATAGGTGGTGATCACCTGATCACCTGGCTTGATGGCCATCTGCATGCCGATCACCACAGCCTCCTGGCCGATATAAAGGTGACAGAAACCGCCGATGAAGCCCATGCCGTAGAGCTGGCCGGCCTTCTCCTCAAAACGGCGGATGAGTAGCATCTCGCCGTAGGCGTGGATTTCCTCGTCCTTGCTGAAGGCGGGTGTGGCGTAGTGGCCGTTGGTCTGGGTCTGCAACGCGGGGTTCTGCAACACTGGGTTCTGCAACACTGGGCGCTCCGGGACGACATGGTGTGAGTGATCGGTGCCACCTTCGCATGACCATCGGACTGAGGAAAGACTTGGTTCACCTGCAGCAGTTCGGCGTTTTTCACGCCCCAGTGTTGCCGGATGGTCAACCTGGACAACGCACGCGACACGGGGTCCGCCTCGCTCGCTAACGAGACGCTGTGGCCGGCACAAGCCCGGCCATGACAGTCGCGGGAGCTGGTCCAGTATTCTGACCGCCGATACAGGACTGAACTGGCCGGATTAGCGCTTTCGGCCGCAGGGTAGGGCTGTCGCTTTGCAGACGATGCGCGTGCCCGACGTGTCCCAGGAGCAATCGATGGTCCGATCGCCGGAATAGTACCAATCGGCAAATCGGCTGCCGTGGCGTTTCTGGGCGGCATTTTCCCAGGCGCCGATGGCGGCATTGCGTGCGCGACCCATGGTGTTTTGAACGCTACCCTGGGCGCGCACATCACGATAGCACTGATCCCCGAAGGCGTGTGCCTCGGTGGTTGGCAGGGCGAGACAGGCAGCGGCAAGGACGAGGGCATGAACGCGATACATCAGGAGCTTTCCGTCGCAAAAGGGTGTGACCGACAAACCACGCCGACCGAGTGAGCGCAGTGCACAGTGCGTACCGGGACAACTTTAGTCCACGCACGGGTATGAGTTAACATGCTGCGCGTGAACGGAATTCGGCGGCTGTGGTAAACAATCGAGCTGTGTTGGTGCTGATCGAGCATATTTAAGTGTCGGAGTGCGACAGACTGGCCGCCAAATCACTGACACCCGACGTCGCAGGTCTTCACAGGTGGAGCCACCTTGATTGTCTCAGCGACACGTGGTGATAACGATACATGAGCATCCTAAGTGAAATCTTCTCCTGGTGGGGCGGAAACACGTGGTCGAACCGTATCTATACGGCGATGCGTGGCCGCTATGTCGGCACCGACGAGATGGGCAACCGTTACTACGTCCAGTCCAAGGGGATCGGCCCGCTCGGCGTGCCGCGCCGTTGGGTGATCTTCAAGGATGGCGCGGAGGCAAGTTCGATTTCGCCCGATTGGCACGGTTGGATGCACCATACCGTCGACACACCGCCGACCGAGGAGGACTATACGCCACGGCCCTGGCAGAGGGCCCACTTGCCGAATATGACGGGCACGCCCGATGCCTATCGGCCGTCAGGCTCGATCCTGGCAAGTGGCGCCCGACCCAAGGCGACCGGCGACTACAAGGCTTGGAAGCCGGATTGAGCGCGGCGTTGGCGCATGCGTTAGTTTTGTTTGATCATGCAATGGCGTAAAAGCTCCCGCGAGATTGCCCACACAACGAACAACGGACAACGCTTACGCGCCTGCGCTCTCGACGTCCCGGTTTTGATTCATTTTCTACGACGAACCGGTGTCCATATTGTCGGAAAATGCTTTGGAAGGCCATGACATCGGACGAGCTTTAGGTGTGGCTTTGAGACGAACGACAGGTGAGACGAACGACAGGGTCTAAGACCTTGGCCGAGGGTGGCGTGACTAAGATTTTCATCAGTTATAGACGAGACGATGGCGCTGGCATTGCAGGGCGGTTGCGCGATCGACTGGTGCCTGTCTACGGGGCCGCGAATATCTTCGTCGACGTTGATAATTTGCAAGTAGGCGATCGGTTCGATCACAAGCTTGAAGCGGCGCTCATATCGGCGAATGTCGTCATCCCTGTCATCGGGCGGCGATGGGTTGAGTTCCTCGGTGAACGCGCGCAATCGGCTCGCCCGGACTACGTGCGCTGGGAGGTTGCGACCGCTTTACAGTCGGGAATCGCGGTTGTTCCGGTAATGATCGATGGCGCCGCGCTCCCTGATCCGGCCGTTCTGTCGGAAGACCTCCGAACATTGCCTTTCAATACCGGGTATTCGATCTCGCACGTCCATTTCGATCGCGATGTTGCCGATTTTATCGCGCGGTTGCGTGACAAGTGGCCGCCGCTCACGCCACCTTTGGTGGGAAAGCCGAGATCAATTTTGACATGGTCGTTCGCCCCGTTTTGGTTGGCCGGAATGCTCGCATTGACCCTCGCAGGTTGGCAATTGGTACGCGGTTCTGTGACACTTTTAGAGCCATTATCCGTCAGCCGACCTTCGGTCCCACCTAAACCAAGTGCTCCCGAGGTCAGCATCAAAGCAGCCCCACCGGCAAATACGGCGCCTTTAGGTGATAAACCACCTCCAGCGGCCGCGCTAATTGTACCAACGGTAGTGCCGGCGTCCCCCGCGCCGCCGACACGTAAGTCCTATGATCGCGCCCGTGATGGGTTGATGCGGATTGCAATCACGGCCAATGATCAGATGACACTCAGGATGGCGCGGGTTGTCGTGCGCGACGAACTCGCCGCCGCTGGGGCGACTTACGAGAGCGTTACAGCGTCAGCGTCGCACCTCCTGGACTTGGCTGTGGACGATAGTCAAGTCAATGATAGTCAGCAGGTCTCGTCTGTGTGCGGTGGACTTATGTTTCTGCGTAGCATCAGGTATTCTATAGTGGAGTTGGCTGGCGGCGGGACGATCGCGACGGGAGCGCTTAGCGGATACGCTTGCTACTCTACGGGTAAGCCAGCTGAGGAACTCGCGACACTCGCCGCGAAGGGCGCGTTAGTACGGCTTGCAAAAGACCTGACTTTGAAAATTCGGCTTGTTCGATAGGAGCGTGTCTCAATGCGTTCATTGCTATGTGTCTTTGCCCTTCTGCTGCCATCAAATCTAGCGCTCTCCCAAAGTTCATTGCCTCCGCCGTCATCGAACGGCCCAGCAGTTGGCATCGTAAAATTGTCGGGTGGTCTTGAGGCGAGCTTGCCGGCCGGGATCGGCCGGTCCCAAAATTCACACAACGTGACCGTGGTGCTCCGACTTGAGAACAAGGGCAAGGCGCCGGTGCAACTTGCTCTCGTCGGGCCGACACCATTTGCCGTCGATAACGCTGGCGTCTCGTACTCTATGACGAGTTTCAGCGGTGCCGGCGCATGCCGGGAGCTTGGCGCGCACTTCATCCCGATGTGCATCGTTGGGACAGAGGTGTCCGGCATGAAAAATCCCATCGCACTTGAGGCATTCACGCAGATTGATCCGGGTGCCACGGCGATCCTGACATTCGGCCTCAACGGACGTGAAGGCTCGGGCAACCAGATGAGCTTCTCGTCGGTGTTTGCCTACCGAACCATCCCAGACAAGCTTGCCGATGAAACCTTGTCCGAGGCTGACCGTCGTCGGCAGTTCCGGACGCTCAGTGTCGGATTTCCACCGCATCCAATAACCCAGCAACGCTAGAGCATTTTTCGCCGAAGTGGCTTCCCGGTTCGGAGTTGAAAATTTGACTAATTAGGGGTTTAGAGCGCAACTTTGATTCCGAAGGATCGGATTTCGCTCTAAATCCCTCGGGCTGTGGGCCGGCAGGGGACACCGGGCATAGTGACGTATATAAGCCGCGCTCATCGCCTCGAACTTCGCGAGAACGCCACCATGTCCGCCCCCAAGAGCCACAACCAGACAATCACCCCCGAGATGGTGGCCGCGCACGGCTTCAAGGGCGATGAGTACGATCGACTGCTTACGATTATCGGCCGCGAACCGTCGTTGCTGGAACTCGGCATCTTTTCAGTCATGTGGTCGGAGCACTGCTCCTACAAGTCGACGCGCATCTGGCTGAAACAGCTGCCAACGAGCGGCCCGCATGTGATTCAAGGACCGGGCGAAAACGCCGGCGTGATCGACATCGGCGATGGTGACGCGATCATTTTCAAGATGGAAAGCCACAATCACCCGTCTTTCATTGAGCCCTACCAGGGCGCGGCAACGGGCGTTGGCGGCATCATGCGCGACGTTTTCACCATGGGCGCGCGGCCGATTGCGAACATGAACGCACTGCGCTTTGGAGATCCCGCGCATCCGAAAACCCGCCGCCTTGTCTCAGGCGTCGTTGCCGGCATCGGCGGCTATGGTAATTCCGTCGGCGTGCCGACGGTCGGTGGCGAGACCAACTTCGATGCCGGCTACAACGGCAATATCTTGGTGAACGCCATGTGCGTCGGCCACGCACGCACGGACAAGATTTTCTACTCCTCGGGCGCAACGAC
Organism: Hyphomicrobiaceae bacterium; assembly: GCA_031409695.1. Taxonomy (GTDB): domain Bacteria; phylum Pseudomonadota; class Alphaproteobacteria; order Rhizobiales; family Hyphomicrobiaceae; genus JABFRJ01. The sequence continues at coordinate 5,686 of JANNXS010000332.1, forward strand.
CGCTGACCTGCCCGTCGTCTATGTCGGCTCGAAGACGGGCCGCGATGGCATCCATGGCGCCACCATGTCGTCGAAGGAGTTTGACGACAACACGGAGGAACAGCGCCCGACCGTTCAGGTTGGCGACCCCTTCACCGAGAAGCTTCTCATTGAAGCGTGCCTTGAATTGATGGCGACCGACATGATCATCGCCATCCAGGACATGGGCGCGGCCGGCCTGACATCGTCAACGTCTGAAATGGCCGACAAGGGCGGCGTCGGCATCGAGTTGATCCTCGACCAGGTGCCACAGCGCGAAGCCAATATGACCGCCTATGAGATGATGCTCTCAGAAAGCCAGGAGCGCATGCTGATGATTTTGAAGCCCGGCCGCGAGCCGGACGCGGAAAAGATCTTCAAAAAATGGGGGCTCGATTTCGCGGTGGTCGGCCGCACGACGGACACCGGCCGCATGATCGTCACACACAAGGGCGTGGTGGAAGCCGACTTGCCGGTTGATAAACTCGCCAACTCAGCCCCGCTGTATGAGCGCCCATGGGTCGAGACGCCGGCGCCGAAGAAGATCCTACCCGAATGGGTCAAGGCGGAGGCGTCACACCTCGGCGCCTTGAGCCATATGATGGGTACACATCATCTGGCCTCGCGCCGCTGGATCTGGGAGCAGTACGACACCATGATCAACGGCCACACGCTGCAGCGGCCAGGTGGTGACGCGGCCGTGGTGCGCATCAAGGGCACCAAGAAGGCCATCGCGATCAGCTGCGATGTGACACCGCGCTACGTCAAAGCTGACCCGAAAATGGGCACCATTCAGGCCGTCGCCGAGACCTACCGCAACAGATCAGCCGTCGGCGGTGACCCGCTTGCGATCACCGACAACATGAACTTCGGCAACCCCGAGCGGCCCGAAATCATGGGCCAGTT
>JANNXS010000333.1:0-10573 GCA_031409695.1 Hyphomicrobiaceae bacterium
GGGGTTTCGCGACGACTACAGCGCGGGTTTCTATGTCGGCTATCTGCGCGATGGTGTCGGCAACAAAGTCGCGATCTTCTGCAATAACCCTGATGAACCAAGCCGACAGCAATAAGACCAGCGGTCATATCTATTGACCAATTGTATCCGCGCGGGAGTTGGTGGGGCGGCCGCGCGCAAAAGAAGCTGCATCTTTGTCGCAAGTGCCCAGGCGATTGAAACACAACTGAGCGACATGCCAATTAGCGACATGGCAATTGACGTAACGCCATCTTCACCCGCATCCGGGACAAATCGCGACACCAATCAAGGAGCCCCATGTCCGCACAATCCGAGCGTGCCAAAGACTTCGTCCGCCTGCATCGGGCCAAAGAGGGTTTCATCCTGCCCAACCCCTGGGACGCAGGTTCGGCGCGCATCATGGCACACTATGGCTTTAAGGCGCTTGCCACGTCGAGTGCCGCCTTCGCTAACGGTCTCGGCCGCGCCGACTATAAGGTGTCGCGCGACGAAGCGCTGGAGCATTGCCGCGTCATCGCCTCGGCGACCGATTTGCCAGTCACAGCCGACCTTGAGAAGTGCTTCGCCGACAAACCGGAGGACGTGGCCGACACGATTTTGCTGGCGTCGGAAACCGGCATTGTCGGTTGCTCCGTCGAAGATGCGACGGGCGATCCCCGTGAGCCGATCTTCCCCTTCGAGATGGCCGTGGAGCGCATTTATCTTGCAGTGAAAGCCGCCGAACGCCTCAGTTTCCCGTTCACCATCACGGCGCGCGCCGAGGGCCTGTTATACGGCGAAAAAGATCTAGGCGAGATCATCAAACGCCTGCAGGCTTTCCAGAAGATTGGCGCACCTGTTGTCTATGCGCCAGGTGTGACGTCGCTTGATCAAGCCCAGCAGATCGCTGCGTCTTTGCATGTGCCAATCAATGTCATGGCCATGAAAACACTCGAGGCGCCGAGCCTGTTCGCCGCCGGCATCAAGCGCGTCAGCCTCGGCCCCTGGTTTGCACGTGCTGCCATGCAGGGCCTGTTGGACGCTATCGGGGAGGTGAAGGAAAAGGGCACTTTCACGTTCATCGAGAAAGTGCCGAACGGCGGCGCCATCGCCAAAATGCTGGGTGACTGAAGAAGCTGGTATAGCGAAGACGATGGCACAGCCCTTGGGCGTCACACCCGCTCGATCAGGGTCGCCATGCCCATGCCAGAGCCGAGGCACATTGAGATGACGGCGTAACGGCCGCCGGTTTGCTTCAGGTGTTCGATGGCCGTCATGGTCATGCGGATGCCGGTCGCGCCTGGCGGGTGGCCAATGGAGATGCCGCCGCCGTAAAGGTTTGTGCGGTCGCGGGGAATGCCGAGTTTGCTTTCGGCATGCAGGTTCACGACGGCAAAGGCCTCGTTGATTTCGAAGTAGTCGATATCGGACACGGTCATGTCCGTGCGCTCAAGCAGTTTGGCGATGGCGGGCACGGGACCGGCACCCATGATGGCAGGATCAACACCCACAACCGCATAGTCGACGATCCGAGCGTCGGCCGCAACGCCCTCTCGCTCAAGTGCAGCGCGGTCGGCAACAATCATAGCGGCGGCGCCATCGGTAACGCCCGAGGAATTGCCCGCGGTGACCTGTCCGTCGGTTTTGAAGGCGGGTTTCAAGGTGGCCAATTTCTCACGTGTGATCGTTGGGCGCGGAAACTCATCGTGCTCAAAGCGACGCGTTGTTCCTTTGCTTTCCAGCACATCGATGGGTGCGATCTGCTTTGCTAGAAAGCCGCTCTCGCGGCCGGCCTTGGCGCGCATCTGGCTCATAAAACCCCAATCATCCATGGCCTCCCGGCGATATTGGTAGCGGTGCGTCAACTCTTCCGCTGTCTCCCCCATCAGCGCCAACGAGAACGGGCAGCGGTAGATGTGATCGAGCTGGTCGACCATCGTGGCCGGCCCACGCCCGCGACCCCATCGCATATCGGTCGAAATAAACGGCACCCGCGAGTAATTCTCAGCACCCGCTGCGATGGCGATGGTTGAATGCCCCGTCGCGATTTGCGTCGCAGCCGTGACGATGGCTTGGCTCCCCGTTCCGCAGGCACGCACCACCTGAATGGCCGAACTATCGATTGGCAAGCCTGCCATCAACGCCACTTTGCGCGCGATGAACAGCCCATCGTGATCGACCGGCGCCGTATTGCCGAAAACAAGATGGTCGACTTTTTCCGCCTTCAGCCCAGCCTTCGCCAGCGACGCCTTTGCGGCATGCGTGCCAAGCTCGGAGAGCGGCGTGTCCTTTAACGCCTTGCCAAAATCCCCGAACGGCGTCCGCTGACCGGCGGCCAGGGCGATGGTGGCGTAGACCGGGTTTTGGCGGGGCATGCGGATTTCCCTTGGTTCGCCGCCTATCGTTTCCGAACGAGCCGCGAACGTCAATGCAACGAACTTCAGTCTGATTTAACCGGGCGATCGTGTCGAAGTCAGCGATTTAATCGGCATGGCCGATCGAAAGCGACTAGTGTCTGATTCGGCGGCAATCAGCCGTCTGCACGTTGGAGGACGGCAGTCATGGAATCCGGATTGATCTCACTCGTTATCTCGCTCTTGAGCGGGGCTGGCGGCGGCAATCTCGCCGGCATGCTGTTTAAAAACATAAGCCTCGGAACCATAGGCAATTCGATCGCTGGCATTGTTGGCGGCGGCATCGGCGGCAAGGTCCTGGCCTTGCTGCTTCCTGGTTTGATGGGGGGCGGCCTTGATATCGGATCTATCATCGGACAGGTGGCTGGCGGCGGCGTCGGTGGCGGCGCGCTGATGTGGATCATCGGCATGGTCCGCTCAATGATGGCGAAGTAATCTGAACACATCCGTGCCGCGGCCGTTGGTGGCGGCACGAATGTGCGCCTGAGCTCGCGCATTCAATGCGACGGCGCATCACATCCTGCATATTGCGCAGGGTTTCATTCTAGGTCATTCTGTCGCACTTTGGCTGTGGAGCTATGGCCAACAGACAATTAAATTGCTTTCTTTTCTAGGAGTTGCACCGTGACCGTCCATGCCATTCTTAACCTCAAAGCCCAGGGAATGAGGCCATCGGCTATCACGATGCAAAGCACCGCAACAGTGATGGAAGCCGCCCGCAAGCTCGCGCAGTTCAAGATTGGCGCTGTAATCATCACCAAGATCGATGGCGGTGTTGCTGGTATCCTTTCTGAACGAGACATCGTCCGCCGTATTGCCGAGGCGGGTTCCGATATCCTGACTTTGTCCGTCCATGATGTCATGACCCGAGACGTGGTCACCTGTACGGCTGACACGACTGTCGAGGAGGTGATGGCTCGCATGACACATGGCCGCTTCCGCCACATGCCCGTGGTTGATGCTAACGCGCGGCTGGTGGACGTGATCTCGATCGGCGACGTGCTAAAGAAGCACCTAGAAGAGGTCGAGCACGAAGCAACAACGCTGCGCGAGTACATCTCCACCCATTGATCTTCACGCATTGACCGACGCCGATGAATGCAGCACTCCAAGCGTACTTTTGGAGGCAACACGACATGGTCGGCCAACCTGCGCATGACGCGATCCCGGTCTCGGCACTGGCACTCGGGGCCGCAGGGTTGATCCCATTCGTCGCAACCGCCGTGCAGGTGTCAGCCGGCTGGCCCCTGTCACCTCGGATGACAGGGCCCGCGCTGTACAATTTGACTATCTACGCCGGTGTGATCCTGTCGTTTCTCGGCGGCGTTCAGTGGGGGCTAGCCTTGGCGCGCCCCGTGCCAGGTGGCATCCAGCCAGGTGGCATCCAAGACTTGCGACGCTACGGTGTGAGTGTCTTGCCTTCGCTGGCAGCTTGGGCAGGGCTATGGTTTGCCGCGCGCAACGGTCTGCTGCTGCTAACAGCAAGCTTTGTTGCGTCACTGGTTTACGATCTATGGACCGTCCGTCTCGGCGAAGCCCCTGCCTGGTATGGGCGATTGCGCATCGGTCTAACAGTCATAGTGGTCACCGCTTTGCTCGGCGCAGCCGTCCTCGGTCCACTTGGCTAAGTGACCAGAGCATTCTCCGACGAAGTGGCTTTCCGGTTCGTCGAAGAAAATGCGATCAAGCAACCACTGATACCAGCGGTCATATTTATTGACCGATGGTATCCGCGCGCGGGGTTGGTGGGGCGGCCGCGCGCAAGAGAAGGAGAGAAGTGCCAACGGTCAATCTTTTTGGCCGTTGGTATAAGAGTGCGCTTCCGACTCCGAAGGGTCGGAACGTGCTCAACGTCACCCGCGGACGATGATCACGCACATGCGGCGTGGGCCGTGTGCGCCCATAACGATTTTGCCACCAATATCGCCCGTTCGCGAGGGGCCCGAAATCAGGTTGACCGTGCGCGGCATTTGCCCCTTGCCGAACTTGGCCCGGACTTTGGCAAGTCCGGCTTCGTAGGGGCCGACAAGGTCCTTGTCCTCGACCACGATGATATGGGTTTCGGGCACAAAATTCAGCGTCACTGGGTTGTCGGCGCCAGACGTCAGCATCAGCGTGCCCGTCTCCGAGATACCGGCGGAGGCATGGCTGACGCTGGTCTCGTCTGCTGGTCTTGCGTGGCCGCTGTCACGTTCCAGCGCCGGCACCTTCGACCATGGTAAATCCGCCAGATAGGGGTCCGTACCGACACGCACGCGGCTCGGAAGGTTGTTGGCGCGCAGATACCCGGTAATCGCCTCAGGGATGTCGGCCGCGAAGGCGACCTCCAAAACCGTCGCCGATTGTCCCTCGAGATAGCCCTTGAACTGCGCGCGTAGATCCTCGTGGGATTTCTGCACGCGGGCCGGCAGATCATGCGCTGGCGGCGCCGCGAGCCTTTGTTCAACGACCCGTCGGCGTTCCGTCTCGGACCGGGTGTCTTCGGCGAGGCCGGTTTTGATCTTGGCGAAGATTGCAGCACGCGAGGTGGACATGGGAGCTCTCGATAGCGAACGCATTCTCAAAGCGGACCGCATCATGCGCAGTCAAGGTCGAGATCCGACACGGCAAACGGACGTCGCCAGTTAATATCACACCTCTAAAGCGCGCGTGACACGGGCTCGTTTTGCGCTGGCACCCGGCGTCATTGCGCCTCGGGCCCCTGATCGGCGTCAGACTTCACCGACCGCGCCACCGCAATCGGCGCCGATGCCAACAAGCGATCAATCATCGGCACCAGCGCGACGAACCGATCAATCAAGGCTGACGTCTCCATCTGCAAGGTTCGTGGGTCGAGGTGGATGTGGCCCTCAAACAAGGTGATAGGCCCCTTGGGGTAGACGTTGGTTGGCCAGGCCTGGAGTACAGTCGCCGCCTCGATACGAAATGTGCGGGCGAACTCGCGTGCGGCGAACGCCTCGCCCTTGATGGTGCGCAGCTTCTTGGCGTGCAAATTGAAGCGCGCACGTTTCTGCGCCTTGCAAGCCGCATCGACCCAGACGGAAAAGAACAGGCCGTTGGTGTTGAGGAATTGGTCCGGAGGGTCAGCCGTCCACCCGGGTTTCAGAACCTTCAGGATCGCCGCCTCCAGTCCTTCCCCAGCCTTGATCAAGAGGCCATGGGCGCGCAAGTCGTCTGCGCGCGCGGCGGCTAGGGCTGTAAAGATATCGAAATAGGGCTGCATGGCCCCCTTTTGGTACGGACACGCGGGCAGTGCAAGCCACAGTCGTTTAGGGTGCCAGTCGTTTAGGGTGCCAGTCGTTTACGCCGCCACTTTCTCGGCCTTCCCGTACATGGCGTCGATTTGCTTGGCGTACTTCTTGTTCACGAACGTGCGCTTGAGCTTCAACGTCGGCGTCAGTTCCTCGTCTTCGGCGGTCAGCTGCGTGTCGATGAGGAAAAACTTCTTGATCGTCTCGACGCGCGCAAAGTTGGCGTTCACCTTTTCGATCTCGCCCCAGATCAGGTCCTGCACCTCCTTGGCGCGGCAGAGCGAGGCATAGTTCGTGAACGGGATGTTGCGGTCCTGGGCGAACTTCTCGACGTTATCGAGGTCGATCATCACGAGGCACGTGAGGAATGCGCGCTTGTCACCAATGACCACAGCATCCGAGATGTAAGGCGAAAATTTCAACCCGTTTTCGATTTCCGACGGCGTGATGTTCTTGCCACCGGCCGTGATGATGATGTCCTTCATGCGATCGGTGATCTTCACATAGCCCTGGTTGTCGATCGAACCGACATCGCCGGTGTGCAGCCATCCATCCTTGATGGTCGCCGCCGTCTGGTCGGGTTTATTGAGATAGCCGGTCATAAGAATGTCGCCCTTGATCAGGATCTCATTGTCGGGCGACAATTTCACCTCGCACCAAGGCACTGCTTTGCCGATGGTGCCGAGCTTCATTTGGCCAACGGGCATGGCAGTCGCGACGCCACAGTTCTCTGTCTGGCCATAGACCTCATACATGTCGACGCCGAGGGCCAAGTACCAGCGGATGAGATCCGGCGAAATCGGCGCCGCGCCCGTGAACAGCATGCGCGCATTGTCGATACCCATCATCTTGCGGATATTGCGGAGCGCCATCCAGTAGCCAATCTGGTTTGCCATCCGCAGACCGAGGCTTGGCGTTTCCCCCGCGAGCTTCGTGTCAGCCATTTTAAAGCCGATGCCGATAGCTGTTTTGTAGGCCCACTTCTCGACGCTCGTTGCGTCTTGCATGGCGATCTGGATGCCCGAGTAGAACTTCTCCCAGACACGCGGTACCGCGAGAAATGAGCGTGGCTGCACCTCGCGTATATTGTCCGGCACGGTTTCCGGGCTCTCGGCGAAGTTCATAATCGGCCCGAGTGCAATGGAGGTGTAGTAGCCGCCGAGACGTTCAGCGACGTGACAGAGCGGCAGGAACAGCAGCCGGTCATCGCCGGGTTCAGCATTGTAGAGATTCTTGGCATGTTTCATCTGCGAACAGATGGAGCGATTGGCGTGCATGGCGCCTTTCGGTGGACCCGTCGTGCCGGATGTATAGACGAGGACCGCGAGATCATCCCTGGTGCGGCTGTCGAGCATGTCCTTCAGCAGGCCCTCACCGCGGCCGTGCCGATAGGCTTTGCCAATCGCGATAAACTCATCAAGCGAGATGCACATGGGATCGTGGAAATCGACCAAGCCTTCCATGTCGAAAATTACGATGCGCTTGAGGTTTGGACACTGCGGGCGAATTTGCAGGACCTTATCCAGCTGCTCATCGTCCTCGACAAAGATGATCGATGTTCCACTGTCGTTGATCAGGTAGTCGCACTGCTTCATGCTGTCGGTCGGGTAGATGCCGGAACAGACGCCACCTGCGATCAGCACACCCATATCGGCGTAGATCCATTCGGGATTGGTGTTGGAAAGGATCGAAACAATGTCGCCGGGCTTGAAGCCTTCCGCGTGCAAGGCGTGTGCGATGTTGATCGAGATCTCGGCCCACTCACGCCACGTCTTGGCTTTCCAGATGCCCATGTCCTTTTCGCGCAGCGCAATGGCGTCGCCCCAGTGCGCAACGGCGTTCATGAAGCTCTTGGCAACGGTATCTGTGACGATATCGTCCTGGCGGGTCGCAGTGGTCATCGGTGGTCCTCCCTGGCCGCCTCTTGATGGGCGGATTGTACTGGTCGTGCTTGGATGAAAGGCGTGGGTGCACTGGCGCCGAAAACAACACGGACAGCGCCCTCGTGCCAGCAATATCCGCGTGCGGCGTCGCGGGCATAAAAGGCTGCATGCGGGAAGCGCGCGCGTCGCAACGGTTCAGCCTCGGTGAAGATCATGCGCCGACGAAACGCCGTCGGACTCTGCACGAAATACCAGCCTTTGTAGTTTTCAGTTCCACTCGGAAAGTAAGGCTCGGTCAGGAAACGCGACGCCTGCCCCGTCCACCGCGGCGTTGTGAGATGCCAGCGCAAAGCAAGGTGCTCACCGATCGCGCCAAGCTGGGCGTGCCAGGTGCGGTCATCGATTGGCGGCGGCTCTGGGTCGAGACACGACTGCGGGGCCGGCCCAGGCCAACCGCGAAGGGCGAAATAGAACGTGTCAAGGAACTCAGGCAAAGCGATGTCCCACGGGACACCCGCCTTGGTCCGCTCAATCACGTCGGCCATGGTAACGGGGCGTTGCAACCCTCAGCCCTCCGCTCTCTCGCATCAGATCATACAGGCGCCGTATGCCGTTTTCTACCCTGCCTGAAGTCTCACCGCGCGCATAGAAGCGCGACACCAATGCCAGTGCCTTGTCGGGGGTGTCGAGGCCGAGCAGCGCCGTCAGATGGTGGAGGTCATCGAAGTCCTTGGCGGCTGTCCCAGGCTCGATCCGCAGCGCGATAAGTTTCAGCGCGCACATATATTCGGCCGTTGGCACATAAACCCGCAATCCTGGCGCCGCATCATCAGGATAGCTTTTGAAAAAGCGGTGTTCATCGGTCACGCCATCAACGCGATCGCTCAGATACGGAAAAACCTGATCGTTCAGCCAGCCCGTGGGCAAGTTGAGCCTGGCGCCGACCTCGTCCGCATAGGCCTCAATGAGTGCCTGATTTTCGTCAGTCGCAACGGCGTCGATGTCAGACGTGCTGACGCGGAAGTTTGAGACGAGCATCAATGCGGAGCCGCCGTAGACGGCGATGTCGATAACCCGCCCATCCTCGCGCGCACGGTGTCCGAGAGCGGCGAATGCCGCCTCCGCCAGCGCAGGTGTCAGCAAGAGGGTTGCGGTCATAGCCGGTCAAACCATGTATCCCCAATCACCGCCATGTCTTCTTATTCTTCCAGCGTTTCTCGCCGCGCGGGTTGGCCTCATCACCACCGCCAACATGGCCGCCGAGATAGAACTCCTGGATGTCCTTTGATTGCATCAGCCGCTCGCACGTGTCCGCCATGACCACACGGCCAACCTCAAGCACATAGCCGAAATGGGCCACTTCCAGCGCCATCTTGGCATTCTGCTCGACCAGCAAGATTGACGTGCCCTCCTCGGCATTGACACGCTTTACAATGGCAAAAATCTCCTTGACCAATAGTGGCGACAAACCAAGTGACGGCTCATCCAGCAGGATGAGCTTCGGTCGGTTCATCAAGCAGCGCGACAGCGATAGCATTTGCTGCTCGCCGCCTGACAGCTGACCCGCCGGTTGCGCTTGCCGTTCGCGCAGTCGCGGAAAGTAACCGTAGACGCGCTCCAGATCCTGGGCGACGCCTGCTTTATCTTTGCGCAGGTAGGCACCCATGGCGAGATTATCGGCCACCGTGAGGAATGGAAACACCTCGCGCCCCTCAGGCACATGGCCAAGGCCGAGGCGCACAATCTTATCAGCGTCCATGCGCGTGATGGGTTTACCCTCAAACTCGACGGTGCCTTTCAGCGGATCAAGCACGCCCGAGATGGTTTTCAGGATCGTCGTTTTCCCGGCGCCATTGGCACCGAGCACGGTTACGATTCTGCCCTTTGGCACATCTAATGAGACTCCACGGATGGCCATGATCGGCCCGTAGTAGCTCTCAATGTTGCGGACCTGCAGGATGTTTGCGGGTGTTGCAACCGTGGCGGCAGATTTTTCGGCTGTGGCGGTGGTCATCGTTGCATCTCCGCGAGTGCCGCTGCGTCCCCTTTCCCCCCACTTCGGGGGGAGAGGGTTAGGGTGGGGGGCCGAAACTTGCTTGGTTGCCAATCGAAATGCAGATTTATTTTCAAACGTGAGCGAGCGGAGCGATCACCGGCATTGCGGATGCTGCCCCTTACCCCGGGCCTCGCCCCCTGAAGGAAGGGGAGACGCGCACTCAATTTCGCTCGCAATCGCATCACGCCCCCAGGTACGCCGCGACGACATCGGGATGGCTCTGCACTTCTTTCGGTGTCCCGCTCGCCATGACCTTACCGTAGTTAAGCGCAAGCACGCGATCAGAGACGCGGTTGACAAGGCTCATGTCGTGCTCGACCATCAGCACAGTGACGCCTAAATCGTTCTTGATGTCGCGTATCCAGAAACTCATGTCGGTCGTTTCCTCGACATTGAGGCCAGAGGACGGTTCATCGAGCAGGATCAGCTTCGGTTGCGAACAGAGCGCGCGTGCCACCTCAGTCACTTTGCGAACGCCGTAGGGCAACCCCGCGATCAGCTTGTCGCGGTAAGCTTGCAGATCGAGGAATTCGATGACCTCTTCGCACATGCGCCGATGCTCGCGCTCGGCGCGTTTGACGTTGGGAAGAAACAGCACCTCCTGCCAAAGCTGGGTCTTTGAGTGACAGTGGCGGCCGACGAGCAGGTTTTGCAACAGGCTCGCGTTCTCGAACAGCTCGATATTCTGGAATGTGCGCGCAATCCCCATCGCAGCGATCTTATGCGGGGGGACCGCAGTAATGTCTTCGCCCTGGAAAATGAGACGGCCCGAGGTCGGCTCATACAAGCGTGAGATCAAATTGAAGATGGACGTTTTGCCCGCCCCGTTTGGCCCGATGATTGTGAAGATTTCTCCTTGCTTGACCTCGAACGAGACGTTGTCGACGGCCTTCAATCCGCCGAACTGGAGCGAAATGCCGTCGATCTTGAAGAACGGCGGGGCATTGGCCGGTGTAGCGTTCGCACTAG
>JANNXS010000334.1:0-10512 GCA_031409695.1 Hyphomicrobiaceae bacterium
GGCGCTCTAGACGTCCTTGCTTTGACTCATTTACAACGACGAACCGGTGTCCACTTCGTTGAAAAAAGCTCCAGCTCGGTGTTTTGCGGCCAGGCACATTTGGGACCGAGCCTCGACCTTGGTTACGCACGCTGGTCAGCCGTCTTCATCCGGCCCACCTAAACGGCCGGTGTTGGCGGCGCCCCCCGGCCGCAATGTCAGCGCCAGCCCATACACCTTCGCCCGTGGTACCCCGAGCGCATCTGCCACCTCGCGCGCGGCACGGCTGACAGACTGTGTCGCAAGGGCCGCCTCAAGGGCTTCCACCAGCGCCACATCATCCGTGTCTCGCGGCGGCGGCGGACCAACCAGCAAGACGCACTCGCCCTTCAGATCTTGCTGCGTGAGCCTCTGACTGAGAACCAGAGCCTGGCCGCGCAGTACCGTCTCGTGAAGCTTCGTCAGTTCCCGCGCAACAACGACTGGACGATCACCGAGTACGGCCGCAACATCGGCGAGGGTGTCGGCCATCCGTCCCGGCGCCTCAAACAACACCAACGTCGCCGGCGTGGCCGCAAGTTCGGCCAGACGTGCGCGCCGGGCGGCAGACTTGGGCGGCAGGAAACCGGCAAACAAAAACGTGTCCGTCGGCAGGCCCGCGACCGCCAGTGCCGCCAGCGCCGCCGAAGGCCCCGGTATGGCTTCAACGCGGTGCCCCGCGTCGATCACCGCGCGGACCAGCTTGAAACCCGGGTCTGAGACCAATGGCGTCCCAGCATCGCTGATCAGCGCTACGCGTTTACCAGCCTCCAACATGTCAAGCACACGCGGCCGGACAAGATGGCCATTATGCTCGTGGTAGGCTTCAAGACGGGGGCTCAACGTGTAGCGTGCCATGAGCTTGGCCGAATGCCGTGTGTCTTCGCAAAAGACGATATCAACCCGCTCAAGAACGGCCAGCGCCCGCAACGTGATATCCGCGAGATGGCCGATCGGCGTTGAGACGATGTAAAGTCCAACAGGAAGCGGCGTCGCGAGGTGTGTTACCAATTCTGCCGCAACACGCGCGACAACCGGATGTGAAGGCGGCAGAGACATGACGGGCGCCAGGGTTGAAATTGCCAGGGTTGACACCGTGACGATCCATAAAACCAGGGTAACGAGGCCAGGATGAAGAAAGCCAGGAAGACGAGCGCAAGGAAGACCAGCGTGGCCTGACCGGGGTAGGTGGCGGATAGCCGCACAATCTCTTTTTGTTCTAGTCGCAATTTGTTCTACGTGCAAGTTGAATATTTGCTTCAGCGCATGGAGCTGCGATGGATAGGGAAAACCGCCTCGTCGCAGCGGAACGTCGAATTGGCCAACGTCCTACGCCGTGTTATGTGCCGACGACAGTTTGGGCTGGGGGCCGCGTGTTGCATCCATCTTTGTTAAGGATCACCTGGCGTGATCGGGCAACCGTTTTGCTCACGACTGCGCTGGCCGCGATCTCAATCGCCCTTGCCGGATGTGCCGGTCAGCCGACGTTGACATCAACCGCCTCGACCACCGCGTCTGCATCCGCCGCGACGGCGCTCCCGCAATCGACCCCCTCCCCCCGCCGGACTCAAACCGTCAAGGTTGGTCTGCTGTTACCCCTCTCTGGCGGCGGGCAGGCGGGTCTCGTGGCTGAGACCATGCGCAAGGCAGCCGAACTGGCGGTGACGGACCTTAACGCCCCGCATGTGTCACTTCTCATTCGCGATGATAAGGCAACACCTGACGGCGCCGAGGCTGCTGCCCGCGAAGTGACAACGGCTGGCGCCGAAATTATCCTTGGGCCATTGTTTGCCCGGTCGGTTCAGGCCGCGTCGCCGGTCGCCCGGACCGCCAATGTCCCGATCGTCGCGTTTTCCAATGACCGCCAGGTGGCGGGTGGCGGCGTATCGCTGCTGAGTTTCCTCGCCGAGCCCGAGGTGGGCCGCGTCGTCGCCTATGCCGCCAGCAAGGGCAAGAACCGATTGGCCGCCATCGTGCCGGATGATGCCTATGGCAAAATCGTCGAAGTGACGTTGCGCCAAGTCGCCGCCCGTGACGGAGGACGTGACGGGGGCCGTCTGCTTGCCATCGAGACCTATCCGCCGCAGGCCAACGGCATGCTCGATGCGGTGACGCGGCTGAGGGATGCGTTGCGCGGCATCGAAGAGCATGGCGACCCCATCGACGCGCTGTTTATTGCCGGTGGTGAAGAGGCTCTGGCCACCCTCACGCCTCTGATCAAGCAGGCAGCTATTGACACGCAACGCATCAAGGTCCTTGGCACAGGCGCAATGGACTACGCCAATGCCGGCCGAGACCCGATCCTACTCGGGGCCTGGTTTGCCGCTCCCGATCCCAAGGGTTGGAAGGATTTTGCCGACAAATATGCCCGCGCTTACGGACACGCGCCGCCCCGCATTGCTTCGCTGGCCTATGACGCCGTGAGCGTCGCCGCCGCCCTGTCGCAAGGACCCGATGGCAGCCGTTACGGTGCCTCGCACCTGTTCCGGCCGAGTGGGTTTTCCGGCGTCGATGGACATTTCCGTCTAACGGCGGACGGTTTGACCGACCGAGCCTTGGCGGTCCTCGAAGTGCAGGCGTTTGGCGGCCGCGTCATTGACGCCCCTCCACCACTAGGCCCGGAAAAAATTAGCCCGGAAAAAATTGGCGCAGAAAAAGTATCTCGCATCAATTGATCTTGGTACGCCGTGAGTGCCGCAACGGGTAGGCCGCCGCGCGGCCCACCTGCACACCATGCCCCCCCCGCAACACCTTTCAAAGAGCCGTGAACCGCAAGGCGCGGCTCACAGCCGGACCGCTACTTCAAAAGTTTAGCTACGTGCGGGGCGAAATAGGTCAAGATGCCGTCGCCGCCTGCACGCTTGAACGCGAGCAGGCTCTCAGGGATGACGCGTTCACCATCGAGCCAGCCGTTTTGGACCGCGGCCATGATCATCGCATACTCACCCGAGACCTGATAGGCGAACGTGGGCATGGCAAATTCATCTTTCACGCGCCGGACGATGTCGAGATAGAGCATCCCGGGTTTGACCATGACCATGTCGGCGCCCTCGGCGATATCGAGCGCGACTTCGCGCAGCGCCTCATCGGAGTTGGCTGGGTCCATCTGATAGGTGCGCTTGTCGCCTTTGAGCGACGCCGTCGAGCCAACCGCATCGCGATAGGGGGCGTAGAATCCCGAGGCATACATGGCGGCGTAGGACATGATCTGCACGTCAATGAACCCGTGAGCATCGAGCGCCATGCGCAACGCACCGACCCGGCCATCCATCATGTCCGACGGGGCAAGAATATCGAAGCCCGCCTCGGCCTGCACCAGCGCCTGTTGCACCAGGACGGCAACGCTTTCGTCGTTGACGATCTGATCCCCGACCAGGAGGCCATCGTGGCCATGGCTCGTATAGGTGTCGAGCGCCACGTCCGAGATAAGGCCAATATCCAGCTTGGCCTTGCGGATGGCGCGAGCTGCCTGGTTGACCGCGTTCTGCGGATCGAGCGCAAGGCGGCCGTCAGCTGTCCGCTGAGGCGTGTCGGTGTAGGCAAACAGCGCGAGCGCCGGGATACCGAGCGCAAGTGCTTCCTCGGCTGCCCGAACGACTTCATCGGCCGTGTAACGAAACACGCCCGGCATGGATGGGATGGGTTCGCGGTCGCCTTTGCCAGGTTTGACGACGATCGGCCAAATGAGATCATCTGTTGTAAGACGGGTTTCTGCCACCAAGCGCCGCGACCAAGCAGTCCGCCGATTGCGGCGCATCCGAACGGTCGGGTACGCCCCAAGCGGGGTTTCGCCGCCCTGGGCTGTAGGTTGATTGGCTTTCAGCCGGCGCGGTTCCGTCCGGCCTACTTTGGGGCCTACAGTGCGATCACGGGACGACGACATGGGCACGCTCTTTCGACATTCTTTTGGGCGGCGTCATAAACCTACCCGGGCAAGCGTGATCCTCACGTCAAACCGGCCTCACGGGCAAGCCCAAGTGCCGCCCCGCGACGATAAATACCGGCCATCACGGTAAAAAGCACTTACCATGCGCCCTAGTCTGGCTCTGTCGCTTGGATCACTTTACTAAACGGCAGACTGATCTGAACGCAAGACTGGCGTCAAACCGCACCTGTGTCATCCTCGCTAAAAGGTCGTTCGGGCTCGCTAAAAGGTCGTTCGGGCTTTGATGGCGGCACGCCCTCGGCACGCACGCGTTTTCGATACTTCGACGGGGCCATGCCGAACCAGTTCTCTCGGCAGGCGCGCGTGAAACTGGACATTTCCACAAAGCCGACGGCGCTAGCCACATCGCTCATGGATTGGTCGGTCGCCGTGAGCAAGTGCATGGCCCGCAAGCGGCGCGTCTCAGACAGTTCGTCCGAGAATGATGTCTTCGCCTGCTCTAACCTATGCTGCAGCTGCCGACCGTCAAGGCCGAGGGCCGCGGCAACCGTCTCAAGGTCAGGCGCCCCTTGAACAAGCACTTTCTCGATGTGGGCACGCACCATTTGGCCGATATCCGGCGGCTGCCCGGGCCGCGTCGCGGCATGCACCTTCAGTTCGCTTTCACCGGCCAATTGGGCCGTGCGGTAGATCTGCGTGTCGGGCGAACCATGGGTGATGGCGAGCGTGGACGGATCAAGCCACATGCGATTGTGCGCTGCCTCGAAGCGAACACGAGATCCGAACATCGACGTGTACTGCGCGACGCACGGGAGTTGACGGTGGATCAGGTCGACCCGCAGTGGGGTCCATTTCGGCCCAGCGATGTGACGCAGCCGCCAGATCACCGTTGCCAGGGCAAAGCTCACGTACTGTGGCATCGCAGCTGTAAACTCGAGTGGAAACATCCACTGAATGTAGCCGACTCCACTGTCGTCGATCGTCAGCTCAATGCGCATTGGAGATGTGAACGCCGGCATGTACCGAACCAGATTTTCCAGCGCGGCGCGCATCGTCGGCGCTTGTGTCACGAGATAGCCGAGCGACCCCGAGCCACCGAGGGGATAGTGTTCGGCATAATCGAGCCCGAAGCATGGCCGATTGGCAAGGATGGCTGCTCGCTCCATCAGGTGACTGACCGGCGCGAGCGGCACGTAGACATCCGCACCAAACGTCGTTTCCGGATCGAGCCCGAAATCGCGCATCAAGCGTGGGACGTCGAGCTGCAATCGCTCACGGGCGACAAACTCGAGAAAACCATCGAACACGCTGGTCCGAATGTACGGCTCTCGACCACGCATGACCGACATCTCCGGGGAAGCGGGCGCGACGAAACAGACTTTACGTGAGGGCCACAAATCGCTGCGCGTTACGTTTAATCTGGATTGCGCCTATTTCCAACCCATTTGTCGCCGCCCATTTGTCGCCAACGCCAAATTCATGCGCTTCACGGACAAAAATTCCAAGACCGTTTGGGCTAGGGATACGGTTATGACGGAGCAACGACCTGCGTGTCGCGGCTGGTGGCTTTAAAGGGGTCTTGTCGCGACACGATCCGCCACTGTTCTGACACGATCGACAGGCGCGGACACCGTCACCCAAACACCGTTCCCCAAATTCAAGGCTGACCCGAATGCCCAGTACGTTCAAATCCACGCGCCTAGAAGACAGCGTGCTGCATCTTCTCCATCGCTCCGGCCAGCAGGCCGAAGTGTTGTTCATGCGTCAAAACAACAACGAAGACATGACCCCGCGCCAGTATGCAGTCCTGATCACCGTTGAGGCCAACGAAGACATCTCACAAACCGGCTTGGTGGAGGCGACCGGAATTGATCGCTCGACGCTCGCCGACGTGGTCCGCCGTCTTGCCGCCCGTGGCTGGCTTGCCCGCAAGCGCACCAAGCAGGATGCCCGCATGTACGCCGTCCGCCTGACGGCAAAGGGCAAAGTCGCGCTCGATCGTGTCCGTCCAGCGGCCAAGAAGGCAGACGAAATTGTGCTCGCAACGCTGCCAGTACGACAACGCCAAGCGTTTCTGGAGACGCTTGCACAAGTTGTCGAGAGCATGGACATCCAGATGGCGGGCGCCGCCTGATCGCGGATCGTCAATCGCTTTGCCCGCCCCTCAAAATCCCATAAATATCAACGGAATTCGCTGGTTATTGACATCCCCTTGTTGACATCCTCGGGGCACCGAAATCCGGGGCAGCTGGGGCATTTTGTACGGCTTGAGAGTACCCGAGCCGCACAAAGTGAACGCGCCGGGGGTAAGGGCCGATGTGTTGGCTGACGCGGGCAGCGTCATCGGGGGATGTTGTCGCCCGATTTCGTTGGATGAGCCAAGATTTCCGTCCACCAAATTTTTTCCGGCTCCGGCAGGATCGACGTACCATCAAACATCGATTTCACGATCTGTTTATTCCACAGCTTTCATATCAGGCGCGAGGTTTGACCTCAATCAGACGCGCCGGTGACGCCATTGTGACGCGCGCTTTGGCCGACCCGACAACAGCACACTTGTTTCGATGCCGTGTCGCCGCCATAACCCGCGCACAGGCCAATTGCTCGCATCCCGAGCCGCCCAAGAGATCCACGTATGTCCACTCGCGAGGCCAGTGCTGCAAGCCCGCCCATCGGCTCGAAAGCCGATCTCATTGGCTGGAGCGCCAAAGGCTCGAAGCCCAAAGATAAATGGCGCATCGGCACGGAGCACGAAAAGATCCTGTTCCACACCGACACACTAGCCCCTGTTCCCTACGACGGGCCACGCGGTGTGCGTGCCCTGATGGATGGCCTGATGACCCGTTTCGGCTGGCAACCGATTCTGGAGGGAGAAACGGTCATTGCGCTCAAAAGCCCCGAAGGCCTCGATCGCGGCAGCGTGAGCCTCGAGCCCGGCGGGCAGTTTGAACTTTCGGGCGCAACCGTTGAGACCATCCACGACGTGGCCGTCGAGACCGAAGCGCATCTGGCAGAGGTCCGCTCCATTGGCGAAGACCTCGGTATTGGCATGTTGGGCCTCGGCTTCACGCCCAAATACACACGCGCGGAAATGCCGGTCATGCCCAAGCGCCGGTATGGCGTGATGACCAAATACATGCCGAAGGTCGGCTCGCTTGGCCTCGACATGATGTACCGCACCTGCACCATCCAGGTGAACCTCGACTATGCCAGCGAAGCCGACATGGTGCAGAAACTGCGCGTGTCCCTCGCCCTGCAACCCATCGCCCAGGCGATCTTCGCCAATTCCCCGTTCACGGAAGGTAAGCCCAACGGCTTCCAATCCATGCGCGGCCATGTCTGGACCGACACCGACAATGCGCGCTCGGGCAACATGCCCTTCGCCTTCGAGCGCGGCATGAGCTTTGAGCGCTACGTCGACTACGCCTTGGATGTCCCCATGTATTTCGTCTACCGCGACGGCGAATACATCGACGTCGCCGGCGCCTCGTTCCGCGATTTCATGGCCGGTAAGCTCGCCGACAACTACACTGACCCGCGGCTGAGGGGCCTGGTCGCCACCATGGACGACTGGTCTGACCACATGACCACGCTGTTTCCGGACGTGCGCCTGAAGAAATTCCTCGAAATGCGAGGCGCAGATGGCGGCCCCGCGGCGCAGATTGTCGCCCTCCCAGCCTATTGGGTCGGCCTCCTCTATGACCAAACCGCGCTTGATGCGGCTTGGGATCTGGTCAAAGGCTGGACCACAACCGAACGCGATGGTTTGCGCAATATGGTGCCGCGGTTGGGGTTCAAAACACCTTTCCGCACTGGAACTGTGTTGGATATCGCACGCGAAACGCTGAAAATCGCGCGCGCCGGTCTCGCCAATCGCGACCGACGTGGCGCGGATGGCCGCGACGAAACAGCGGCTCTTGAGCCGCTTGAGGACATTGTTGCGTCGGGCCATACCTTGTCCGACCGAATGCTTACCCAGTACCACGGCCCCTGGGCCAAGAACATTGATCATGTTTTTAGGGATTTGCGGATGCTCTAACGGACCGAAATTGACCTGAATTTTTGCGCCGCAGCATGTTCAGCCTCGGTTCATGGCACCCGCGCTACTAAGCTCCCATGACACCGTTGTCGACCGCGTGATGAGATCCGTGGCTGCAGCATCACGGTCGGGAGCGTCACATGATCAGCGCAAAACAGCTCGGAATGGCCGCTTTCGCCGCAGGCCTGATGCTGCTGGTCGGTGGCGCGACGGTCCCTTGCAATGCACAAGGGTCATGCTCCGAGGGCTGTCGGGCATCGTTCGCATCTTGCTACCGCTCAACGTCAAACAGAAGCGCGTGTGAGGGTCAACTGCAGCGGTGCCTGCAAGGCTGCATTGGCTCAAAGGGTGGCTGATGGCCTTGCACCCGTATCAGCGGATCACTAGCTTCGGTGCCGCCAGTATGGGTTCGCTCCGAGCCTGGCTCAATTCCCAGCTATCCTCCCCAGCTACAGCGCAATTCTTGGCAGGCACTGGTGTTCGGCAGACGACATTTCACCGCCACGACGCGGCACGAGCGGCAGGAATAGGACGACAGACAGCCGCGAAAGGTTCCAGTCCGCGCGAAGTTGCACGTCCGCACAGTCTGACAGTCACGACCCTGCGGTGATTGACCGGGCTGCTGCGCCAAAGCCACGGAGGTACCGAACACAGCTGGGCCGAATGCCGCCATCAAAGCCAAAACGATGCCGAACGCTGCCACGGCAACGCCATGAACCTGCTTCGATCTGAGGCTGCCGTGCACAACTGACATAGGCGTCTCCCGGCCGCGTCTTCCGTCGGCACCATGGGATAGTCCTGGGGCCGAAGGCAACCGACCGGCCCCGACCAATAGCCACATCTACAGCAAAATAGCACGTCGTGTTGTCGACGCGCCACGCTTACCGATTTTTCCGTTCAAGCAGCTCGGGTCCGATCGCCAAGGTTGGCATCGAAAACGGATGTCCCAACCGCAACCGGGTCGACATCACCAGCAAGGCGGCGGAAGCGCACGTCACAATGCGCTTGCGGGTCAATGGACATACTTTGATAAAAGATCTCGCCCTCGACTTGGGCGGATTTCGCAACCGTGATTTTGCGGCCGGACAACGTTCCGCTCACGGTACCAAGCACAATAATCGTATCGGCCGCGAGCACGCCAGTGACAACAGCGCCCTCGGACACGAGTATAACGGGTGCATAGCAAGCGCCGTCCACCACGCCATCAATGCGTAGCGGCGAACCTGACCGTGCGGTGCCGTCGAGGCGCGCTTGCCCGACGATGGTATTGCCCCAGAAGGCTGAAGAACCCGAGCGGCCCAAGATGGCGGCTGCAAGTTTCGGATCCGACACGCCCGGAAAAACGGCCGGCGGCGCTTCGACAACAATTGGTGAGCGGGACTGAGCGACTGGCAACTCCATACGGGCCACCATCGGCAACCGCGCGGCCGGCACACCACGCGACGAGAACTCCGCTGCAGGCAGACGCGCCGCTACCGGTACGGGCTCAAGCTTCATCGCCTCGGGCTTTGCCAACTCGACCGTACCGGTTCTCGGTACGACTTTCGCCACGCTCATCCGCTCGCGACGGGCTGCATCGATCAAAGCAAGTTCACGTTGCGCGTCCGCCTGGGCCTCAGCCGCGACCTCAAACTTGAGGCGCATATGGGCCTCACGCAATGCCTCGCGACGGGCGATCTCATGGACGAGATCATCGCGCGCCTGCGCCTCACCCAGGGAGGCAACCTCTCGGGTTGCTGTCTCGTGCGCCAGCAGTTCGCGCGCGTCAGCTTCGGCGCGGGCCGCAGCTTGGCGGGCGATTGCAATTGAGTCATGTCCGAATGTAGAGGCCACGTGTTCAAACGACGGCTTCGAGACACCAGCAGACATAGTCTCGGCTGCACGCCTGCCGCGCCGCCCAAATCCAACAGCTCCCAGGAATGTCGTCAGCATTACAGCTATCCCGATCCAGAGAGAAAGCCCGCTTTGGCCAAAATCAAACCGAGGCTCAGCCAACGCAATCGCAACACGAGCCGGCGCTTCAACCGACCGAATTGTACCGGCTGAAGGAGCCGTGTCGGCACCCACCGTCGACGCTTGACGCGCGACAGAGGACGGTACGCCAAAACTTTCTCCAGCACTCAATGGCACGCTAACACTTGACCGATTCGCTGCAGTTGGACCAGCCAATGCAACCCGGGCATCCCCAGGTTCCTGCTGTAATGGCCCCGGGTCTCTTGAGACGGCTAGGCCTGACGGCGTCACGCCAGACGATGGCTGCGTCGCAGCCGCAATGACCACAGGCGGGGCGGGCAGCAGGTCAGCCGGCGGACTGTTGAGCACCGCAAACCGCGGCATGGCTTCAAGAGCCTCAGCGACTTGAGCCATCGCCTGTTGAAGCTCAGCCGGCACGTCAGTCACCGCTTCCGCGCGTAATCCGGGTGGGCCGACGTATGTCTGTTGACGCAGGTCAACGGGTTTAATGCCCAGTTCGACCCTCGGTAGGTTTGCGACCATATCGGCGACACGGCGTGGCATCAGTGCCGCCTCGGCTGCTGCAATAACTGCAGCTTCGGCCGCAAAGTCCGGC
>JANNXS010000335.1:0-50775 GCA_031409695.1 Hyphomicrobiaceae bacterium
GCCGAGAACGTGGTGAAGCCGCCGAGAATGCCGGTCAGCAGAAAGGTTCGCCACTCGACCGCGCCGCCAAGCCGCAGGGCAATCAGCACCAGCAGGAAGCCCATCGCCGCCGAGCCCGTGACATTCACAGCAAGCGTCGCCCACGGAAACGCAGGCCCCGTCAGCCGCAACGCGCCAACGTTGACGAGGTGCCGCGCACCGGCACCGATGGCACCACCGAACGCGGCGAGGAGGAAGAGCTGCATACGGGCCGCCTGCGTTGGATCTCACGGCGGACATACGCGAACCGGCCCGCGGGTGCGAGACATCGGGGCTTGAGGGAGCTTTCAGCAATAAGTGAGTCGCAATCTGACAACGTCAATTTTCCCGCATCCTCACATTCACGGTTTCCCGGAATTTGGCGTGCCCTCTGCACGAAAAATATCCGGGATCTGCACCAGAACAATGGCTTGGCTCTGCCGAGCATCACTAGGAATGGGTGAAGATCACGGATATTTTCAGCGCAAGAACACGCGCCGAAAATTCCAGGACACCGAGGAAAAATGGAGCGATTATTCTTGCGAGTGTTCTAAGCGCCCATCATGCGAACCAGAACATATCCGCCGTAACGTCTGCAGGGTTCACGCCTTGCAGGATAATCTTGGACCCGAAATCGCGGAACGTCAGCGCCGTTCCCTGCGCGTCGGCCGTGACGATAATGCCTTCGAAATCGCGCGGGGCGTAGATGTGAATTTTGTCTCCGGCTGAGAAATCTTCAATGATGTTTGTGCCTGAGTTTCCGCCCGAGTAAAAATCAAAAACGTCGTTGCCAGCGCCGCCATTCATGGTGACAACGCCGCTGCTGCTGAGGGTTTGAGAGACGAACCAATCGTTGCCATCGCCGCCTGACAAAAAGCTGCTGCCGACGGCGTAAAGCACATCGTTGCCACCGCCACCTTCGAAATGACCTCGGCCATAGATGGTATCGCCAAATTGCGAGCCGATGACGGTGTTAGCGCCCAGGCCCGTGTCAATGGCAATGCCGCCCTCGGATAAAACGCCGACACCAATCTGATCGACCACAGTCAGTCTCATACCGGGTGTACCGCGCGTTTGCATGCCGGAAAGATCAATGGTGTCGTCACCCGCGCTCAAAAGGAGAATCTCAAGATTGGCGATATTGGCCGCGGTCAAGTTGACAGCCCCGCTGAAGAACGCGCCATCCAGATTACTGCCACCGTCGATGAACGTGTCCGCGGCATCGGCGAAAATCGTATCGCGGCCATCACCGCCGTTGAACGTGTCGGCTCCGTCGCCGCCCGTCAGGCGATCATCGCCCGCGCCGCCATTGATGACGTCGTCGCCAGCCAGGCCGTCGATGGTGTCGTTGCCAGCCGTACCCGTGAGCACATCGTTGCCAGCGGTCGGGCCAACCGGTTTTGGGGCCAGGCCGTCGGTCGCGAAGGTGCCGTCAGTAAACTTGATGCGTTCGATGTCGATCAGCGAATCGACGCCTGTGCATTCGGCCGTGGTGCGCAGGTCTTTGATTTCGACTGAGCCGTCGGCCTTGCGTGTGATGTGATAGTCGCTGCGCAAGCCCTTAAAGACCGCGAGATCATCGCCCGCGCCGCCATCGAGTTTGTCGTCGCCGAGGCCACCGTTAAGACGGTCGTTGCCTTCGCCGCCAAACAGCTGATCATTGCCAACGCCGCCGTAGAGGCGATCATCGCCAAGGCCACCGCTGAGGATATCATCGCCCGCGTTGCCGTCGAGACGGTCATTGCCGGCGCCGCCATCGAGCACGTCGTTACCAGCGCGTCCGTTGGTCCATTCATCCTGTAGCGTGCCAGTCCAGGTGTCGACATTGGTCGAGAGGCGGGTTGCGGTCGACGGCAGGCTCATGAGGCAACTCCAAACGCGACTGTTACAATTGGATGCAACCTTTGCGCGGAACCTATGACCGGAACGTGAGGAAGATTGGTAAACGGACGAATATTCCGAGGCGTGGAGTCAGGCGTCTTGAACGAAGTTCACGTCTGGCGTTTACGACCAGTTCGAATAGCGCACGGTGGGCTTCACTAGCCGCAGTCGTGCCAACAGCGGGCGCGCCGTGAAGCCGCCGACGTAAGCGCCGGTGGCAAATGTCAGGGCAGCAAGCCCCGCCAATACTTCAACCGCCCCCCAAAAAACTGCCAGTGAAAGTAGCGCCAAAAGCGGCGTAAACACGTAAAATAGGACGCCGCGACTGCCGTCTTGTATGCGTGCGGCCATGGCCGCAATGGCGCCTGCCACAAGTGCGACAAGCGCTGCAAGCAGAATGAGAACGAGGGGCACTGGAGGCTCCGTCAGCTTGTTCAAGGATAAAATGAACATAGTTCATTTTAGCTTGCCTTTCAAGACCGAAACGTTGGTTTTTGGACAAGACCGGAGTTTGAGATGAGAAATACGGTAAACAGGGCAATTCAACCGTAAGGAGGGCAAATGCGTTGGTTAGCGTCCCGCATCCCAAGGCCGCCACTGGTCTGCTAGAGTTCGGTCATCTTCCTCTCGACAGCCACTTGGAACGCGAGCGCTGACATGACCACGCCACCGAAAACCCCCAACCGTGCGGAACGCCGGGCCGAGTCCTCTGACATGCGGCGGGAGGGCAAGCTTGATACCGCCGCATTTCTGAAGGTGTCGGGCAAATTCATTGACGTCGCGAACCGTGAGAACCAAACGGTCGCCGCCACGGAATTGCACATGGCGTTCCTGTATGCGGCCGCCCGATACAATGCCTATGTCGGCAACAGGGTAATCGGGGTCGAAGACCATGAGGCGTTCGTCGCCGACATGACCAAAGCCTATCAGGAGATGCTGCGCCAGCATTTGGCGGATCCCGGTCTCAAACGTGTATGACGTCCGAGGGGAGCCGCCGGCAAACCGGTTCCTAAGGTAACAGCGGCCCACAACTCAGAGCGCTAGCTTCCGATTAAGCTAACGCGCGCTCGGAGCACGGTCATGCCATCTGCAATCGGACTTAAGCACAGCGACCGCATCGTCGTGGTCGATGGTCTGTTGGCCGGGGCAAGCTCCGTGGTTGCAGGGGCCGGCATTGCCGGCTTGGCGCTGCTCCCACTGGTAACATGGCGGTCTCTACGGGGACCCACCGAGCAGCTTTTCGGAGCCGAGGATGTGGCTGTACTGGTCCTCGCGGCTGCGGTGGCGCTCGCACTCCTGTGGATGCATCGGGTGGGCTCCTTCGCCGGCATGGCTCAGGATACACAACGCGCCGCCATCGCTGCCGCGGCCGACGCACGTCCCATGACCTACCGTCGCGTCAATGGTGTTTTGGTCAATGCGTTGGCCCTGCCACGGTTGCTCGTGCCGCGGCGCTTCAGCTTTATCATCGAGTTGATCTCAGCCGCCACAGCGCGTCCGGATCTATTGACGCGACGGATGTTTACCCTACTGGCGATCGCCGTGCTGGTCTTGCCGGGCCTCGGTGTTGTGTCTGGCCTGAAATCCCCTGCGTTGTTCGATGGTCTGTTGCTTGCTCTATCTATTTTATTGTCGGCCATCGTAGTGCGGACACAACTGATCGCCGTTGGTATGTCTGTATTGAACGCTGATATCGCGTTAAGCGAGGTCTTGTTCCCGGGGCCGCGCTGAGATCCCGCATTTTGGAAAAACGCACCTCTGGTGTTTCGCCACGAACAGCTTATATTACTAGGGCAGGGCTGCAGGGTTCGTTGTCGCACATAGACCCGGGGACCTATAAATACCGCTAGGGAGCTGTCCCTGGCCGAGCCCGTGGGCTCGGACACACGGCGCCCACCTTACTTTTGTAGGGGCCACGCGGGATCAAAAGCTTCACGGCTCAGGCGGCTCTGCACTTTCTTGCTGGCACATGGCGACCACACGGCGACTCCCCTGCGGAGAGCCAGCCGCCATAAGCGAGGCTGCTGGTCACGGACTGCCGGGAGTGGACAGCGGTTTGCCAATCTCAACTGACAAGACCAATCTGCGCCGTTCGATGCGCACTGCGCGTTCAGCTTTGAGTCATGGCGATCGGGAGAGTGCGGGCGCTGCAGTTGCAACCTGGCGCCCATCGAGCCATCCCGTGACGATCAGCGCGTATTTGGCCATCGGCGATGAACTCGACCCGGCACCGCTCATTGAGGCGCTGCACCAGCTTGCTCATACGATGTGCTTGCCCGTGATGACGGGCCGCGATCAGCCGCTGACGTTCCGGGCCTATGTGCCGGGCGATGCGTTGGCCACGCTCCAGTGGGGGATCCGAGAGCCAACGGCCGACAAGACGGTCCTTGATCCCGATCTGCTGCTCGTGCCTTTACTGGCGGTTGACCGCGCAGGATATCGGCTCGGCTATGGTGGCGGATACTACGATCGGACGCTCAAGCGTCTGCGGGCGCTAAAGCGGGTGTTCGCGATCGGACTCGCCTTTGACGCCCAGGTTATCGACGCCGTGCCCCACCTCGACTATGACGAGCCCATCGATGCGCTGCTGACCCCATCAGGTTATCGCACGTTTCCGCTCTAACACGCGCTCCGCACTCTCATTCAATCGGCCCGGCATGCGTTTTTTATTCCTCGGCGATGTCGTTGGCAAAGCTGGCCGATCTGCCGTCGCGCGCACATTGCCGGGGCTGATTGAGCGCTACAAACTCGACTTTGTCGTCGTGAATGGCGAGAACGCCACCCACGGCTTTGGCATCTCCGAGGATCATCTGTCGGGCTTGTTTGACGCGGGCGCCGATTGCGTCACGCTTGGCAACCACGCCTTCGACCATAAGGAGGCGCTCGTTTTTATAAGTCGCCAGCCACGACTGGTGCGGCCGGTGAACCTGCCAAAGGGCACGCCGGGGCGCGGCGGCGCCATGTTGCGGGCCAAGAACGGCGCAGATGTGCTGGTGCTGAATGCGCTTGGCCGTGTCTTCATGCTCGAAATGGATTGCCCGTTCCGGGCGCTGGATGCTGAGTTAACCGCGTGCAAGCTCAAGGAAGGCGCGGATGCCATCTTCGTTGATTTCCACGCTGAGGCGACGAGTGAAAAACAGGCGCTGGGTCATTTCCTCGATGGCCGCATCTCCGGGTTGGTTGGCACGCACACACATACGCCAACCGCTGACTATCGCATCCTGAAAGGCGGCACGGCCTATATGACCGACGCAGGCATGAGTGGCTGCTACGATAGCGTCATCGGCATGGAGGCCGACGAACCCGTGCAGCGCTTTCTGACGCGGCTGCCAAAGGACCGCTTCCGACCGGCTGAAGGTCCAGGGACAGTGTCTGGCCTCGCCATCGAAATCAGCGACGACACGGGGCTTGCGACCTACGTTCATCCCCTGCGTCTTGGCCCTGGCCTCGCGCCGACCGAGCCCGCAGCATGGAATTGAGTTGGGGCTGACGCTAACCCAATTGGCTGGGCCTCCTTGAAGTTGACACGCCGCCTGTCTACTGATCGTCATGGCCTCGAACGGCCCCTCGGATTGCCTACGGAGACCATTCAGATGCGCAATTGGCTTGCCCCGTTCTTCGCGGCCGTGACGGCCCTGCTGCTGGCTGGGTGCGGTGTCAACACGATCCCGACCTACGAGAACGAGGCCAAGGCCAAGTGGTCCGAAGTTCTCAGTCAATATCAGCGCCGTGCTGAATTGATCCCAAACCTGGTCGAGACCGTGAAGGGCTTCGCGGAGCAGGAAAAGTCAGTCCTTACACAAGTGACCGAGGCCCGCGCCCGGGCGACGAGTGTGCAGATCCCCGCGGATATGTTGACCAACCCTGAGGCAATGAAACGCTTCCAGGATGCCCAGAACTCCCTCGGCGGCGCGCTGCGCCAGCTGATGGTCGTGTCGGAGCGCTATCCAGATGTGAAGTCGGGGCAGAATTTTCTGGCGCTGCAGCAGCAACTTGAGGGCACTGAGAACCGCATTTCCATCGCACGCCGCGATTACATCGAACGGGTAAAGCTTTACAATACGGAGCTGGTGACAATTCCAGGCCGGTGGTGGAAGAGCTTTATGTATCCCCAGTCGAAGGAAATGGCGACCTTCGACATCCCTGTCGAGCAGCAGAGAGCACCAAGCGTCAATTTCGGCACGCCGAAGAAGCCCTGAGTGTCAGCCTAGCCGCTGACCTCTAGACGCCGTGCCCATCAAAGCGGATGTGCCCGGCGCTGCGTCTTAATGCGGGTCTCGGATCTCACACTGCGGTTTGTTTGCTTCAGTGCGAGCTGTTCGCTCATGCGGAAATCACGGTTCAATAGTAAAATCGTTCCTCGACGATCTTACCCTTCTTGACCGTGTAGAGAGCGATCTCCAGCATCTGCATGCGCTGACCCGTTTCTTTCGTCGTAACGTCCATGGCGAAGCGGACGGCGAACTGGTTGCCGTTGACGTAGGGGCCTTCCGTTGTGACGCTATGAACCGTGTGGTTCGCATACCACCACTCGGACTTTTTCTTGACCGCGGCGGCGCCCTCGACGCGCGCCATGGCGCCGCCCATGCCTTCGATCGAGACGATCGATTTGGCGTTGAATGTCTTAGCCGCGCCTTCGTGGTCGTCAGCTTTCAGCATCGCGGTGAAGGCGTCGGCGGTCTCACGAGTGATGTCGGTTGCCGGCTTGGGTGGCTTGGTCGCAGCTTTGGTCTTGGTTGCGGCTTTGGCGGTGGCTTTGGCCATTTGGGGGCTCCATCAGCGGGTGAGCAGTCCTCCAAGATTGACCGATTTTTTGCGGGACGCAATGGCAACCGACGCGTGCCATCACGCGATGCCCGAATTGCCGGCAACACCATGGCTGGTTCGATTTACGTGGCGCTGTGGAGACCCGGCAGTTGATCTGCAAGCACGCCCGCCCTTTGCTCAGCCGCTGATTTCGGGCATCACGCCTCTTCACAGCGGAGACTCCCATGCGGCACGGCGGCAAAATCCTGATCGATCAGCTTGAGCTGAACGGCGCGAAAGCGGCGTTCACTGTGCCGGGCGAGAGCTTTCTTGCCGCGCTTGACGGGCTGCATGGGGCGGGCGTCAAGACGATCATCTGCCGCCAGGAAGGCGGCGCTGCGATGATGGCCGAGGCCTATGGCAAGCTGACGGGCACGCCCGGGTTATGCTTCGTCACGCGCGGGCCGGGTCTCGCCAATGCCATGGCCGGTCTGCATGTCGCCCAGCAAGATTCGACGCCGATGATCCTCTTCCTCGGCCTGCCCGCGTCCGACACCGAAGATCGCGAGGCCTTCCAGGAGATGGAAACCAAGAGCGTGCTTGGTACTTTTGTGAAGTGGGTTGCGGTCATTCGCGACGTCAAGCGCATCCCGGAGTACGTCAGCCGTGCGTATCACACGGCGCTATCTGGCCGCCCTGGCCCGGTCGTCCTCGGCTTACCCGAGGACATGCTGGCATCACAGGCAGATGTCATGGATGCCAAACCGGCAGTGATCCCGCACCTCGCGCCGTCATCAGACGACAGCGCTGCGTTTGCGGATTTGCTGGCGAAAGCCGAACGACCGCTGATGATCGTCGGCGGTCCCGGATGGAGCCGCGAAACGCGTGAACGCTTTGAGGCCTTTGCCGCGCGCACGCACGTGCCAGTCGCCGCCGCGTTTCGCTACCAGGACTATTTCGACAACCGCCACGCCCAGTATGCGGGTTGCGCGGGCATCGGTATCGACCCGAAACTTTCAGCAGCCATCAAGGACGCTGACCTGCTCGTTGTTGTCGGCGCGCGCATGGGCGAGATGACAACATCCGGTTACACGCTGCTCGACATCCCCAATCCCAAGCAGACGCTCGTGCACGTGCATCCCTCGCCGGACGAACTGCAACGCGTCTATCGCGCCAACCTGCCGCTGGCATCGAGTGCGGCAAATTTTTCTAAGATGCTGTTGGGATTGAACCTCGCTCCAAAGACGTCTTGGACGGCGCGCAGTGCCGCTCTGCGGGCTGCCGCGACGGCCTATCGCAAGCCCGTGCCAACGCCCGGCGATGTGCAGCTTGAGCAGGTCATGCTGACGGTATCGGATATGCTGCCAGACGATGCCATCGTGACCAACGGCGCCGGCAACTATGCGGCCTTCCTGCATCGTTATTATGCCTACCGTGGCTGGCGCTCGGGCCTGGCCCCGACATCGGGCTCGATGGGCTACGGATTGCCGGCGGCCATCGCCGCCAAGGTCGCCAGCCCCGAGCGGACGGTCGTCAATTTTGCCGGCGACGGCTGTTTCATGATGACATCGCAGGAACTCGCGACGTGCATGCAATACAACTTGGCCATCGTCACGGTGGTGGTCAACAACAACATGTACGGCACCATCCGCATGCATCAGGAGCGCGAATACCCCTCACGCGTGAACGGCACGGCGTTGGTCAACCCGGACTTCGCAGCTTTTGCCCGAGCCTTCGGGGCACACGGGGAGACGGTGACCAAGACAGCTGAATTCAAACCGGCGCTGGAACGCGCACTTGCTTCAGGCAAGCCGGCGGTCATCGAGGTGAAAACCGACCCCGAGGCCATTGCTGTCACGCGCACCATCACACAATTGCGCGCCGGCAAGTAATGCCGAACGTTGCGGCTCCCACTGTTACAGTCCCCCTTGTCAATCGTCGCGTGCAGGTATTCACTCTGCCTCAAGAAGCCACGCACGGCCGTCCTATCGCGGACAAGGCCAGTTGGTCGGCGTTTGGAGGAGACACGCGCATGACGAGTTTCACGTTGAACGGGAAGAAAGTGACGGCCGCCTCAGAGCCTGACACGCCCTTGCTTTGGGTCATTCGTGACGAGTTGAATCTCAAAGGGACGAAATTTGGCTGCGGCATCGCGCAATGTGGGGCGTGTACGATCCACGTCGATGGCGTGCCAGCGCGCGCATGCCAGATCGAGCTGAAATCGGTCGCCGGCAAAACCATTAAGACCATCGAAGCGCTCGGGACACCTGCCAAGCCGCATCCCCTGCAGGCCGCCTGGATCAAAGCTGACGTTCCTCAATGCGGGTACTGTCAGTCGGGCCAGCTCATGGCCGCATCTGCCCTTCTCGCCAAGAACAAGAACCCGACCGACGCTCAGATCGACGCAGCCATGAGCGGCAACATCTGCCGGTGCGGCACGTACCCGCGCATTCGTGCGGCGATCAAAGACGCCGCCGCAACCATTCGCAAAGGCTGAGGGAGAGCATCATCATGACGAATTTCAATCGGCGCAACTTCCTCAAAGGTTCGGGCGCCACCGCTAGCGGTCTCTTGCTCGGGGTGACACTGCCAGAGAGCGCCAAGGCCGCTGGTACGCTCTATACGCCCAACGCCTGGGTGCACATCGCCGACGACAACGTGATCACGCTGCTGTCTGCGCGCTCAGAGATGGGCCAGGGCGTGTACACATCCATGCCGATGCTGATCGCCGAAGAGCTTGGCGTCGACATCAAGAAAATCAGGGTCGCCATTGCGCCCCCAGGTGCGGTCTACACAAATGCGCTGCTCGGCGCGCAAATCACGGGCGGCTCTACGTCGGTTCGGGATGGCTGGGAAAAGCTCCGCATTGCCGGCGCCCAGGTGCGCGAAATGCTCGTGGCGGCTGCCGCCGCGAAGTGGAACATCCCAGCCGACAAACTCAAAGCCGTAGACGGCGTTGTCACCGGTCCCGGCGGCAAACGCGCGACCTACGGCGCATTGGCAGCTGACGCTTCCAAGCTCAAAGTGCCGGAGAAGCCGACCCTTAAGGCTGCTAAGGACTTTACCATCATCGGCAAACGGGTGAAGCGCCTCGACACGCCAGCCAAGACGTTTGGCACAGCGGAGTTCGGCATCGATGTGACACTGCCGGGCATGTTGTACGCGAGCCTTGAACAGTGCGCCGTGATCGGTGGCAAAGTGAAGAGCTTTGACGCGGCGAAGGCCAAGAGCATGCCAGGCGTCGTCGACGTGGTGCAAATTCCTGACGGTATCGCTGTGGTTGCCAAGAGCTACTGGCAAGCCAAAAAGGCCCGCGACACACTCAGGGTCGAGTGGGACGAAGGTGCCGCGGCGGCGTTCTCGAGCGCCTCTATGATGGATGGCATCCGCAAGGCCTCAGCCGACCCGGCAAGCAAGGTGATCCCAATCGGCAAACCGGTTGGTAACGTCGCTGGCGCGTCGGCGGTCAAGACCATCAAGGCCGAATACACGATGCCCCATCAGGCGCACGCGACGTTGGAGCCGCAGAACTTCACGGCTGATTGGAACAACGGTAAGCCAATCCTGATCGGGCCGACGCAGTTCCAACAAGGTGTCGCCGGTGCGGCGTCTGCGGCACTCGGCGTCAAACCGGAGGATCTGACGCTCAAGACGACTTTCCTGGGCGGCGGTTTCGGCCGACGCCTGGAACTCGACTTTGTCGTGCAGGCCGCAATGATCTCCAAGGCTGTCGGCAAGCCGGTCAAGCTGATCTGGTCGCGCGAAGACGACATGACCCACGACTTCTATCGTCCGCTGGGGCTCAACCAGATCGAAGCGGGCGTCGATGCTGCGGGTATTCCTGTGTCGTTGAAACACAAGATCACCAGCCAATCGGTGACACAGCGCGCCTTTGGTCTGCCGAAGGACACGCTTGATCCGTTCATGGCGGAGGCAGCAGTCGCTGCCTACGAGATCCCCAACACGCAACACGATCTCGTCATTCACGACACCGGTCATCGCGTCGGCTATTGGCGCGCCGTCAGCCACAACATGAATGCTTTCGCCAACGAAAGCTTCATGGACGAACTGGCAAAGAACGCGGGCAAGGACCCTTACGCGTTCCGTATGGATCTGCTGAAGACCAAGCCCCGCTTTGCCAACGTGCTGAAGCTGGCGGCCGAGAAAGCCGGGTGGGGCAAACCCCTCGCGGCGGGCCGCGCGCGCGGCATCGCGCTCATGGAGGGTTACGACACCTACATGGCGCAAGTTGCGGAAGTCTCGGTCACGAATGGCAAGGTCAAGGTGCACCGTGTCACGGTTGCAGCCGATATGGGCCAGATCGTAAACCCTGATATTGTCGAGGCGCAGATTCAATCGAGCGTCAATTTCGGCATTACGGCGGCTTTGAAGAGCTCGATCACGATCGAGAAGGGCCGAGTCCAGCAGACCAACTTCGACAACTATGAAGTGCTGCGCATGGACGAAAGTCCGGCCATCGATATTGTCCTGGTCAAGAGCATAGAGAAGCCAGGTGGCATCGGTGAGCCAGGAACAGCTGTTGTTGGTCCAGCCATCGCCAACGCGGTCGCACAACTCACCGGCAAGCGGGTTCGCTCGCTGCCGATCACGCGCAAAGACCTCGCGTAAGCTTCGACAGCGCAAACCGAACTGGCGGCCCTGATCCACACTGGATCGGGGCCGTTTTGCATTCATGTGGCGTCATGAAAGATGATGCCGGCCGTGTAGCGTTCGCCGCGCGTGAGGCGGCTGACGCCGTGGCGCAGCGTGACGCGATACACGCCTTTGGTGCCTTGAATAGGCCGATGGCTGACGGCAAAGATCACGGCCTCGCCCTGTTTGAGTTCGATCACTTCGGCGCGTGATTGCATGCGCGGGCGCTGCTCGACCACCACGAACTGGCCGCCGTCAAAATCAACGCCAGGAACAGATAGCAGAATCGCCACTTGGAGTGGAAACACGAGATCACCATACAGATCCTGATGCAGGCAATTGTAGTCGCCAGCTGTGTATTTCAAAAGCAGCGGTGTCGAGCGCGTCTGGCCGGCCGCATGGCAACGGGCGAGATAGTCATCGTGCTGCTCGGGATAGCGTGTCTTGGTTTTCAGCGCCTCGGCCCAGCGGTTCGCTGTCTTGGCGAGGTGTGGATAGAGGCTGCCCCGCAGGCTGCTGATAAGGGGCGGCAGTGGATGGTCGAAGTACTTGTATTCGCCTTTGCCAAAGCCGTGGCGGGCCATGTGGATATGGCTGCGGAAGGCCGTCTGGCCGTCGTTGTAAAGGGATGACAGGGCGGCGCATTCGGCCGGCGTGAGCAGAGGTCCGGTGCGCGCGGCGCCAAAGGCATCGAGCGTCGCTGCGATGGTCGACCAATCGAGCGCGGCGACACGGTCATCGGCCGACAGAGGACGCGCAGACATGGTTGGGCTCCGGGGCTAGGTCAACCGCACATGTGTTGGACAACGCGGGATCGCAACCCGTTTCGTGTTCGGTGCCAATGCGCGATCTGCCCTGACGTATGCCCACGGGCACCAATCGGTGTGCCAACGGAGGCTTCGGTGCCGTCAGCGCGCCTCAAACGTTCGATCGCGAGACGACGTTATGCGTCGGAACTGGAACTCTTCGCGGGCGCACGCGCACGGGACGACATCGGCGTGAGGAGGTCCATAGCGGGCGGTTGACCAAATCGTGTCGCGATCAGAGCGCAAGCATCACGTCTGCGTGGAATTGATTGCCCGCGGTGGTTTGCTTCACCACGTCTGCACGGATCACGAATTCGCCGAACCGTTCGCCGTCTTGCCGGCCTTTTGCGTAGGCGATGAAGATGGGTTCAAGCACGCGGATGATGCCTTCCTTGTCGATGTCCTGCGCGACCAACTTGTTCAGTCGTGAGCCGTCGAAGGCAGCACCGAGGTAGAGATTGTATTTGCCGGGCTGGCGACCGACCAAACCGATCCCGGCAAGGAATGGTCGTGCGCATCCGTTCGGGCAGCCGGTCATGCGAATGACGATGTCGTCGTCGCGCAAGCCGACACGATCGAGCACGTCTTCGAGTGCTGTGACGAGCTCCGGCAGGAAGCGTTCGCTTTCGGCCAGCGCAAGGGCGCAGGTCGGCAACGCGACGCACGCCATACTGTTGCGACGCAACCCAGACGGGGTGGCGTTAGAGATTCCATGTTGAGCCAAGATGACATCGATCTTCTTCTTTGCCGCCGCTGTTGCATTGGCGACGATCACGTTCTGATTTGCGGTGCAGATCATTTCGCATTTGTGGATACTGGCGATCTCGCGCAATGCAGTCCGCAACGCATGGCCCGGTCGGTCTTTGACGCGGCCGTTCTCGACAAAGAGGCCGAGATGCCATTTGCCGTCCGAGCCTTTCGACCACCCAAGTTCGTCGCCTGTGCGGTCAAACTTAAATGGGCGCGGCACTTGAAGCTTGAAACCGCAGCGGTGCTCGACTTCGGCCCGAAATTTGTCGAGACCGTGGGTCTCGATCGTGTATTTCAGTCGCGCGTGCTTGCGGACTTCGCGGTTGCCCCAATCGCGCTGAACCGTGACGACGTGTTCGCCGACCAAAATGGCCTGTTCCGGGCGGCAAAAACCAAGCACATCGGCGGTGCGTGGGAATGTGTCGAGTTCGCCGTGTGTCATTCCCATGCCGCCACCCACCGTGACGTTCCAGCCGACGAGGTGGCCCTTTTCGACGATGGCGATGAAGCCAAGGTCGTGCGCGAAAATGTCGACGTCGTTGAATGGCGGCACAGCCACCACGGCTTTAAACTTGCGCGGCAGATATGTGCGGCCGTAAATTGGTTCTGTTTCGTCGCTGGGTTGGCTGACGATATCCCGCACCTTCTGGCCGTCGAGCCAGATCTCATGATAAGCGCCGGTCTTGGGTAATAGATGCTCACTGAAGTCGCGTGCCAGTGTCAATGCTTCCGCATGTGCCGTCGACAGATGCGGGTTTGACGTTGCGAGCACGTTGCGGTTCACATCGCCGCAGGCCGCGATTGTGTCCAGCAGCGCGGCGTTGATTGCCTGCATTGTGCTGCGCATGTTGGACTTGATGATGCCGTGAAACTGGAACGTCTGGCGGGTCGTGAGCCGCATCGTGCCGTTGGCGTAGTCAGACGCGATCGTATCCAGCGCGAGCCACTGGGCCGGCAACACCACGCCACCTGGGACGCGCACGCGGATCATGAAGCTGTAGGCCTTTTCAAGCCGTTTCTTTGTGCGCTCCCCCCGCACGTCACGATCATCCTGCAGATACGTGCCGTGAAAACGCACAAGATATTGGTCGTCTTCGGCGATGGCGCCTGTCGCAACATCGTCCAGGCCTTTGGCGATCCCACCACGAAGATGTTGGCTCGCCTCTTTGATTTTTTCGTTTTTGGTGCGCTTGTCGGTCATGGTCGTTGCTCAATAAACATCGCGAAGATAACGGTTCGACGAGCGCAGATCCTCGAGCGCCTGCTCGCCAAGGATCTTCGTCAACGCGATGTCCACATCGCGTGCCATAGCCTTCTCATCGCCGCAGACGTAAATGGTGGCGCCGTCCTTAACCCAGCCACGCAGGGCTTCGGCGCGCGCAGCCAGACGATGCTGCACGTAAACCTTCTCTGGTTGGTCGCGGGAGAACGCGAGGTCAATGTTGGTCAGCGCACCCGACGCAAGATGGTCCTGCCATTCGAGCTGATAGAGGAAGTCGGTCATATAATTGCGCGCGCCAAAAAACAGCCAGCTCTTGCCTTTCGCGCCTGACGTTGTGCGTTCCTCGATGAAGGCACGAAACGGTGCGATTCCGGTGCCGGCTCCGATCATGATGATTGGCCGTGCTGGGTTAGTCGGCAGCCGAAAATGGCGGTTTGGCTTCACATAAAGCTTCACGGCGTCGCCTAGAGATCTTTTGGCGAGCCATGTTGAGGCGACGCCTTTGCGGCCTCGACCATGGCTGTTCCAACGCACAGCGCCAACCAGCAGATGCGTTTCGCCGTGATGAGCTGCAGGGCTCGATGCCACGGAGTAGAGCCGCGGTGGTAGCGGACGCAAGAAGCCGACAAGCTGCTGGGCCGTCAGCTGTTCGCGGTGCTCGCCGAGGAGGTCTATGATCTGGCGATTCGCGGCATAGGTCGCGAATTTGTCGACGGCCCCAAGAGCGGCGACATCTGTACGGCCGGTCAATTGGGCATAGGCGTTGACGACAGGCCGGGTCAGCGTCGTTACATCGCGCTCTGTAAGGAGTTTGCGCTGCAGCACCGCATCGCCGCCAAGACCTACTGTTTCAAGGAGCGCTGCGACGAGGTCAGGATCGTTCTGCGGAATCACGCCAATGGCGTCACCCGGGGCATAGCTCCAACCGGCAGCATCAGTGGAAAACTCCACATGCCAAGTCTCATTTGACGACCCTGAACCGTTGAGATTGACGACCTCTCTGATCTCGGCTGAGAGCGGGTTCTCGGCGTCGAACGCCGGTTCGCCATGGTCTTCGATGTGCGCGCCGGTCTTGAAATCAACACGTACGACGGTTGCCGTCGTTGGCGCGTGATCGGCAGGTGCGAATGCCGTCAGCGTTGCCTCTGTCCAAGTGGCCGCCTGCTTGGCGAAGTCGAGATCGAGATCAAACCGGTCAGCGATGCGGATAGCTCCGAGTTCGGCGAGGCGGTCGTCGACGGTGCGGCCGGTGGCACAAAAGTTCACATAGGCCGTGTCGCCGAGCGCGAGCACCGCAAAGCGCACGCCATCCAGGCGCGGTGCCGCGACGGTCGTGAGCAACTTTATGAAATTTGCCGCGCGTTGCGGCGGATCTCCCTCGCCCCAGGTCGCAACGATGACGATGACGTTCTTCAGCTTGACGAGTTGATCAGGGTTCGCATCGGCCATGTCGAGAAGGCGTGCATCGAAGCCGAGCTTTTGAGCGGCTTTGCGCGCCTTCAGAGCAAGGGCTTCGGCGTTACCGGTCTCGCTGCCGTAGAGGATCGTCAACGTCTCCTTGGCGCGCGGCGGCGCCGCGAGCTGCCCAACCGTGCCATTGGCCGCATCGATACCAGCAAGAAAGCCCGACAACCAGTTGCGCTGCAGTGCGGTTGCACGCCCGACGACACGGTTCAAAGTGTCGATCTCGTCGGTCGAGAACGGCGCTGACTTCGGCAAAGAGGCAGTCATGTCAAAACCTCAGAATGACAGTGCGAAATGATCAATCGGCGAGAGCGACCGCGGTAAAGCCACTTTCGCAGGCGTTGCGAACCACTCAACACCCACCGGTGGCGTCAGGCCGGCGTCCGCCCAGTTGAGGCCGACGAACACAACGGCTGGCCCGACGATGTGCTTCGCCTTGATGGCGCTTGGCAGATCGAGCAACGAGGATGCGACCGTCCGCCGGTTTGCCCGCCCGCCATTTTCAACGATGACGACTGATGTCGATGGATCAGCGCCAGCGGAAACAAGCCGCGCGGTGATGCGGTCAGCGGTACGGACTCCCATGTAAATTGCGAATGCCTGCCCTGGCCGTGCCAGTGCATCCCAATCGAGGTCGGGCTCGCCATCGCTTGCGGTCCCAGTGACGAGGGAGACCTGCCGCACACGCTGACGCACTGTCAGCGGCAGGCGCGCCTCGGCGGCACACGCCTGCGCCGCGGTTATGCCCGGTATGACCTCGACCGCGATGCCTGCGCTCTGGACCGCTGCGATCTCCTCGGCGGCGCGACCAAACACGAGAGCATCCCCGCCCTTGAGGCGGACGACAATTTTGCCGCCACCAGCAAGGTCGACCAACATCGCGTTGATGTCGTCCTGTGGCATAGCGCGTCCGGCGGCGCGCTTGCCAACATTGACGACGAGCGCTTCGCGCCGCGCGTGATCGAGCACGCTTGCATCGACGAGAGCATCGTGAAGAATTACATCTGCCGACTTCAAGGCGCGGACAGCTTTGAGTGTCAGCAAGTCAGAATCACCCGGCCCGGCACCGACGAGGATGACGCGGCCGCCGGTGCTCGTGGTCTCGACCCCGGCAAGAATGCCGTCGACTAACCGGCGGCCCTCGGCCTCGTCGCCTTTGAGGATTGCACGGGCAGGGGCGCCGGAGACGACTTTAGTCCAGAACGCGCGCCGTGGTGCGCCGCGGGGCACGCGGTGTTCGACAGCTGAGCGGTACTCACCTGCAATGGCCGCCACACGGCCAAGCCGGGGATCGAGGACCCGCTCCAGTCTTGCGCGAAGCAGTGTCGCGAGAACAGGTGCTGTGCCGTTCGTCGAGATGGCGACGGTCACATCACCCCGATCGACGAAGGCGCCCAGCGTAAACGTGCACAGTTCGGGACGGTCCGGCACGTTGACTGGCACGCCAAGTGCCCGCGCGATTTGATAGATGCGAACATCCTCGGCATCATCTCTCGTGGCTGCAATAACCAGAGGCCTTCCACGAACATCGGCCTCCGCAGGATGTGCTGCAATGACGTTGATCGCCCCCGCAGCGATCCGGCCGGCAAGTGCTGGCGGCGAGATATGCGCGGCGAGCGTTACACGTGGCGCCTTGAGCAGCAACGTGCGCACCTTTGCAATGGCCAAGTCGCTATCCCCGACGACTAATGGCGGTACGTCGTGAACAGTCAGGAAAATCGGAAAGCTCGCCATGGTCAGCCAGCCACCCAATGTGTCTGCGGGACAAGGCTTGACGGATCGATTTCAAAATCGAGGCCATCCAGATCGGGTGTGAGCGCCAATTGGCAGAAGAGACGGGAGGTCCGCCCTGCGCCGTGCAATTTACGCAACGTGGTCACCTCTTCGGCGTCCGGCAAAACGAGCCGACCGGCCCATTCGCCAGAAACCCGCACGTGACAACTGGCGCAGAAGCAACGCCCGTCACACTCGGCTTTGAGCGGCAAGCCATAGGCACGGATGGCATCTATGACCCTGCTGCCGACTGATGCAGACACTGTGAACCGCCCGCCGTCGACAAGCCGGACGACGAATTTGATCGGCGACGTCTGGATGGTTGTCTTGTTGTCGTTTGGTACTGCGCGCTGCATTTCGACCTCGCTCGATGGAGTATCGTAGCACAATTTTCCAAAAATAGCCCCGTTAATGCCAATTAAATAGATTTTAATTCCCATTTATCTGTTTTATAGGAATTTCATCCTTAGGCGGCTGCAAAATTGAAATCATAAGGCGAAAATGGGCCCCTCCCGCGCAATCACGGTGCTACCGCTTCGAACATCGATGGCGCTTCGGCCCATTCGGCAAAGGTGCAAGCGATGCAGCGAAGCACCTGGGGCGCACGTGCTTCGCGCTAACAGCTTGTCCCGGGATATG
The DNA here is from genome assembly GCA_031409695.1 of Hyphomicrobiaceae bacterium. Lineage (GTDB taxonomy): Bacteria > Pseudomonadota > Alphaproteobacteria > Rhizobiales > Hyphomicrobiaceae > JABFRJ01. Next base: position 17,953 of record JANNXS010000335.1, read on the forward strand.
GGGTGAACCCTGACGCGACGGTCGAAAGCGGACACTTCGGCGCTCTGAAGGCTTGACCGTCGTGACTTCGGCTCCGGGGCAATTGCGTCGGAGAGATCGCCATGTCGCTCCACTCGCTCTCGTCTCGCAAGTGGCTGATCCATGCCCGGATCGCGGCCACGCTCTGAGACGGACCGGAGACTGGTTTTGACAGTTGCTCTCTCGCCCCTGACGTCCACCACATGCACTGCAGCATTATGCCCGTGCCCGCGACTGCCTCAGATGAGACGCGCCCGAGCGCCGCTTGCGACACGCGCACGTTGCCCATAAACCTTGCTGGCAGTGGCGAGAGATGGACCATGACAGCGACGGTGTATGATGCATTCCAGGCGACAACAGCGCGGCATCCAGACAACGCGTTTCTGTGCGTCGTCGCGCGCCCCGAGCGGGCCTACGCACCCGAGGGACGCGAGCTCAGCTATGCCGAGGTCCAGCGCGAGGTGGAGCGGTTAAAAGCGCTCTACGCCGCCGCTGGTTATGGGCACGGCCATCGCGTGGCGCTGCTGCTCGAAATGCGGCCCGACTTTTTCTTTCATTATCTCGCGCTGAATGCGCTGGGTGTTGGCATCGTGCCGATCAATCCGGATTATCGCCACGACGAGATGCTCTATCAGATGGCCCACTCGGAGGCGGAACTGGCGGTTGTTGTCAGTGCGCGCGTTGGCGATCTCGTCAAGGTTGGCGCAGATCGGCTGCGGGAAACGGGGCAGGCGTTGCCCGTCGTCGATGCTTTTGCGTTGCCAGCTGCCTTGCCAAAACCGTCGCGCCCGGCCCCACAGGCGGGCGCGCCATCTCTTGAGACGGAAGCAGGTTTGCTCTATACGTCCGGCACCACAGGACGGCCAAAGGGCTGTGTCCTGACCAACCTGTATTATCTGAACGCCGGCGGCGATTATGCGCGCGGGCAGGGCCAGGCGCAGGTGCGCTATGGCGCGGAACGCTTCTACAATCCATTGCCATTGTTCCATATGAACCATCAGGCCGTGACGGGGACGTGCGCGATCCTGACCGCCAACTGCCTCGTCTTGCCTGAGCGGTTTTCGCCGCAGCGCTGGTGGCAGGAGGTCGTGCAATCGCGTGCGACCATCATTCATTATCTCGGCATTGTCGCGCCGACCCTGCTCAATCAACCGGTTGTGCCCGAGGAGCAGACACACTGCGTGCGTTTTGGCATCGGGGCTGGCATCGAACCGGCGCTGCAAAAGGCGTTCGAGGATCGGTTCGGTTTTCCCATGATCGAGGTCTGGGGCATGACGGAGACCGGGCGCTGTTTCTGGAACGCGGGCGTGGAGCGGTGCCTTGACACGCGCGCCTTCGGCCAACCGACGGCGACGCTGCAAGCCCGTGTCGTTGACGCGCAAGATCGTGATGTGAGCGTTGGCGTTGAGGGCGAATTGCTCGTGCGTCATACGGACGATCAGCCGCGGCGGGGGTTTTTCTCAGGCTATCTGAAAAACGAAGCGGCAACCGAGGAGGCGTGGCGCGGCGGCTGGTTCCATACAGGTGACGTCGTCACGCGCGACGCGTCGGGCATGCTGTACTTCGTCGATCGCAAGAAAAACATCATCCGCCGCTCCGGCGAAAACATTGCCGCAGCCGAGATTGAAGCCGTGCTCCAATCGCACGCAGACGTGGCGCAAGTTGCGGTTATCGCGGTCAAGGACGACGTGCGCGAGGAGGAGGTGTTTGCGTGCATTGTGCCCATGCCGGGCGCGTCGCGAGATGCAGCGCTGGCCGATGCGATATTTGCCTTCGCCAATGCCCGTCTGGCCTACTACAAGCCGCCGGGTTGGATTTTGTTCCTTGATGCGCTGCCGACCACGGGCACGCAAAAAGTCCAGAAGACGCAGATTTTCCCGGTCGGAGATGATCCACGACAGCTAGCGGGCGTGTTCGACTTGCGGGCGCGTAAGAAGCGCGTGTGAGCACGGGTTGTGTCTTGGGCGCCTAGGCTCATCTGCCCAAAAGTCTGTCCTTAATTCTATCTTAAGAGGCGTCCGCTATGCGACGAAGGTTTACGGGAGCCCGACCATGGCTGTGCGCCTTTGCTTTTTATTGTGTGGCCTCATGTCGGCGTCAGCGCACGCGGGCGGCGTGGATCAGATTGTCGGCGGCACCTCGTGGCTTGCCTGGGGGCTCGGCCTTCTGTGCGGCGTCGCGCTGATGGCACTGACAACGTTGGACTGGCGCCGCTTGCCCGGGCACGCCTTGGCGTGGGTTAAAGCCCAGCGCCGGAATGCCGGTTGGGCGGCACTCAGCTTGGCATCGCTCGCGGTGCTCGCGCTGTACTGAGGGCTAACCCTGATCCGCTTGCCCGCAGCCTAACATCGTGGCAGCACACTGCCGATGCACCTGCCCGATCCGAAATTGCCGCCGCTGTTCACCGGCCATGCCGTGAGTGCTCCGTTGCGTCCGCTAGCTGAGGCCTGTCTTGGCGCAGGTGCTGGCACCTTCGGTGCTGGCGATCTCGTGTGGGCGCGAGCGACCGACCAGATGGCTTTGGCCCTGGTGCTTGAACCAGAGGTGCCACTCGCTGAGGCCTGCCAGATGTTGGCGCTCGCCCACACCGCCACGTCTGAGGCGCTCGGTCACCTGGGACCGCCGCAAATGGCCATCCAATCGCGCTGGCCGGGCGTGATCTTGGTGAACGGTGCCGCGTGCGGTTTGATCACGCTGGCGGCGCCAACGCGAGACGGGTCGAGGGTGCCCGACTGGCTCGTGGTTGGTATCGAACTCGCCATATCGCCCAAGCAGCGCGGCGAACCGGGCGAGCGTCCAAATGAAACTTCACTGCGGGGGGAGCGTGCCTTCGTGACGCGTACGGAACTCATCGAAGCGCTGGCCACACGCCTGCTGGCTTGGCTGCATGCGTGGCAGACCGATGGCTTTCGGCCGATCCACGATCACTGGCTGTTTCGCGCCGAGGGCCATTTGGCCGATGTCGATATCGACGGTGCGCGCGGTCGTGTGCTCGGGCTCGACGACACAGGTAGTATGCTGCTGAAGCCCGCCGATGGCAGCGCTGCACGTGTGTTTTCGGTTCTGCCACACGTGCAGGTGCCGAGATGATCAAGCTTCTGCGCACTGTCCGTTTCGACGGCACCGATCCCCGTGTGTTTGAAAGCGCGGCTGAACCCGGCGAGTGGGCGTGCTCGGGTGCATTTGGATTTGCCCACCTTGAAGCGCCACCAACGGGTAAAGTGAAACAGGCGTTTGCCAACGGCTTTCTCGGCCTGACCTCTTTCGGCCGCTCGACATTTGCAACCGTTGGCGAGGCAACGGCTGATGAGCATGCCGCCGCCGTGCAGGCTTTGGCCGCGCACATGTTCGCGTTCTATGGCGCCCCGACACCGGATGATGCCGTTGCGGCTGCGCGGGACGAAATCGCGTTCGTCGCCGACCTCGGTCGCGATGTCCCAATCAACACTGTGTTTGCGGTCCGTCGGCTGTTCGACGCGGCTGGCGCGATCAAGGAAGAGTTCCGCAAGATCACCCCACCGTCGGGCGAGCCTACCCATACCCGCGTCTGGACGATTGAGCCGGATGCCGAAGACGAGGTGCCCCATGGCGCGTGAGTTTTGGAAATCCGCCGGTTTGCACCTTGTGACGCGGGACGCTGACGGCTGGCTGCAGGTGACGCCGGACTACGTGCGTGCGTACCTGACGCGCCCCGAAGTGCACCCGGTCGAGGAAAGCAACGACCATGAAATCTGCCTCCACGAGGCTTTGCTTGCCGATCCAGAGCGGCCGGTATCAGCGGAGGAAATTGCGGCCATTGCTGACCCCGATGCAATTGACACCTACAGGGTTATCCTTGCGTTTCGTGATGCGTTGGCGAAGCACAAAACCATCGAAGGCACATATCTCGCCATGGTCAGCGGACAAGTGCCGATGACGCTGCCGCCGGTGTTTCTTGATCAAATAGTGCACCTGATCGCAACCAACATCATGAAGGATTGCCGCTATCCCATGCAGTTGCGCGCGGCCGAGTTGTTGTTCCGCGACCAGACCGTATCGACGGAGGGTGGTCGGCTGATGCTGGCTGACGAGGAGATCGTTGAGATGCAGGCAGCCAGCGGGCAGACGGGCCTTGCCCAGCTGATTGCCGAGGCCGGAACACCCCAGCGCCAGATTGCGCTCGACGTGCTCAATGAGGACAACGAGCAGCTCTATTGGGCCCGCTCGGATCGCTTCGACACGGTTGTCGATTTTCGTTTTGAGCAGCCGGCTCTCGATGCCTTTGCGCGCGTGTTGGAGCGGTGGCTGGCGCACATGAAGCGCGTTGAGGTGATGATTGAGCCGCGCCCGAAAATAGAAGACACCGATTGGCGCTGGCATATCGGGCTTGACGCCGAGGGTACGAAGATTTTGAACGCACTCTATGAGCAAAAACCGGTCAGTATCGATGAAATGGCGCAGATCGTGGGGCTGTTCCGGATGCGTTTCAAGGACGAGCGCGGCTTGATCGAACGGGTCAAGGGCAAGCCCATTTATCTCGGTTTGGCTATGTCGAAGGCAAAGCGTGTGAAAGTCAAACCTCAAAACCTGCTTGTGAACTTACCCCTGCTGCAGAGCGCATGAGCCGGGGATACCGCTTGGGCCGTCTGCCCCATCCGCACGCGGGTGCCCCCTTGCGGCGCGTGAGCCGAGAGCACATGTGCTCGGTACCAATGTGTATGATCCAGGCACGAGGCCCGCCATGCCACAGACCAACAATCGCTTCGCCGACGAACTGGCAAAACTGCTCACCGACGCAGCGGGCCTCGCCCAGGGCGCGCGACGAGAAGTTGAGACTTTCGCCCGAGGCCAAGCGGATCGCTTCGCTGCCAATATGGACCTCGTCACGCGCGAAGAGTTCGAGGCAGTCAAAGCGATGGCCGTGAAGGCGCGCGAAGAGAACGAGCGGCTTGAGGCGCGGATCGCGTCTCTCGAGGCGGCCATGCCATCGAAGCTGTTGCCATCGGTGTGAGACTGCGGCTCAACAAGGGTGCTGTGGCTCCGCCCCGGGGTTGCCGCGAGGGGGCTACTAATAACGTTCTCTTCTCCACAGCTTCGACGCTTTAGCCTGTGCAGAACAGCCGAGTTTGCGGCCTTTCGCGGGTGCTGACCCACTTGCCCGTGGAGAACCTCGTCGCTCGCTTGCAGGGGCGGCGCGACGCAGTTTACCCCTTCGCTCACCTGCCGATACGTGCAGGACAGTCGCTGCGACCCGAGGGCAGGAATGGCATTCGTCACGGACTTTGCACGCGCGGATGCGCACCCGGTCGATCTCGTCGAGACCATCGCGGCATCACATGCGTGGGCCACGGAACGGACGGCCCCCGATGAGTTGACGCTCGTCGTCACAGGGTCGTGGACGGACTACCACGTCTCGCTCAACTGGCGCGATGACCTTGAATCGTTGCACCTCGCTTGTGCCTTTGACTTCAAGATCCCCGAGAACCGCCTGACCGAGTGCTACCGTTTGGTGGCGCAGATCAACGAGCAGCTCTGGCTTGGTCATTTCGATATCTGGGCTGGCGACGGCCTTATTATGTACCGACACGCGTTGATGCTGAATGGGACCAACGCCAATCAGGCTCAGTGCGAAGCGATGCTTCGGGTCGCGCTTGAGGCGGTGGAGCGCTACTATCAAACATTCCAGTTCGTCGTCTGGGCTGGCCGTGACGCAAAGAGCGCCATGGAAGCAAGCATGTTCCAAACCAGTGGGGAGGCGTAGGGGAAAGCCCGCGCACCCATGTCTTGCTCTCGCGCCTCAGGGGTTCCCGTCTTACCGCTTTTCGAGATCTACCGCGATCCCCACATCCGCTAGGCGCCAGTGGCCACCAATCCCCTCATAGAGCAGTCGGAATGCAATTCGATCCGATCCTGAGATGAAGGCGCCAGTGAGCAGGAGTTGTTCCGCCGTTGGTCGGGTTGCATCCAGGGTTGTTGGCTCCAGCATCAAGACAGGGCCAAGATTGATCGGGCGGCGTCGCGCGTCAGTGAAGATCAGAGCTAAATCAGCGGCCGAATGTTTGGTCTGGAAGCTTGGTGCCGCAAGATCGCGGAACACCGAGTAGTTGCCCGAGCGGTTGGCGTCCGCGAGTGCACTAAGGGACGTGCGGACCAAGAACACCTGTTGTGGCGGGATTTTTGGCTTCGTCTCAGTGGGTGCGCTCACTCGCGTGATGCCTGCTATGACTTTGTCGCGGGCATCAGCGTCGACCACTAGGGCTGACGCGGCTGCAACGATGCCGAGAAGGATGATGAACAGAAACTTGCGCATGCGGGTTTCTCTCTTATTGGGCTGGACTGCCAAGAGCGCGTGTTTATTTCCAAGACAGATTAAGACCGACGCGGCCGCCGAAATTGCCTTTTTCGAGGCCGCCTCCGATCCCGCCGGTGAACGAGAGGGTCTCGCCATTGCCAAAGGCGTCCGTTGACAGCACGCCAATGCCGGCGACGCCAATCGCAGTTTTACCGTCGTAAAGTCCGAGGTTCATCGTGACGCCAAACAAATCCCCGCCACGCAAGACGGGGTTGGTGATGGCCATGGCGATGGCAACACCCTCGAGTGCTCTGTCGGTTTTGCCCGCGAGGGCATCGACACGTTGGTTCGTTTTGGCGATTTCGTCGAACGAGCGGCCCTCAAGCGCTGTGATACGCTGCTCGTGGTTGACCGCGACGCCCTGCAACGATGCGACGTCCTTGCGGGTTGTGGCGATATCTCGTGTGTTGGTGGCCGTGTCGGTCTTGACTTGCGTCACAGTGCCTTCGACGGTTGTGACGCGTTTTTCAACAGCGTCGGTTTTCGCCTCGTTGGTTGCGACACGGGTGTCAAGTTTCGTGACAGCGGTCTTGGCTTCCGTGGCCGTGACCTTGGCATCGTTGGCGGTCGAATTGGCTTGTCCTGCCAATACTTTTGCGTCGTTTGCTGTTGTCTCAACGGCTGCGACACGGGTGTTCAAACCAGAAACGGCATTGGTTGCGGCTTTGGCCTCCGTCTTGGCGTCGTCAGCCGTTGATTGAGCCTGTGTGATACGGGTGTCGAATTGATCGACCTTCGTTTCGACGGCGCCCACTCGCGTATCAATAGCCGCAACCTTTGTGTTCAGCGCCGCCACATCCGTTTTTATTTGGCCAACGTCGGTTTTTAACGTTGAGATATTGCCCTCAGCTGTCGACATCCTGGTTTTGAGGGCGCTGAGGTCAACCTCGGTTGCGCCCGTACGACCCTTTAAATCTGCGATATCAGTTGTGTTGGTTGAGACCTGTCGCTGCAGCGCGCCGCCATCGCTGGCAAGGTTGCCGTTGGCGTCGGTTGTGACGAGGCCGGTTGGTCCAGACTGAGCGGCTGTGCTCGCGGCCGAGGGGATGCCGCCCATGGTGACGGTTTGTGCGTTGGTCCCAATCGCGATTTGATTGGCACGGGTGGTGCGAGCGTCTGTACCTATGGCAACGGCGTTGCCTTGCGCGGCCCGAGCGCCGTTGCCGAGCGCGATCGCACCAATGCCAGTTGCCGCACTTGTGTCGCCGATGGCGACGGTGCGGGCACCACTTGCCGAAGCGGTGCGACCAAAGGCAACCCCATCAGGAGATGTGGCGGCATTTTCGCCGACAGCTGTGCCGCCGCCGTTGGCACCGACGCCGACCGCAACCGCGCCCCTCGCAGTGGCTTTCGCCCCCTGCCCGATTGCAGTTGCGCCGACAGCATTTGCGACGGCGCCGTTGCCATAGGCAGATGCGCCATCGGCTGTTGCCTGCGATGTGCTGCCGGTTGCGGTGGCCTGCCGACCGGTTGCGGCAGCGCCTTGGCCTAACGCCGTTGCCTGCGATTGGGTCGCCTGGGCTTTGCGGCCGATAGCGACCGAGTCCGAACCCGTTGCTGCGGCGCTGGCCCCGTCGGCCGTAGATCCCGTCCCCGTCGCCTGAGCATCGGTGCCGATTGCGGTCGAGAAATCGCCGGTGGCGCGTGCCAAGGCGCCGCTCGCTGTACTGCTCTGGCCGGTGGCGCGCGATGCGCGGCCGATGGCTGTTGCATTGTCGCCGCGTGACTGCGCATCGTTACCGATGGCGGTGGCATTGACGCCGTCGGCTGTCGCGGTGTTACCGACTGCCGTCGAGTTGGTGCCGAGAGCCTTGGAACTGCCACCAATGGCAACCGCATTGTTGCCTTGCGCCTCAGATGATGTTCCGATTGCTGTCGAATCGCTGCCAGTTGCGGTGGCCGCGCCGCCTATGGCGGTCGCGTTGGCGCCCTCGGCTCGTGCGTAAGACCCAATGGCCGAGGCATTGTCAGCAGTTGATTTGGCAAAGAAGCCGAACGCTGCAGAATAGGCGCCGGAACTTTGCGCTAGTGTTCCAAGCGCGTTTGAACCCGTGCCGCTGGCGTTGGCATTTTCGCCGCACGCGAGCGCCAGCCCACCGGCCGTAGCATTGCCGCCGAGGCCCGCACCGCCGTATTGCTGGCAGATGAATTGGGCGTTGGCGTTGCCGGTTGTAAGGGACAACGATAGGGCGAGAGCACCGAGGCTCGTCAGTGTTTTGAAACAGGCGACGCGCGGCGGCAATTTTGGCGATGACATTGGACAGATCCTGACGCGAAACAAACAGGACAGGCACTAAACGGTGCCCGAGGTGGTGGGTCCGCACCAAATTCAACTCTAGCGCGAATATTTTAGTTCTACACCCAAGTGAGTTAGCGGACCGTTAATGCAATCGCTTCAGGAAGCAGCTGGATTGTTTCATTGTGAGACGAAGCGCCGGTAACTGCGTGTTTTGGGTTTTTGTTGGGTTGATTTGCTGGCTCTAGGTGGTGGTGTTTCTCAACAGCCGTTGAAAAAACACGTGGTGTGGCGCGCCAGGCTCAGGGTGTTGCCTTAGGTCGGACGAATTCTGGTGCGAACGAAAGTCTAAGTCAGGCGTTCTCGTTGTCAGCTTTCCCTCAAGAGGGCAGGACACTGGGGGCCAGTCCCGGGTGGGAGAGAATGTGATGGGTGGTTTCGATTTCCAGGGTCTGCTCGGTAAGTTGCAAGCCGTCTTCACGGGCAACATGCTGCTGGCAGCGACCCTCGTGTTTTCGTTGTGGCTTCTGACACGGACTCGGTTCTTCAAACGCATCTCGCGCGCCGTTGAGGACATTTTGTTCTCGAACTGGCAGCTTGGGCTCCTCGCCACCACCGGCATCATCTTGTCGGCAGCCTCGGGTTGGACGACCTGGGATGGCATGCGGAACTTTACCGGTGAGCCAATCCTCTCCGGCATGATCACTTTCGGCATCCAGGGTGTGATGTTGATCGTGGCGTGGCTGATCGGCGAGAGCTTTGCCACCGGCATGAGCCAGCAGACCGCGAACGGGGTTTTTAAAACCGAGAAAGACTGGGGGCTAATGGTCGCCATGACGGCGCTTGGCCTGGGTATAGTCGTTGCTGCTGCCACTTGGGCGTCAAAGCTGATGCTCAATCCGAGGGGTGACTACGTGATGTCGTGGTTTGCTTCGGGCGGGTTGGTTCTGCTGGGGCTGTTCATTGTCGCGTCCAAGATGACGACCCTGCGTGGCTATTTCGACGCCATGCGCGTGATGGTGCAGTCGTCGGTGCTTTGGATCATGTTTCTTGCCTGTATGGCGACCTCAGTATTCTTCTCCTTCGACAGCCTGTTCTCAACCATTTTTCCAATGGATGAACGCAAGCGGGCCGCCGAATTGCGGGCTCAGAATCAGGTGGCTGGCATCGTCTCAGACATCGGCAATCTGATTTCAACACGACAGCTCACCGAAGCTGAAAATCTATTCACCACAAAGGGCTGGGACGAATACGACAAGCAAATGCAGCTGCTCTCCCGCGTTGCCAACGAAAGCCGCGGCCAGATTGAGCAATACTTCAACACGCAAATGGAGCAGCGCCGTCAGTCGATTGCCCAACAACAAGAGCGAATCGCGACATCGCAATCGAGCCAAGCTGGCCTCAGCAACAAAAAGGGAAGCTTGACCGACGAGTTGGCGCGGCTGAAGTCCGAGCGTCCCGGCATGGTCGAAGACGTCACGCAAAAGCGCGAAGTCGTTGAGGCAACTATCAAAGAAGTCGACGCCAAACGTGTCGAGGTGCTGGCCGAGGAAAAAGGCGTCGAGGGCACCGGCAAGATCGGCCGCGGCCAGATGTTCCGTCAGCGGAAAACTGAGGAGGACAGCCTTCGCGAAAAACTCAAGATTGCTGAGGAACGCTTGCGTGAGCCGCAGAAGAAACTTCAAGCGACTGAAACTCGCATTGTGCAGATCGAACGTGAACTGTCGGGTCTCGACGGTGATCTCGCCAAATTGAAGGGTGAAGCTCAAACGGCGGAAAGCCGCATCAAACTCGCGGAAGAAGCCAAAAGCAGCGAAGAATCACTATCGAAGATTGATCCATCACGCATGGTTCCGGTGTTTGAAAAGGCGCGCCAGGAGTTCCGCCAGCAGCCGCGCGCGGATGGTCTGATCGAAATCCAACGTCAGTGCGTGCAGCTGGTAACGGCCATCGGCACCAATCCGGCGACCAAGGATCGCGTTCGCGGTATCGATTGCGACCCCAAAGGCGCGGCTGAGTCCGCCGCCCGCGTGTTCTCGTTGAACGACGGTATCAAAACATTCACTGGCAGCTGTGCTGGTGGCGATAAACTGAACCAGTACAAGACCGCGGACGCACTCTTTGATTTTGCGCGCAAATGCGTGCAGGAGTCGGGGCTCGCCTCCAAGGATACCGATGACCTGCGCCAGAAGGTCAACTTTATTGAACTCAACCGTGACGACAAGGCGAACCGCTTCGTTGTGACTTGGAACGCCTTCCAGGATGGCAATCGCCTTGCCTATCTGGCACTGGCGATTGCGGTTGCGATCGATGCCTTGATTTTCATGTCCGGTTTGTTTGCTGCCAATGCGGTTCGTTCGCCACTGTCAGACGTGCCAACCAACAAGGCGCGCTCGGCCGATCAGCTCGAAGCGATCATCGATAATGCACTTCTGCCGTCGCGATTTGAAAACGCGCGTGTCGCGATCGAAGCCATGCAGGCCGACACCGCGAAGCCTGGATACTCAGCCATCGTCGACTTGGCCGAGCTCGATCCGGAGCGGCAGTTGATCGTTGGCCGCGTGCTGAATGCGGGGGCCACAATCAATGCCGTGTTCCGCGACGAGCGGAACCGTGGCCGGTACTATATTCGCCCTGAACTCTTCGAATACCTCTCGATCGCGGGCAATAAAGCCTTCGAGAAGCACGGCGAGTTTCTCAAGGAAGACATCGGCAAGAAGCTTGAATTGGCGCAGCTCGAGAAAGACGTGTCGGTTGCACTGCTGCCGGAACATGGCGCGGAAACGCAAGCTCAATTGAACTATCATATCGCCATTGGCGCGCAGAACGTTCTCGATCACCTGCATCCCTGGCCAGATCCAAATGACACGGGGTACCGATCGGAGCTGCGGCTTAGCGACTTTGAAGAGAAGACCGATCTGCGCAAGGCCCGCCGCGTGCTCACCGCTGGCTCGAACATGCGTCTGGTGCAGGCATCGAACTACAAGGCGAGTGCGGATCTGCGGGATTCTGCGGCGACCCCGCGCGATGGCCATTATCTCTTGCACACCGATTTTGTGAAGACGCTGACACGGTTGCGCGCCCGCATGCTGCTCGGCACGTCATCGTCGGCAGCTCAGCTTGCCGGCCCCGGACACAACGCGCAGTCCGCGGCCTATGGTGGATCGCTCAATGCCGGCAACGGGCGTGCTGCCTCTCCAGCCGCGCTGCCAGGGCACGCGTCGCCGCAATCGAAGCCTCAGCTTGGCTACGTAGCGGCGCCGCAGCGTCTGTCTACCCCGCCTCCGCAGCAGCCGGTCGACGATCCCTTCGGTCTGCCGCCAATGCAGGACCTCGGCATCCCGCCGCTAGCCGAAACAGATGCCGGGCGTGAAGCTTTCGTGCAGCACCGGCCGGTTCAACAGCCAGTGTCAATGGATGCTGAACTAGACCGCCAGCTGGTTGAGCATTTCGCCAGTGAAATGGGCCAACAGTCCTCCACAATCGAGTATCTCGTGCGCCACAATGGCCAGATTGAAGTTGCTCGTCTCTGGCAATCACTGGATCTCGTGCTCCGCCACGATGAAAATGGCTTGAAACGTCCCATGGCCGCCGCCATGAAAAGCCTCGAGCGGTCGATTGACGACGCCCGCGGCCAGTTTCCGTCGACCCTGATGACAGGTCCGGGCGCGACCACCGCGGTGAATGACTTCGCCGACAAGCTGAAGACTATGACAGTTGTCATGGTGATGTTGCCCGGCGCCGCCTACGACAACCTGATCAACCGGATGGAAATGGAGCTTGAAGAGGACAAGGGCGGTGGCCGCCTCGACCCAGCCAAGGTCGAAAAGCACCGCATCATCGTCGCCCACCGCTCAGAGCTCGCGCGTGCCGAATACTCCGACGACCATTGGGACTCTGTGTTGCAGTCGCTGATGAAGTTCGAGCACGGCCTCTCCGCCCTGGCCGGCTCTGATCAGCGCCCGACGCGGCTGGTTTGAGCCAATTGACCGTCGATGCACCGTGCAAATGCAAAGGCCGCCCCCGTGGCGGCCTTTTTGTTGGCTGTCGCCAACCATATCTCCCGGACTTTGCATCCCCGGTTTTGTCCCGCTACGGTGCAGGTCTGCGTAGGCTTTAGGAGACCCACATGCGTTTCACCGTTCTTGCAACCGCCGCGGCATTCTTTGCTTTGGCAGTCGTTGCTTCTGCCGCGCCCATGAACCTTGGGCCACCCGCGCAATCTTTTTTCGACAAACCTATTCTGCTTGCTCAAGGACGCGCCTGTCGCGCCTGCCGTAGTGACTGCTACTACAACTATCGGACATCATGCGGTTATTCCCAATCGTGCCGGTCGGCCTTCACGCAGTGCATGCGTGGATGCTGGGAGGATCTGTGCCGCTGAACGCCCGCAGGCTCGATTTTGCCCAGCGCCTTATGCTTTGTGCGCTGGCTCAGGTCAGCGCAACCACGCCGAGGCCGAACAGGGCCACGATCGATAACAGTGTCGAGACGTTGATGTCGCCAGCCTGTTTTCGGTAAACCGTGCGGACGACCTCGCGTGCATCGCTTTTCCCGCTGGCAGCCCGCCCTCCGGATGTCATTTCGCGCGCGCGCATCCACGCCCATAGGAAGCCGCCAAAGGTCCTGGCGTGCCGCGCGATTTCGACTGGCGCGCGCCGCCAGCCGTATTTGTAGCCGTAGACGACGAGGCCGATGACGGCGATTTGAGCCAGGGTCACCACCCAGCCGCCGAGCAAAAACCAACCGACGGACCACACGGCGCCGACCAGCTTTGCCAACGCCCACCAGAGCCAGCCAAGAAATTCCATCTGCCCCACGCCTCGCGCCGCACCACACGCCGCTAAGCCTTACCTGCCATAGCGCTCCAGCGGAACTGTGACAGGGTCGGGCAACGATCAGCCACACATTCTTTGGCCAATCGCGGCGCACGTTTGGTCATGGACCCATCGCGCCAAGCACGAAGGCTGCGACGGCCGCCTCTTCCTGCCGTTTTGCACGTCGGGTGGCGGCATCGGCATCCACGCCCCACTTCGCGATTTGCCAGTCTTCATCAATGTGCGCCGCGCGCCAAGCTTGCGCGATCGAGAGGTGGCGACGGTCGACCGCAAGTGCGAGGACCGCCGAGCCGGTCAACGTGGTCAACACGTGGAGGGCCGCAAGCGATAAGGCGTGGCGTGTGCCGATGGCCTTGGCGATTTGTTCGGTGACGGCTGGCGCCTGGGTCACGTGCGCCAGTCCGCTTGAGACTGCGAAGATTGCGCCAAGGTCTCGTGCGGCCCAATCGAGAATCGGGTCCCAAACTGTGACTTCTGCCGCGATCAAGCCTTCCGGCGCGTCAGCCCGATAACACAGCAGATCCGTGCCCGCATATTTCACGATCTCAGCGGCAACCTCGGTTGGTTGCTGCGCGACAGCGTCAATGGCCGTGCAGGCTAAGGTCGTCAGTGGCATTCTGGAGGGATCGATGAAAACCTCTTGCGCCGCCCATTCCGCAACGAGGCGCTCGGCAATCACCGCATTTGGAACGGTTAAAAACCGCCGTGCGGGGGTCTTTGCTCTGCGCCCATCGAGCAACAGTTGGAAGGCATCGCCCTCTTGGGCTGCCGTTGCGGACGCATAGAACTTCCGCGGTAGCGCACGCCGCTCGGCCTTGATCGAAGGGCGGGGGTCAATTGCCGCGTCCGAAGGCTGAGGATCCGTCGGCGGATGAGGTGAAGACGCTGGCGGCACGGTCATGGTAGGCACTCCATTTTCTGGAAGCGCTATACCATGCCGTGCCGCGTGTCATGACGACGCGCTAGCCGCCTCGCGATCAGAGCATTTTCCGACGAAGGGGCTTCCCGGTTCGTCGTAAAAATGCGACCAATTAGAGACATAAAGCACGTATCGGTTCCGAAGGATCGTAGTGCGCTCTAGGCAAGCAACGGCGAATCGCTCGCCCAGGCTGCAGCTGTTGCGCCGCCCGTGTGCAGATCGGCCAGCAAGGCGATGTCAACGAACTTGCCCGTGCCTGTCATGTCGACCCGCACCATCGTGCCGCCTTCGACATCGTCGAGGTGCACGTAGGCGTCGAGGTTGCTCTTGTAGTCGAAGCCCTTCAGACCACTCAACACGCTACGCAGATCGAGCGTGTCGTTGCTGCTATTGAAGCCGTGGATGACGTCGACACCGCGGCTTTCGCCTGTGGCCGAATCAACCACGTCCCAGGATTTCCAGACATAAGTGTCAGAACCCTCGCCGCCGGTCATATCATCCGATCCCTGCCCGCCGCGAATGACGTTGCGACCACCGCCGGCATCGATCACGTCGTTCCCGACTGAGCCACGGATATTGTCGGAATAGTCGGATGCGATCAACTTTTCGATATCCTTGAAGGTGTCGGTGCCGGTTTCAAGACCAGTGGCGGTGCCGCGGTTCAGGTCAATAGTCAGCCCAGCCGTCGCACCAAAAAAATTCAGCGTGTCGAAGCCAAAGCCACCTTCGTAACGGTCGTCGCCAGCGCTTCCAATGATCATGTCGTCGCCCTCACCGGCCAGAACCAGATCGTTGCCGGCGCCGTCGATGATCAAGTCGTTGCCCGTACCGCCGAGAATGTAGTCGTTGCCGTCACTGCCATCGATTGCGTCATCACCCGAGCTGCCTTCGATCGTGTCATCACCGGCGCTGCCGACAATCGTATCGTTGCCGCCGCGACCGTTGATTTGATCTTGGAGCGTCCCCTTTATGAAGTCCGCCCCACTCGTTCCGTTAATGACTGCCATGCTGACGCCCCGTCCTTCCTATCGTGCCCTGCTGAGAACGAGCGCCGTGGCCAAACGCCCCTAAATTGAAGGCGCGAACCTGCTGATGATCGTATTATGTTTTTAGCAGCAAGTTTTAAAAATATTACAGACATCCATTGGTGCATTATCTGTTGTTTATATTAAATTTTTATACGATAATTTATCGCATAAATAAATATTGGGCGCCTGCCGTTCCGCAGGACGCCCAACATCTATAGCGCTGCCGACAACAACCTCAGACCAGCAGTGCGCCACTGGCGAATAGATCGTTGGCTGTGAGACCGTGAACACCATCCAGGATGGCCACGTCGACAAACTTGTCGCCGATCTTGGCTGCGATGTGCAAGCCATCCTTGCCCTCTGTCACCTGCACGACGTCGCTGCCCTCGGCGCCTTTGAAGATGTTGCGCAGGTCGAGCACGTCGCCCTTGTTGAAGTCCGTAACATGGTCGACGCCGCCGAGATCCTTGCCAAACCACACGAACGTATCATCGCCGTCGCCACCCGTTAGCGTATCGGCGCCAGCGCGGCCGCGCAGGACGTCATTGCCAGCGCCACCATCGAGCGTGTTATTGCCCTTGTTGCCGCCGAGCACGTCGTCAAACGCCGTACCCGTGACGGCCTCGACGCCTTTGACGTAGTCGGTGCCGGCACCAACAGCGACGTTTGCGTTGAGGTCAACCTTGACGGCGCGGCCCCAGCCCGAGAAGTCGAGTGTGTCAAAGCCCGAGCCGCCGATGATGCGATCGTTACCTGCATCGGCAATGAACCGGTCGTTGCCAGAGTTGCCCATAACGAGGTCGTTGCCGTCGCCGCCGGTCATGACGTCGTTGCCCGAGCCGCCGGACATCCTGTCATTGTCAGCGCCGCCGTCCATCACGTCGTCGCCGGAAATGCCGTACATGACGTCATTGCCTGTCCCGCCGTCCATGGTGTCATTGTCAGGCCCCTTGGCAAGTTTGCCGGAGCCAGTCGACAGTGCAGCGACGTTCTCGACGCCGATGTCGAGTGTAAAGCGCACGTCATCAAAGTCTTTGTCGCCACCGCTCCAAAGATCTTCAAAGCCAAGGCTGATCTTGCCATCGAGCACATCTGTGCCGTTCTTGACGTGGTTCCAGCCGTCAGCGTTCAGCCAGCCGGACTTGTTCGATGCGTGGAACACTTCATTGCCGTACTGGCTCTTGATGTCGATCTCTTTGCCGTCAGCGCCGACATAGACGAGCTTTGTGTGATACTTATCGGCATTGCCGTCGACGCCAGGCTTGCCGCCCTTGGTCGAGTCCATGTCGACCAGTTTCCATTTACCGTTCGGGTCGTTGAAGAGCTTGTCCTGGCCCTTCTGGTCGAAACCGTTAGGGACGATGAAGAAGCCGACCTTTTCACCAGCCTTGAGGTCGAAATCCTTGCTCGAGACGCCGCCAACGAGATCACCGCCGGAGCCCTTTTGCGACGCGTTGGCGAACACAATCTTGACGTCGGACATGGTGCCGTCAGCGGCGATTTTGTACATGCCGAGCACGTTTTTATAACCGGCCGATTCACCCTCAAATGTGATCTTGGCGCTGACGTTCTCAGCGATCTTCAACCCGCCGAGGTCAACTTTGGTCGCGCCCTTATTGGATCCGACCATGACGTCGTCACCGTTGCCGCCCGACATGGTGTCGTTGCCACCACCACCCCACATAGCGTCCTTGCCGTCGCCGCCGGCAAGAGTGTCCTTGCCACCCTCACCTTTGATGTTGTCTTCGACATCGGCGCCGCCAAGGTCATCTTTACTTCCCGTGCCAACTAGATTTGCCATTCTTGCCCTCTCGATCCGAGCTGCACACAGGGTGCGCAACTCATAATTCCGGCGTAAAACCACACCGCTGGGCAGAACCAATACAGACGAAAAATTAATTCGAATTCATCTGGCGAATTGAATATTTCATATAACTTGAATAAAATACCGATCAATAGTGGTTTATAGATGATTGCTGCTCGGGTCCAAACAGGGCAGCAAGTGTGCCGGCGCCCCAGGCCATGTTGGTGATGCCGCGTACGGCACGGGTGCGCGTGGTGACCAGGCCGAACACCGTCTGTGCGGCGCCGGCACTCATACGCGCCAGGGCCTTGAGCGTCCTCAGCAGTCTGCCACCCCGGTGCCGCGCGATCAGTCCAAGCGTATGGCCGGTGCGATATCGCCGCTGCACAATCCAGCGAAGTGTCATGCGGTCGTGTGGGATGTCCTCATGTGCCACGGCGCCGTTCGCCGCGACCATGTGCGCGCCGCTTCTCAGGAGTTGATCAAAGAAATCCACGTCCTCGCCGCCTGAGCGGTTAAAGTCGATGCGAAATCGAGCGTCGGCCGTGGCGATCGTAGTCCGCCGGATTAAAACATTGCCGCTGGCGCCGTGATTGAGGGGCGCGCCGTCCGTGAAGGGGCCAACCTCGTGATATCCGCCTTCGCGCATCCAGGTGGGGGCTGGGACTGTATAGGCAGGTCGGACAACGCCCTGGACAATGTCGGCGCCTGTGGTGGCCTGCATCGCCAAAAGCCTGCCAAGCCAGCTCGGTTCGGCCCACTCGTCGTCATCGATGAAGGCAATGAAATCAGCGTCGGCTGGAGCTGCATCGAGACACGCGTTGCGCACTGTCGCCAGGCCTTTTTCGGTCTCGATCCGATACATTAGCGGGTGCAAACTTGCCCGGTCGTCAACTGTCAGTGTCGTTTGAGCGTCGTTGTCGATGACAACGAGCGTTAGTTTTGGGCGCATACCATCGTCGAATGTTTGATTATCTAAACTGGTCAGCAGACGGCGCAGCCCCGCTGGCCGACGATACGTGGCAATCCCAATGACGACGTGTGGTACGGTCGGCATTACGCTTCTCCCGTGCCGCTTGTTGGACGCGGGCGTGCGTAACTATCGAGAAACGTGCCAAGGCGTTGGCGTACACCGACGGCGTCGAAGAGGACGGCTGCTGTTATGTAGGCAAACGCGCCTGAGCCGACCAAAAGCAAAAGCCCAAGAACGTCAACCCGAACACCGAGGGACTGCACAAACGACGTCACCATCGCCATTACGCCGACGGCCGCTAGAATACGCGCCAGGCGCCCGGGCACGATTGGAAGTGTAAAGGCCTGCCGGGTCAGGAAAAAACCAAGTAGGACGCCGAAGCACTCTGAGATAAGCAGAGACATCGCCGCGCCGGTCAGGCCGAACCACTGGATCAGTGGTACCATGAGGATCAGGTTGACGATGAAATTCGCGCCGGTGTGCCAGATGTAGAGCTGCGGCTTGTTTGCGAGCCCAAAACTCAATTGCACGTACTGCTGGGAAAGGGTGTGGGCAAAAATCGCCAAGGCAAGAATTGGGATCAGTCCCGTTGCGGCCGCGCGGTAGTCAGGGCCGAGGAGTGTTCCCGCCACTTGAGGGGCCGCGATGGCTAGACCGACGACAGCTGGCAGCATCACCGCGATGAGTAGCTCGAGGCCGTCCGCCAGGTGGCGTGTTGTTGCGGCGGTATCGTCACGATTGAGAGCTGAGACAGCGAGCGGTGCGATTGCGAGGCTGGCACTGATGGCCGGAAGAATGGCGCACTGGCGCACGAAGTCTGCCGTCGCGCCATACACGCCCGCCGCGTCCGTGCCGACAAGAGCAAATAACGCGAACCGATCCAACGCGAGCGTGAGCGCCACAAACACGCCAGACAGCGTGATCGGCAGGCCATAGCGCGCGAGTTTCATGATCGTTGCACGGGTTGGCGGCACGCGTGGTCGCGACCAGATGCGCGGCGAAAGCAACAGCGCGGCAGTGGCATAACCAGCAGCCATGGCCACAACCAGGACAAGTCCTCCGCCACCAAGCAAGACGGAACCGATGCAAAAGGCAAATGTCAGTGTGCTACGGGCAACGGTGCCGAACACATAAAGCGGTACGCGCTGCTGCGCGCGCAACACCTCCTGACCCAGCTCAAATAGGGCAATGCAACTTGCAAACAAGACCGCAGCCGCAGCCTTCTCGAGGGGAACACGGAAGACGGTGAGCAGGATCAGCAACACGATCGGGTAAGCGAACAGGGTCAGGGCATAGCCGCTCAGCGCCGAGAGGCGCACGTCGGCGTCCGCTTCCGACTGAAACCGCAGGACAGCATGGCGCAACCACGTGAAGAGGGCCGTTGCGCAGACGTTTCCAATGCCAACAGCGACAACAAACAGGCCGTACTCTCCCGGCATGACAAGACGGGTCAACACGAACACACTGCTAAAGCCGATCACTGCCGCGGCCACATTGGCAATCATGTACAACATGGATTGTTTGATCAGCATCGCGTTTCAGGCTCCGCTCGAGAAGCGCTGAAGAATGCGCAGCATGGGCTTTTCTGCGAGATCGGCATCGAGCGGCAGGGGCCGATTGGCAAGCCCATCGCGCCTCTTGAACCACATGGGCATCCACGTGTGTTTGTCAGTGATACCCCAGGTGCAGATGAGTTTTGGTCGACAGCCCGCAAACACGGCTGTCAAAAACTGTTCGGTGCGTTTCGCAACGATTGCGTCGCGGGCGACGATATCGGCGGGCAGATGGAAATCGTTGACGTCGAGTTCCGTTATCAACACGTCGAGGCCGGCACGTGCCATCTCGGCGCAAAACGCGGAGACACCGTCGCTGTCGATTTCCGATGCGCCATCAAGGTGCCCTTGTAACCCGACGCCGGTGAGCGGTACGCCACGCCCCTTCAGTTCAAGAATCAAGCGCCGAAAGGCTTCGCGCTTCAGCTTGTCCCGCGGCGTTGCGGCCTCGATTGCATACTCATTGATGACGCGGCGCTGACGGGGTGCGATGTCAGCGGCGATCTGAAAGGCTGTGTCGATGTAGCGGCCCCCCAGTCGTGACAACCAAACCCCATCTCGAAGATCGGTCGACGAGCGCGGCTTTTCCGCAATCGGTTCGTTGACCACATCCCAATCATCGATCGGTGTACGATAGTGGTCGATGACCCGCACGATGTGTCGGCGCAACTCGCGTTCGGCCTCGCTGGCGTTGGCAAGTGTCTGCAGCCAAGCCGGATTGCCTTCGCACCACACGAGCGTATGCCCGCGCACCCGCAACCCATGGGTGCTAGCGAACGCCACAGTTGCGTCACCTGCCGCGAAGTTAAACGTCTCGCGGTCCGGACGGATCTCGGCCCACTTCATAGCACCTTCGGCAACGATCACGTCACAATGCTTGGCGAGCGCCGCACGGTAAGCGGCGTTGTCTGGCAGGATGTAGTGGTTGGCAGCCGCGCCAACGGGAACACGAGCCGCGCCCGCCGCCACTGGCGCACCAACGGCTGCGCCCAGGCCGGTGAGCACTGCCCGGCGGTTAAGGCTTAGGCGGCGCACAGGCGTCTCCGTTCGGTTTCAGCACAGCCCAATCCATTGTGGGATGCGACAGCACCTGTTTGCTAGAGCATTTTCCGACGAGGTGGGCACCGGTTCGTCGTAAAAATACGTCAAAACAGGGACTTCTAGAGCACGTGCCGATTTTATGAGATCAGAATGCGCTCTAGTTCGGTCGTGGAACTGATGGTGAATTCTTGACTCGAGTGTGTGTTCTGAGGGCTGGTTCCAACCGACTGTGCAAACCGACTGTTCCAACCGGTTCTTGCGAGTTCTGTGCCATCGAGGGCGGCCGTGTGGGTACGGGATTTGCTTATGAGGCTGGTTGAAAGCTGCGCCCGCAACACGGAGAGTAAACACCGGCCATGGTTGCCCTCCGGCATATCAGCACGTTCGAGACTGTCCCTGGTGACATCATATCGCCTGGCCAGCGGGCTCAAATGTCGGCGGTTGAGACAGGCTTCTTTCTGGCTGCGGCGCTGCTGTATTGGACAGACCTTTTGCGTCTTTTATTTCCGGGCACAGATGGTATTTCGGCCATCTATCGCGTGACGCATTTTGCGTTTTATGGTCTGTTTGTTCTCGCACTCCTGCGCGATCCCTTGAGTTTCCGGCGCGGACTTGCTGCGACAGCCCTTATGGTGGCGTTTCTGCTCCTGCCACTTTTATCGGCGCTGTGGTCGATCAACCCTGCCGAGACCACGCAACGGGCGATCACCCTCATTGGTAGCTCCCTGTTTGGGTATTATGTTGCGTCCCAAGTGCAGGGCCGTTCAGCCCTGCGCCTTCTTGGAATTACCGCGACGATCGCGGCTGCTCTCAGTCTCATTTTAATTTTTTTTGTGCCCTCGATGGGGCGGATGAGCGAGGGTGAGTACGTTAATGTCTGGAGTGGCGCCTGGGTACACAAAAACGGCATGGGCCAGATGTGCGGCCTCGGTGTGCTGATCTGCCTTGTCATACTGATGCGAGAGGGGCTCCGAGGCAACGGCTTGATCGCAGGTGGTCTCGTTCTCAACGCGATCCTGTTGGCCGGTTCGCGCTCACTCACGTCGCAACTCGTGATCGTTGTGAGCGTGGTTCTGTTGCTAACGGTCGGCCGGTTTGTCCGTTTCATCGTTGCCAACGCAGCCTTGATTGGCATCCTGCTCGCGCCGCCATTGATTTATATCGCCTTCACGGTTTCGATCGACGACGTGATGGGGCTGCTGACATCCTTTGGCAAAGACGCAACCCTGTCTTCCCGGCTGCCCCTTTGGCAGATCCTGGTAAGTTTCATAGGCGAGCGTTTTTGGCTTGGCTACGGCTATGACGCCTTTTTTACGGATGCGAACTTCATCGTACAGATTATCGAGCAGCGGCTGAATTTCAAGCCGTTCTATTCTCACAATGGCTACATCGAAATTTGGCTGGCACTCGGGGCTGTCGGATTTTTTACCATGGCCGCGATGTTCGTTCGCTTTGCCTGGCTTGCGGTACGCTTGTTGTATCGAGACGATAAAGCACCATTGTTTCAGCTGTGTTTTGTCTATGTGCCGATCTTTTTGATGCAGAACACGGCCGAGGTAACGATCCTGCAGCGCAACAACATGAGTTGGTCGTTGTTTGTGATGCTTTACGTGTACGTTTCGCTTGCGGCTCGTGCTGTCAGTAGTCGAGCAACAGCGGATGCCACTCAGTTGCGCACCGTTCAACCATCACGGCTGAGCACCATATAGCAACAGCACAACACACTTGATCATTGGCGCGGCAAAGCATGCGCCACTTGATTTGGTGCGCCTGTCTTCCGAATGCTGGATCACCTCAATCGAAGTGGGCCGCATGATTGCGGTAGATGACCGGTGGAGAAAGTTGGAGATAATTGTGGCGGTCACCCGCGATTTATGAAATTAGAAATGGCATGGGCTTGTCTTGAGATTCTGGCGCCGAGAATAGCTGGCGACAGAGATCGGGCGGCGGCTATTCCGGGGGGAATGCCGCCGCCTGATTACTTTGTGGCTCATGATTTCTAGTGGGTTAATCCGTACGCGACAGCGTTTTGTCACCGACCAATTCACGCCTTTGTTTTGCTCGCTTCGTAGCGAGCTTTTGTTTCAGCGTTCATGGGATAAAGCCCCGGCAGGGCTAGGCCTTTTTCCACTTCGGCCATGATCCAGCCTTCCATGCGCTCTTGCTCGAGGCCCTCGGCCGTGACGGCCTCGACCAAGGCCTGTGGAATGAGAACGGCGCCGTCGCCGTCCGCCACAATGACGTCACCTGGAAAAACAGCGACGCCGCCACACCCGATCGGCAGGCCCCACTCAACAAACGTCAGGCTCGTGACGGATGCGGGTGCGGCGGCACCTCGGCACCAGACCGGCAATGCTGTCCCGAGCACGCCCGCGAGATCGCGCACGACGCCATCGGTGATAAGGGCTTTAACGCCGCGCTTTTGCATGCGCGCGCAAAGGATATCACCGAAAATACCAGCGTCAGTGTTGCCCATGGCGTCGACAACCGCGATTGCGCCAGCCGGCATGGCTTCGATTGCGCCACGCGTTGAAATTGGCTTTGACCAGGATTCAGGCGTTGCAAGATCCTCGCGGAAGGGGACAAAGCGGAGCGTGAAGGCTTCACCGACGAGGCGCGGATAGCCGGGTGCGATGGCTTTTGCGCCTCGGATCCAGACGTTGCGCAGGCCCTTCTTCAAAAGCACGGTGGTGATGGTCGCCGTGGTGATGGTTTCGAGTGCGGATTTGATTGCGGGTGAGAGAGCCATGGTGCGCCCTGTTGGATGCTTCGGATCGGTGCCTTGAAGCCTGTGACGCGACACGTCTGCTAAGTCCAGCCGCCTCTTGCGTTCGCCGCGCGCAGCTGGTTTGCAACGGATCTGGACGCGGTTAGGCTCAACGAGAGGCCCAAGGCCATGGTGGCATCACCTAACGATACCAGACATGAGTACTACCGCACGCTTGACGCGGCGAAGATCGTGTCGACGATCGATCTGCTTAGGCTTCGGATCGAAGAGCGCTTTCCGACGGCGAGCCTGGCTCGCGTGGGGACGGAACTCGGCAGTATTGCGAGCGAAACACACGCCCGCGTTCGCAAGATCGAGGCCCGCAACTATGTGCTGCGGGCGACGGTTGGTGTGCTGATTTGTTCAGCCATCTGGTTGCTCTTTAAAATTTTGCCGTACATTGATTTTACGAAAACCAATGCGGATAACATCTTCACCCTGCTGCAGGGTGTCGAAGCGTCAATGAACATCCTGGTGCTGACCGGCGCATTGCTGCTGTTTCTAGCAACCGTCGAGGAGCGTCTTAAACGGCGTCGGGCGCTCACGGCGCTGCACGAGTTGCGCTCCATCGTCCACGTTATCGACATGCATCAGCTGACCAAGGACCCAAGTGCCGTCATTGGAGCCCTCCCCCCGACACAGCATTCGCCGCCTCGTACAATGACGTCGGCCGAATTGGTTCGCTATCTCGATTACTGTTCGGAGATGTTATCGCTGACGTCCAAGGTCGCGGCTCTCTATGCGCAGAGTTTGCCCGATGCTGTTGTCACCGATGCTGTTGCAGATATCGAGCGGTTGACGACCAACCTGTCGCAGAAAGTCTGGCAAAAAATTGTCATGGTCGGCAACGAGAAAGCCCACACACCTTGACGATTTAAGCTGCATTTTTTGACCGGAGGCCTGACGCGCTGTTTGTGCCGGCGGCCGCACATGGACTGTGACGCAACCGATGAGTGCGGCGATCCTCGGCTCAGGTTGTCACGCGTTGCGTTGGGCGATGGCACCCGACTCTGCGATCTCGTGAAGAAGTGCCATGGTGGCCGTACCTGGCATCGAGAATGGATCCAACTCGGCTTTTTCTGAAAACTTCAATAGCAGGGCCGAGTTGACGGAGGCCATGTTCACCTGGCCCATGGTCCAATTGCCAAACCGGCGCTCTACAATTTCTTCAAACAGCAGGATTTCAACGCCAGTGTTACGTTCGTCCGTGACGATTTGGTTGAGCAGGGCGCAAACCTCGCGACGCCCGCCCTCGATCGCCTGCACGAACACACCGTTGGCATAGCAGAGCATCCCCGTAATGCCACGTCTTGGGTTGTTTTTGCGTGACTGCCGCAGGATCGCGTCAAGCGCGCCGTCTCCCAATGCTTTGGTGGCACGGCTGGCGTAGAGGCAACGGACGAGCATGGACGTTCAGCCCTTTGGAGCAATCAGCGCGAGGAATTCACGGCGCAGTGCGGGATTTCGCAAGAATGAGCCACGCATTACGGAGTTGATCATCTTGGCGCCGGTGTCTTTAACACCGCGCCAGTGCATGCAAAAATGATCCGCCTCCATGACGATTGCGAGGCCATCGGGCTTGACCATATCCATCAGCACTTCGGCAAGTTGTGAGATCGCCTCTTCTTGGATCTGCGGGCGGGCCATGATCCATTCCGCAAGCCGAGAATATTTTGACAAACCAATCAGGTTCGAATGTTGGTTTGGCATGACACCAATCCATATCCGCCCCATGATCGGACAGAAATGGTGGCTGCAGGCGCTGCGAACCGTAATCGGTCCAACGATCATAAGTTCATTCAAGCTTGAGGCGTTCGGGAATTCCGTAACGGGCGGGGCTGGCACGAAGCGGCCTCTAAACACCTCATTAACGTACATCTTAGCCACGCGGCGGGCCGTATCCTGGGTGTTGTGATCGTTCTCAACATCGATCACGAGGCTCTCAAGGACTGCCCGCATCTTCGAGGCGACTTCGTCTTGGAGCGCCTCTATGTCGCCTGGCTCAATAGCCGCGGCGATATTGTGATTGGCGTGAAAAGACATGTTATTGCGGCGAAGCCGATCCCGGATACGTTGGGACGCGGGTTGGGTTTCCGGGGGCCGTTCGGGGGAATCGGTCACGTCGTTGGACTTTCGAAAATGCTCGGCAGATGGCCTACGTTACCGGCTTTCCCCTGGACCACCAGTGCACGTGGACTGGAGTTGCAAAAATACCGGACGCGTGAGACCACGTGCCCAGATTTTTGCATGGCAACCCGACGCCGTCAGCATCAGAGTGCAAAATCTTGAACCTTGGCGCCTTTTGCGAGCTTGGCAACCAGCCAACGCGGTTGGCGACCACGGCCGGTCCAGGTCTCTCCACGGTTGTCGGGGTTCATATACTTGACTGCAACTTTACCCCCACGGCCGGCTCCACGGCCTTTACCCATGCCGTAGAGTTCGGGAACAGACACGCCGTGGCGCTTTGCGAGTTCATCAATCTTGCTTTTCAACTCAGCCCGGTCTTGCTCTTGAACACGAATGATGGCGGCGGCCACCTTCGCTTCAAGGTCGCGGAGTTCTTTCAGGGACATCTTGTCGACATTCACGGCCATTTGGTCTTCTCTCGGAAGTAGATTCGGAGCGGTTTTTTTTTAGTAGCGTCGTTTTTTGCGACACTCAACTCATAAATTCGGATTTATGGATGTTTAAGCAAGCACCGATATAAGCAAAAACTAAAATCGGTAAACGACACGTTGCGCTATCCGAATTTGACGCGGATATATCAGCCTTGAATTGAAAAGCCGCCATCAACGGGGATTACCGCTCCGGAGACGAAATCTGACGATGGTGATGCCAGAAATACGGCGATACCGCCAAAATCACCCGGCGCGCCCCAACGGCCTGCGGGGGTGCGCGCCAAGACGCGGTCATGAAGGCCGTCAACTTGCTGGCGTGCTGAGCGCGTGAGGTCCGTGTCGATCCAACCAGGTAAAATAGCGTTGACCTGTATATTGTCTTTTGCCCAGGCGGTCGCGAGGGATTTGGTCAACTGTACGATTGCACCCTTTGAGGCGGCATAAGCTGGTGCGAACGATGTGCCAAAGATCGACAGCATTGAACCGATATTGATGATCTTGCCGCCGCCGGCTGCCTTCATGACCGGGTATGCCGCCTGGGCGCAATAGAAGGCGCCATCGAGATTTACGGCAAGGACCTGTCGCCATTCTGCGGCAGAAAGGTCTTGCGGTTGCTTGCGAATGTTTATGCCGGCGTTGTTCACAAGAATATCGACCCGGCCTGCGACTTTAAGAGACTGGCTGATCATATCGTTGCAACTGCCGACGTCGGCGACATCGACGCCAACGGTTGAGATACGGGTACCAAATTGAGACAGGTCCGTTGCCGCGTCGGCGCTTTTGGCTAAATCACGTGCGGCAATAACGATATCCGCGCCGGCCGCGGCTAGGCCGCGAGCCATTCCAAGACCAATACCGCCGTTGCCACCTGTTACAATGGCGACTTTGCCGGCGAGAGAAAAAGCGGATGACATGGCGCACGCATTACTTGGCTAGAACTGAGAAGGGCGGCGTGCCTTAAGAGGAATGGTGCGTCAAGGCTCTTTATCGAGACTTGATGATGTTTCCGCATTTAGGCGCTCCCGCTCGCGCGATACTCTGCCGATTTCGCGAAGCCGCTCCAGGAGACCTTGTAAAATAATCACGGCAGCGACCATATCAATTTTTTCGGCGCGTTTAGCTCGCGACGTATCGGCTTCCAATAAGGACCGCTCGGCGGAGACTGTCGAAAAGCGCTCGTCCCAGAGCAGTATTGGATGTTCGGTAACGGCTGCGAGACTGCGGGCAAAGGCAGCGGAGGCCTGGGCGCGTGGTCCCTTAGATCCATCTAGATGGATCGGATGCCCGATCACATAAGCCGCAACTTCGCATTTGGCCGCAAGTGGAAGCAACCGCTCCAGGTCTTTTGTCAGCTTTTTTCGCCAAAGCGTTTCAAGGCCGGAGGCAAGCATACGTGTGCGGTCCGAAAGCGCCAGCCCAAGGGTCTTGGTGCCAACGTCTATGGCCATGATGACGCCGTTCGTCGGCAGGGCTGCGGCGAAACCGATGAGATCGTGAAAATCGCGTTTCGGGGTCATTCGAAAGGTCCGAGTTCAACGGCATCTGGTGACGCGAAAAGCTAGCGTCCCTATGCTATGCTACCGCGCTGAGCGATATCTATTTCTTTGTATTGAGACGTTCGCCGATGCCAACTGCTCCCCGTTTCGATATTGACCCAGTGGCATTCTGGAACGACCCCTATCCGGCTTATGTGCATCTGCGACGGAACGCGCCGGTGGCCTTTGTTCCGCAGTTGGGCGCGGTCCTGCTCACGCGCCGTGACGACGTGTTTCATTGGGAAAAGGAAGTTGAGACGTTTTCTTCAGACCAACCGGGTGGGCTGATGAACCGCCTCATGGGTCAGAATATGATGCGCAAGGACGGCCTCGCACATATGGCTGAGCGCAAGGTCTATTCGCCGGCGATCGCGCCACGCGCCGTTGCCAACATTTGGAGGCATCGGTTTCAGGATCACTGCGACCGCTTGTTAGACAGCTTCGCCGAGGCAGGGGCGACGGATTTCGTCGCTCAGTTCGCATTGCCGTTCGCTGGTGAATGCTTGAAGGAAATGACGGGTCTTACGAACACGCGCTTTGCCGATGTAGACGCTTGGTCACAGGCCATGATCGAGGGCATTTCCAACTATACCAATGACCCAGTTCTAGAAGAGCGATGTGTTGCCGCCACGGCTGCCATTGATGCGGCCATCGACGACCGATTGCCGTCTGTGCGTAAGACGCCCGATGCCTCGCTCCTTAGCGCGATGGTGCACGGCGGCATGGCTGATGCGCAGGTGCGTGCGAACATCAAGTTGACCATCAGTGGCGGCCAGAACGAGCCGCGAAAGGCGATAGCGGGTTGCATCTGGGCCTTACTCACGCACGACACGCAACGAACGGATGTTTTGGCTGGGCGGATTCGCTGGCAGCAGGTGCTCGATGAGTTCCTGCGTTGGATGTCGCCGATCGGCATGTCACCCAGGCGAATTACGCGACCAGTTGAGATCGGCGGTATCACGCTCGAGCCGGAGACGCGTGTGTTCTTGATGTTTGCCGCGGCGAATCACGACGAGACTTGGTTCGATGCACCCGAGACGTTTCGCGGGGACCGCGACACCACCAAAGCCATCGCGTTCGGCGCAGGGCCGCATTTTTGTGCTGGCGCCTGGGCAACGCGTGCCATGATTGCAGACGTGGCGCTGCCGACAGTGTTTCGGCGCATGAAGGGTTTGCGTTTGTCCAATACGCCTCGCATTGGCGGCTGGGCGTTCCGTGGCCTGGTTGATCTGCCGGTGGTCTGGGATCAACGCGGTGCTCGCGAGAGCACTCGCTAAGCCGCCTGAATGTGCGTCCCGCGCTGCGCGCCAATACGTACGCGATACTTGAAAGCTGGCCGAGCGGCGGCGCGAACAAAAAATCGGGCTACACCATATTCCGACGCAGCCCGACACGCTTTAGTGCCTAACGCTTTGCCCGGGGGCGCGCATCAGCGATGGCGCTCTGGGAGGTCGAACAAAGGCCGGTCGGCTTCGCCATAGGCTTGGCTGCGGGAGATGCCGATGTCCGCCAGCATTCGGTCGTCCAAAGCCAGCAGCGAACGGCGCTGACGGCGGGCAATCAGTGCGGCGCGAAGGCGCGCGAGGAAGCCCTTGTTAGAGCCTGAGGTTGCAGGTGCGGTTGAAACGTAGCTGTTGGTGATTGTGTTGCGCATGGTTTTGCTCAGTCGTTCGAATTGCCCGTCATTGGGGCCGATCGGGTTGTTGCCCGTCCTTGATTCCCGTTTTAGACGCAGGTGCAGCATAAAAAAATCGAATGTTTTTAATGTCTGGCATATCGGTTGGTTATGTGAGAGACATTTTGTCAGCCGTGTGTCACCGCCAAACGGTTTCCGCGTCTGAATTCGGCTCGTTCCCGCCCGTCGTTACGTCTGCCAACCCTCAAGTCAGCCAGCCAAGCCGGTGCGACTGCCATGTCCCGCGACCTCGACATCTCCCTGCTCCGCGCATTCTCAGCCGTCGTTGAAACTGGCAGCGTTACAGCTGCCGCCCGGCTCTTGAACCGGACGCAGGCCGCTGTCTCGCTTCAAATCAAACGGCTTGAAGACACCGTCGACCAACAGTTATTCGATCGTGGTCATCGGCGTTTGACGCTGACGCCCGGTGGCGAACGTCTGCTTGCCCAGGCGCAGCGGATTGTATCGCTCAACGATGATCTGTTCGCACAAATGACGACCCCGGAGTTCGAGGGTGAGATAAGGTTCGGCGTGCCGACCGACATTGTGCAAACTTACATGCCACCCATCTTGCGACGCTTCTCGAAAGCATGGCCGCGCGTGCGCCTATCGCCGTCGCTAGGCAATTCATTCTTTCTGCTGGAGCAGTTTCGGAACGGCAATCTCGATCTTTCGTTGACCACTGACACGCGCGTTGGGGCTGGCGGAGAAACGATGCGGGTTGACCGTCTCGTATGGGTTTGTGCACCGGGAAGTGCGGCTCATCGTGAGACGCCGTTGCCCCTCGCCGTCGGCGATAGCAGCTGCCGGTTCCGCCCCTCTGTGATCGATGCGTTGCGGCAGGCGGGGCTCGATTGGCGGTTTGTGCTCGAGGTTTCAAACCAGGTGGCGCAGGACGCAACTGTGAGTGCTGGCATCGCGGTCGGAGCTAGCCTGCGCGACAGCATTCCTGATTTTCTCGATGAACTCGGGAGCGAAAGCAACCTGCCACCGTTGCCCGAGTATCAGATCAATCTGTACGCGCCAAAATCAGGTCTGAACCCGCTTGCCGACGAGCTCGCGCGCCACATACGCCAGGAATTTACAGTTCGCTTTGGTGGTCTCGGTCATGGGTTGCCGACGAAACCGGTGCGACCCCCACGGGCAAAGTCCAGCAACGGTTCGTCCGCGAGCGGGTGAATGGACCTGTCGAGGCGTACATGTTTGCGAGTGCCGTGCCCCTGGTCTTGGCCCGCAACTGGGGGTCGAGGGGGCTAGGCCCCTCGACTGTTCTATGTGTGCTGGCAAACTGGGCGAGTTCTCCCAGCTTACTTTGCGGCGCGACCACTCAGGCGTCGCGTGTAGTCGATGACCGGAACGGCGCCGTGGACCTCCGACAGGAGCGTGCTCGCGCCGGCCGCCACGAAACCGGATTTTTCAAGCACGCGCACGGAGCCGATGTTGTGTGGCATGACGCTGGCCCTGAGCACCCGAATGCGCGTCACGAGCCGGATCATCGACACGATGCTGGTGAGGGCTTCGGTCGCGTAACCCTGGCCCCAATGGTCGGGGTCGAGGTGATAGCCGCCGGTGGCAACCAAACCGTCGTCCGTGCGCGTGCTGTTGAAGCCGATCAAACCGATCGGCGCCGCCCAGGCGTCGCGCCGGGCGATGACAAACGCGAAACGCGTACCGGCTGCGTTCGCGGCACGTGTCAAGGTGATACGCTCACCCGCCAAGGCGACGGATGCCCCGATCGGCCAGGTTGCGACGTTAAGCGCGACGCGAGGATCGCCCCCGATGCGTGCAAGCGCCGCCGCGTCGTCGGGGCGTGGCCAGCGCAGCCAGAGCCGGCGCGTCCCAATCATAAACACCTCGTCGCGCGTCAGGTCGGGGAAAGCCGCGGCCGGCCTCGCTTGCTGAACTGCGGAACGCGCGGCTAACAGAGCTGTCATAGAACGCCCCCTGCGGTTTCGAGTTCGGTCTGGTGCTGCCGGCCATGGCGCGGCGCCACTGATGGCAAGCCATAGGTCAATGAGCGTACGGTTTCCCCGCGCGAAACGCTGTGCATCTGCCGCTCGCCCGTTGCTAAAAAGCCGAGCTTGCGAATGACAGCGGCCGAGGCGGCGTTGTCCTCGAAATGACTGCACGTCACGACAGCGTTTTCATCACACGCTCGCAACGCCTGAATGACGGCCGCCGCGGCCTCGGTCATGAAGCCACGACCCCAGAACGGTTGCGCGAGCCAGTAGCCAAGTTCCACCGCACCGGACGCATCGCGCGCTTCAAAACCGACCACCCCAATGACGCCGTTGGCATGCACCACCACGTAATGTTGGCCGTGGCCGGGATCGGCGATCCACTGTCTTGCATCCTGCTCCGTGTAGGGGTGCGGCACCCTTGCGAGCATCTTGGCCACGTCCCACGCCCCAATGAACATGGCGATCCGCGATGCGTCCGCCAGCACCGGTGCGCGCAAGCGCAGCCGTGGCGTCATCAACGTTGTCGGCATGGTGTGTGGCGTGGTCATGGCTCGGGCTCCGGGTGGTGGGTGCCTGGTCGGACACCGGTTCGGGGTGGTGCAAGTGGTGCCTGCGAGCGCCGCCCGGGCCACCTCAGGGAGATGGGCCACCTCAGGGAGATGGGCAGGCGGCGGTCGCAAATTCCACGCGATGGAAAATGAAAAAGGGGCCGGTGCGATGTGCACCAGCCCCTTTCGGGTTCGATCAGATCTTGGGTGGGCGTTAAGTGCCCGCTTCGGACCTGGCTCATGGCCAGACCCTGGTGCGGGATCCTGGCCCTATTCGGCGGCTTCTGTGACCGCTACAGGTTTAATCATGACGAATACGCGGCTGTTGCGTTTGGTTTGGAACGCCACGGTGCCTTCACACTTCGCGAATAATGTGTGGTCGGTGCCCATACCAACGTTCAGCCCCGCATGAATCTTGGTGCCGCGCTGGCGCACGAGAATGTTTCCGGCAAGCACGTGTTCGCCGCCGTACCGCTTAGTGCCGAGCATCTTCGGGTTGGAGTCGCGACCGTTGCGCGATGAGCCGCCCGCTTTTTTCTGTGCCATAGTCTTGCGTCCTTGCGTTTTCTGCGCCTATCGACGTCCCTGTCGGGAGCCGCCCGGGAGGCGCGAAGTTTAGTTTCGCTCCGGCGCGATCCGCAGCCATGAGCCGTTCAATTTGTTCTAAATCCTTCAGCCCGAAATGGCCGTAATTCTCACCTGCGTCAGGTCTTGCCGATGGCCGCGCTTGCGGCGTGAATTCTTGCGGCGGCGTTTTTTGAACGTGATGACCTTGGGGCCGCGCGCCTGCTTGATAAGTTCGGCCGTTACTTTCGCGCCCGCAATCATGGGTGCACCGATTTTAACGCCGGCGTCGCCGCCGATCATCAGCACCTCGTTGAACTCAATGGTGCTGCCATCAGCGCCCTCAAGCTTTTCAATGGTAATTATGTCGTTGGCGGAAACACGATATTGTTTCCCGCCGGTCTTGATGACCGC